>DATFPH010000281.1:0-79161 GCA_035264905.1 Thermoanaerobaculia bacterium
TCATAGGTCTCGTCGAGCGCGATGAGGATCTCGGCCGAGCGCCGGACGCGGTCTCCCACTCCCTGGCGCGCCGCGGCGAGGCGGCCGAAGCTGTCTCCCCAGAGCCCCCAGTGGGCCGCGGCCCACAGATGGATCGGCCGCGCCTGGGGGATTCCCGCCAGGGCCTTGGCCGCCGCCTTCGCGGACAGGTCGTCCATCTTTTCCCTGCCGCCGACGCGCTGGCCGATGCGGTCGAGGGCGGCCTCGGCCACGTCGCGCCCGCGGGCGAAGATTTTCTGCTTCTCCTCGCGTGTGCGGGCCACGTACTCCCCTTTGAAATGGAGCGCGCGCAGGAGCTTCCAGGCGGCGTCCAGATTCGCCGGATCGGCCCGGAGCGCCCGGTCGTACGCGGCGATCGCCTCGTCGATCGGCCCGGGCTGCGGCCGTCCCCCCTGCTGCCCCTGGGCGCGCCGGCTCCAGGCCGCATCCCCCTGCGCGATCGGGTCCTGCCAGGAAGACAGAGGGAGAGCGAAGAAGAGGATGGCGGCAAGCAGGGCGAGGGGGTGGCGCATGAAGATGGATTGTACCCTCGGTGTATCATTCTCCTCATGAGCGAGGAGACCCTTCTTCCTCTCTTTCCGCTGCCCGACGTCGTGCACTTTCCACGCACCGAGCTCCGGCTCCACGTGAGCGAGCCGCGCTATTGCCGGCTCCTCCGCGATCTCGAGGAGCGCGACGAGGAGAGCCGCTGGATCGGCGTGGTTCTCTTGAAGCCGGGCTGGGTGCAGAGCTACGAGGGAAATCCCGAGATCTTTCCCGGGGGAACCGCCGGGCGGCTGATGGACATCGAGGAGCTTCCCGACGGCAGCGCCAACGTCCTCCTGTACGGCGACTTCCGCTTCGAGCTGGAGCGCGAGTGTGCCGGCGAGCCCTACCGGCAGGCGGTGGTCCGGCCGGTCGCCGAGCCCTGGCTCAACGAGCGCGACGCCGGCATCGTCGTGGTGCGCGAGTCGATCCTCACGAACGTCCGCTCCCTGGCCGCCGAGCTCGGCGAGAGCTTCCCCCTGGGGAGCGACGAGATCGAGGAGTGCGAGGAGAGCCCATTCGAGGAGCTGGTCAACCGCATCGCCGCGGAGATCGACGTACCGGTGCTCCGCAAGCTCCAGCTTCTGGTCGAATCGCTGCCGGAGCGCGGCCTGTCCGTCCTGTCGATCCTGCGCAGCCGCAAGCAGGTGGTGGATCAGCTGCGCCCCTACCGTCACCTGGCGGACCGTTCGCACCTGAACTGACCTTCCCGACCCTTGCCGGACGCGCTCACCGCCCCCCTGTCGCTCCGCGATCCCGTGCACGGGTTCATCCGCGCCGATGCCCTGGAGTCGGCGCTGATCAACAGCCGCCCGGTGCAGCGGCTGCGGTTCATCCATCAGCTCGGCTTCGCGTTCCTGGTCTTCCCCGGCGCCGAGCACAGCCGGTTCAGCCACGTGCTGGGCGCCATGCACCTCGCCGGCCGCGTCTACGACGCGCTCTGCGCCAAGAGCGCGGGGCTTCTTCCGCCGGGGACCCGCAGCCGCGAGCGGCGGCTGGTGCGCGCCGCCGCCCTCCTCCACGACGTGGGGCACGCCCCGTTCAGCCACTCGGCCGAAGAGCTGTTCGAGGGAGGGATCGACCACGAGGAGATGACCCGGCGCCTCCTGGCCTTGCCCGAGATCGGCGAGATCTTCGCGCGCCATGGCGACGGCCTCGAGCCGGCCGACGTGGTCCGCCTCCTGGCCGGCGGCGGCGGCTCCACCGAGTACCTGCTCGCCCGCATCATCTCGGGCGAGCTCGACGTCGACAAGATGGATTACCTCCTGCGCGACAGCCTCTATTGCGGGGTGCGCTACGGCAGCTATGACCTGGAGCGGCTGCTCGACACCATGCAGCCGATCGAGGACCCGGAGACCGCCACCTGGGGGATCGGCGTGGACGAGGGGGGCGTCCACGCGCTCGAAGCCCTGGTGATGGCCCGCTACTACATGTTCACGCAAGTCTATTTCAACGCGACCGGCAAGGCGCTCGAGCTCCACCTCAACCAGTGGCTGCTGGAGAACGGACGGCGCTGGGCGTGCGAGCCCGAAGCCTTCCTGCGGCAGGACGACGTGTCGGTCTGGACGGACCTGCGCCAGGCGGGGAGCCTGCACGCGCGGGCGGTGGTCGAGCGCGACCACTTCCCGGTGGCCTTCGAGACGCGCGAGCACCTGTCGCGCGAGGACAAAGAGCGCTTCGAGGCCCTGCTGCCGGAGCTGATCTCGCGCTTCGGCGCCGGCCGCCTGCTGATCTCCAACTCGGCCAAGGACCCGCATCGAATGCGCAGCAGCCGGGTCCTGGTGCGCCGTTTCGACGGCTCGCTCGAACCGATGGAAGAGGCCAGCCACTTCATCCGGCACCTGGCGCGGATCGACCGCTATCGCGTCTATACACCGCCCTCGCTGCGCGCCGACGTGGCGGCCACGCTGCGCGATCTCTGGGGCTCCTCCTGAGGCTGATCCAAATTCCCGTCCAGATCGATCCAATTTTCTGATCTCAAACCAATTTCTTGGACTTCCCGAGGTGCTCACACGGGGGGCAGAACGCTGCCAACTTCCTGCAAAGACAGGAATTTTTGAGAGAGTTGACAGAGCGGCGAATACGGCATGACAATTGCCCCGTCTTCTTCTTGTTCTTGATCCCTATCTGCTTCTCCGTGTGGAGAGCTCAATTGAGGAAAGGAGTTGTTTGATGAAATCCAGAGCTTTGGTCCTGAGCCTGGGCCTTGCTCTTCTGCTGACGGCGCTCCCGATGCTCGCCCAGATTCCGACGGGCACGATCTCGGGCAAGGTCACGTCAGCCGAGGGCGAGGCCTTGCCGGGGGTGACGGTGACCGTCTCCTCAGAGAATCTGCAGGGAACGCGCAACGCCGTCACCAGTGAGACCGGTGAGTACAACATTCCGCTCTTGCCTCCGGGCGAGTACGAGATCAGCTTCGAGCTGGAAGGGTTCTCGAACCCGAAGCGGTCCGTCAAGATTTCGGCCGCTCAGGCCACCCGGCTGGACGCCGACCTCACCAGTGCCTCGGTGAGCGAGGAGATCGTGGTGACCGGCTCCTACGAGACGATCTCGACGGCTCCGGAAGCGTCGACCACGTACGAGAAGGAATTCATCGAGTCCCTGCCGATCGAGCGGAACATCCGGGAGACCGTGCTGCTGACCCCCGGCGTTTCGGCGACCGGTCCGGGCGGCAACGCGCGCAACCGCGCCATCAGCATCGCCGGCTCGCAGTCGTACGAGAGCCTGTTCCTGGTCAACGGCGTGGTGGTCAACGAAAACCTGCGCGGCCAGGCCTTCCCGCTGTTCATCGAGGACGCCATCGAAGAGACGACCACGACCGTCTCGGGGATCTCGGCGGAGTACGGCCGGTTCTCCGGCGGTGTTGTGAACACGATCACCAAGTCCGGCGGCAACGAGATGCACGGCTCCCTGCGGACCGCCTTCACCAACCAGTCGTGGGAGGAGAAGACACCGGTCACCGTGAGTCAGCGGGACCAGGTCAACGAGCGCTACGAGGCGACTCTCGGCGGCTGGCTCTGGAAGGACAAGATCTGGTACTTCCTCGCCGGCCGCGACTTCGAGGACATCACGTCGGCGCAGACGTTCGTTCTGCCGAGCGCCGTGGGCTCGACGGCCATCAACTTCCCGGCGGGCACCGACCAGCAGCGCTACGAGGGCAAGCTGACCCTCTCGCCGTTCCAGGGCCACCGGTTCGTCGGCTCCTACATCAAGATCGACGAGGAAGAGATCGGCAACCGGTTCGGCAACGTCCTGGACGAAGCCAGCCTGGTGGTCCGGACCCTGCCGCAGGAGCTCTCCGCGATCAACTACACGGGCGTCCTCACGGAAAACTTCTTCGTCGAGGCGCAGTACTCGCAGCGCGACTTCACCTTCGAGAACTCCGGCTCCCGCTTCACCGATCTGATCAACGGCACCTTGATGGTCGATGGCACCACGGCCTTCCGCTGGTGGAGCCCGACGTTCTGCGGTGTCTGCACCCCAGAAGGGCGCAGCAACGAGAACCTCCTCGCCAAGGCCTCCTGGTTCGTCTCGTCCGACAGCCTCGGATCGCACGACCTGGCGTTCGGCTACGACACGTTCGACGACCAGCGCCTGGCCAACAATCACCAGTCGGGCAGCGACTTCCGGATCATCACCCGCAGCGCCATCCAGCGCAACGGCGTGGTCTATCCGGTCCTGTTCTCGGACCCGAACGGCACCCTCAACCAGTTCATCCAGTTCAACCCGATCCTGAAGAGCGCCGAGAGCACGCACTTCAACACCAACTCGATCTTCGTCAACGACAAGTGGCGGCTGAACGATCACTGGAGCTTCAACCTCGGCGTGCGCTACGATGAGAACGACGGTGAGGACGCCGAGGGCAAGAAGGTCGCCGACGACAGCAAGATCACCCCGCGCCTGTCGCTCGCGTACGATCCGCGGGCCAATGGCAACTGGGTCTTCTCCCTGAACTACGCCGAGTACGTGGCGGCGATCGCCAACAGCCAGGCCAACTCGACCTCCGCCGCCGGCAACCCGGCGACCTTCCAGTGGGCCTACGGCGGTCCGTCGATCAACACGGATCCCAACGGACCGCTGCTCACCACGGACCAGGCCATCCAGCAGATCTTCAACTGGTTCAACACAACCGGTGGCATCAACAACACGAACGCGGTTGGCAAGGGCGGCTACCTGATCGGCGTGGACATCCCGGGCGGCACCACGGTCATCCGTGGCTCGCTCAGCTCGCCTTTCGTGCAGGAGGTCTCCTTCGGCGCGGCCAAGCGCCTGGGCAGCCGCGGCATCGTCCGCGCGGACGTCGTCCACCGCGACTACAAGGATTTCTACTCCACCCGCACCGACCTCTCGACCGGCCAGGTGATCACCGCCACCGGGACCCGCGCCGACCTCGGCATTCTCGAGAACAGCAACGATGGCATCGAGCGGGTCTATGACGGTCTGCACACGCAGGCTCAGTTCCGGATCAACGACCGCCTGAGCTTCGGCGCCGTCTACACCTTGTCGCACCTGCGGGGCACCTTCGACGGTGAGACCACCGCGAACGGTCCGGTGTCGGCGGCGTTCCACACCTATCCCGAGTACAAGCGGGCGGAGTGGAACTCGCCGCGCGGCGACCTCGCTCTCGACCAGCGCCATCGCGGCACCCTCTGGGCGGTGTACGACATCTTCCGCACGTCCCACCACTCGCTGAACGCCAGCCTGCTGCAGAGCTACGCCTCGGGCTTGCCGTACGGCGCGTTCAACCGCGTCAACAGCCGGAACTTTGTGACCAACCCCGGCTATGCGATTCCGCCGTCCGCCGCGAACATCGTCTACTACTACACCAACCGCGACGCCTTCCGGACGGACGACATCACCGCGACGGACCTGGCGCTCAACTACGCCTTCCAGTGGGCGGTGCTCGGCAAGGACGTCGAGATCTTCCTCCAGCCGGAGGTCCTCAACGTGTTCAACGAGCACGGTCTGCTCAACGTCAACACCAGCGTGCAGGACGCCACGAACCTGTCGGCGTGCCCGGCCACCAACCCGAACTGCAGGCCGGGCGACCCCGGCACCAACCCTGCGCGCCTGTTCCCCTTCAATCCCTTCACCGACACCCCGGTCGAAGGCATCAACTGGCGCAAGGGTGCGAACTTCGGCAAGGGCGTGAACGAGAACGACTTCCAGACGCCGCGGACCTACCGGTTCTCCGTCGGCATCCGGTTCTAGTCCTCTCCACACCCGCCTGAAGCACGAACCCCCGGTCTCTCACGACCGGGGGTTTTTGTTTTCTACGTACCGGGTGACTTCTGCCAGGCGCGCCAGCGCCTCTTTCCAGCGCAGACGGTAGGTTTCCCAGACGGTGAGACAGAGCGAGAGAGGGAGCCGCTGAAAGCCGTCTTGCAGCACGTCGATCTGGCTGCCGCCCGGAGCCTCGTGGACGCGCAGGGTCAGACGGGTGGCGGCGGGCCAGTTGGCGTCCAGGCGCTCGAACGAGAGAATCCAGAGACGCGGCGGCGCCAGCTCGACCGTGCGCCCGCGCTCCTGGAAGGGCGGATCACCAGCGCGCAGCCGCAGCTCCCCGGGATGCACCTCCGCCTCCCGCGCCAGCCAGAGCACCAGCTTCTCCGGCTCGACCAGCCAGCGCCAGGCCGCAGCAGGCGGCAGGGTCAGATCCTGCCGGCGCCGGAGCTGGACGCCGGGAATGTCTCCCTGGCGGATGGCTTCGGATGGAGACAAACCGTCAATCCAGCAGGTTGCGCAGCGCCGGCTCCAGCTCCGGCCAGCGGAAGACGTATCCCAGCTCGCTCAGGCGCGACGGCACCGCTCTCTGCCCTTGGAGCAGCGAGTCGGCCATCTCCCCCAGAGCGATGCGCAGCGCGAACCCCGGCGCCGGCAGGAAGCCGGGGCGTCTCAGAACCCGCGCCAGCGTGCGGGTGAGCTCGCGGTTCGTCACCGGATGCGGCGCGGTCAGATTGAACGGACCGCGGGCGTCCTCCCGCTCCAGGAGGAAGCGGAGGGCCCCGACCTCGTCCTCGATGTGAATCCAGGGGAACCACTGGCGGCCGTCGCCGATCGGACCGCCGATCATCATCTTGAACGGGAGGCTCATGACCGGCAGGGCGCCCCCTTCGCGGGCGAGCACGATGCCGGTGCGCGCCACCGCCCGGCGCACGCCGAGGCTCTCGGCCTCGACCGTCGAAGCCTCCCACTCCTGGCAGACGGCGGAGAGGAAATCGCGGCCCGGCGGCGTGTCTTCGGGGATGACCTCGTCGCCGCGTCCGCCGTAAGAGCCGACGGCGGAGGACTGGACCAGCACCCGCGGCTTGACCGGAGCTTCGCGGATCGCGTCCATCACAGCCGCTCCCGAGACCACGCGGCTGTCGCGGATGCGGCGCTTCTTCTCGGCGGTCCAGCGCCCCTGCGCCACGCTCTCTCCGGCGAGATGGACGATCGCGGTGTCGGCTTCCAGGAGAGACGACCAGCCCTGGGCGGTACGGCCGTCCCACCGCGCCGCCCGCACCCCGGGAGGCAGCGTCCCCACCCGGTCCGGATCTCGCGTCAGGACGACGACGTCATGGCCGGCCCCTCCCCCATCGCCCGATAAGCTGCGGGCGAGCGCCCCGCCGATCAATCCCGAGCCCCCGGTGATCACGATGCGCATGCGGCACCTCCCGAAGCGATGCTACACCTCTACACCGCCGCCAGCTCCTCTTCCAGAAGCTGCCGCTGGTGGAGGTCGGCGTAGAGGCCGCCGAAGGCGAGGAGCTGCTGGTGCGTGCCGCGCTCGACGATCCGCCCGCGGTCGAGCACCAGGATCTGGTCGGCATCCTGGACCGTGGAGATGCGGTGCGAGACCAGGAACACGGTCCGCCCCTCGAAGACGGTCCGCAGGTTGCGCAGGATCTGCTCCTCCGTGTGGGTATCCACGGCGGAGAGGCAGTCGTCGAGGAGCAGGAGGCGGGGGTCGCGCAGCAGGGCGCGGGCCAGGGCGACCCGCTGCTTCTGGCCGCCGGAGAGGGTGATGCCGCGCTCGCCCACCATCGTGTCGAGCCCCTGGGGGAAGAGCGCCAGATCGGGCTCCAGCTGGGCCAGCCGCGCCGCCTCCATCACCTGCTCCCGCATCGCGTCCGGCCGGCCCAGGGCGATGTTGTCGCGGATCGTGGCCGAGAACAGGAACGTCTCCTGGGGGACCATGCCGATGGCGCTCCGCAAATCCGCCAGACGGAGCCGGCGGATGTCGACGCCGTCGAGCCAGAGGGCCTGCTCCGGCGGATCGACGAGCCGGGGGAGGAGAGCGAGCAGAGTGCTCTTGCCCGACCCGGTCCGCCCCACCAGCGCCACCGTCTGGCCGGCGGCGGCGTGGAAGGAAATCTCCGAGAGCACCGGCTCGCCGGGCTTGTAGGCGAAGCTCAGACCGTCGGCGCGGAGGGCGCCGCGGATCTCCAGATCCTCGACCAGCGGAGGCTCGTCGCGGATGGCGGGCTCCACGTCCATGATGTCGCGGATGCGGGCGAGCGACGCGGTCCCCCGCTGCACCAGGTTGGCCACCCAGCCGATGGCGATCATCGGCCAGACGAGCTTGCTGAGGAAGAAGTTGAAGGTGACGAACTGCCCCACCGTGATGCGGCCGCGCACCACCAGCAGGCCGCCGTACCAGAGGACCGCCACGAAGCCGAGGCCGATCAGCGCCTGGAGGAGCGGGTGGAAGGCCACCGACCAGGCGATGAGCCGGCGGTTGCCCTCCAGATAATCCTCGTTGACCTTGCGGAAGTCCGCCTCCTCCCGCTCCTCCTGGGCATAGGCGCGGACGACTCGCACCCCGGCGAAGCTCTCCTGCACCCGGGTCGAGATGTCGGCGAAGCGCCCCTGGACCTCGGTGAAGAGCGTGTGGATCCGCTGCCCGAAGAGCTTGGTGGAGGCTGCTACAAATGGCATGGTGACCAGCGCGAGCAGGGTCAGCCCGAGGTTGATCCGTCCCATGAAGAAGAGGGCGCCCGCCGCGGTGCACAGCGTGTTGATGCTGTACATGATGGCGGGCCCGCAGAGCATCCGCACCGCTTGCAGATCGTTGGTGGCGCGGGCCATCAGGTCGCCCGTGGGGTGGTCGTAGAAAAAGGCGGGCGGCTGCGCCTCCAGGCTGGCGAGGTACCGGTTGCGCAGGTCGTATTCGACGTCGCGGCTCATCCCCACCAGGATCATCCGTTGCAGATAGCTGAAGATCCCCTGGACGAGGGCGATGCCGACGAGGAGAGCGGCATAGCCGAGCAGCGTTCCGGGGCGGACCTCGGTGCGCAGCGAGTCGATGGCCCGCCCCACCAGGAGCGGGCTCGCCATGCCGACCACCACCGAGGCGAGGATCGCGAGAACCCCGGGAATCAGCTTGCGGCGGTAGGTGCGGAGGAAAGGCCAGAGATAGGCGAGGCGGTTGAACACGCAACGAGAATATCAGAGGGGCGCCACCGCCCGGCCCTCACCCCCGGCCCCTCTCCCGCAAGCGGGAGAGGGGAGCAAAGCGAAGACATTCTTTGCTGTTCACCCCTCTCCCGCTTGCGGGAGAGGGGCCGGGGGTGAGGGTCCCACCAGCACCCCGCCAGCCCCCCGGGGGTGGAGCGCCGCCGCGCCGGGCTCGAGCGTCGCTTCCAGGCGGAGGATCGGCCGCCCCTCGACGATGTATTTCGCCTCGTAGTTCGTGCGCGGCCCCTCGTCCCAGACACGGTCGCGGCGCGCCACGCGCAGGCCGGGGTACGACTCCAGGATCTCCTGGACCACTGCGCCGTACTCCAGGAAATCAGTGGCGAACAGGAGACGCCCGCCCGGGCGGAGCAGCGAGAGGACCAGGTCGACGGTCTCGGGATCGAAGAGGCGGCGCTTGTGGTGCCGGCTCTTCGGCCAGGGGTCCGGAAAATAGACGTGCACCGCGGAGGCGAAGCCGTGCGGCAGCACCGCCGAGATCAGCGACAGGGCATCTCCCCGCAGGGCGATCCAGTTGCGGAGCCCCCGCCGGCGCGCCCGGTCGACGAGCATCCGCCAGTACTCGGAGGCCACCTCGACGCCGAGGAAGCGGCGGTCCGGGTCCTCCTGGCAGCGGCGCAGGAGGTAGCGCCCCTTGCCGAAACCGATCTCGACCTCCCAATCCCCAGACCCTGGAACCAGGTCGTCGAGGGGCAAGGGAGCCGGGGTGTCGGCCAGGCTGCGCTCTCCCGCCGGCAGGGCGATCTGCAGCGCCTGGATCAAAGCAGGTCCCCGCGGCCCCGCTCGGTGAGCTGCGCGACGATCTTGCGCACCTCCTGCGAGCGCTCCTTCGGCATCACCAGGACGGCGTCGCCGGTGCGGACCACGACCAGGCCCTCCACTCCGAGGACCGCGATGGCGCCGGCGTCCGAGAAGAGGAGGTTGTTCCCGGACTCGACCGCCACCACGTCGCCGCGGCCGGTGTTGCCGGAGGCGTCCCGCGGCAGGATGTCGTCGAGAGCCGCCCACGAGCCCAGGTCGCTCCACCCGCAATCGAGCGGAAGGGTGGAGATGCCGTCCAGCTTCTCCATCACCGCGTAGTCGATCGAGTCGGCGGGCAGGCGGCCATAGAGCTCGCCGAGCCGCTCCGGCGCGGCGGCGATCTCCTCCAACCCGCGGGCCAGCTCGGGCTGCAGGCGCTCCAGCACGGACAGGAAGGTGGTGCCGCGGAACACGAAGATGCCGGCGTTCCACAGGTAGCGCCCGGAGCGGACGAATTCTTCGGCCTTCTCCGGCGTGGGCTTCTCCACGAAGCGGCGGACGCGACGCAAGCCGTCAACGGAAGCCTCGGGCTCCAGCTCCAGATAGCCGTAGCCGGTCTCGACCCAGCGCGGGACCACCCCCAGGGTCATGACCCGGTCCTCTTGCTCGACCGCCTGGGCGGCCCGCTCCAGGGCGGCGCGGAACGCGGCCGGATCGCCGATCCGGTGGTCCGCAGGCAGCACCGCCACCGGTCCGCGCCGGACCTCTTCGGGCATCGAGCGCACGGACCAGCCGATGGCCGGAGCGGTGTTGCGCCCCTCCGGCTCCAGCAGGATCTGCGCGGGAGGGACCTCCGGCAGCTCGCGGCGCACCGCGTCCTCCAATGCACGCGTGGTACAGATCCAGACCGACTCCGGCTCGATGAGGGGGCGGAGACGCTCCAGGGTTTCGCGCAGCAGGGTGTGCTCCCCTTCCAGGGCCAGGAGCTGCTTGGGACGGTTCTTGCGCGACAGCGGCCAGAAACGGGTTCCGCTGCCGCCGGCGAGGATCAGCGCCTGCAAGCGAGGCCTCTTCTCGGCGGGTGGTAGCGAGTGCGAAAAATCAGGGTCCAGGAGCCTGGCGTTTGCATCCGCGGGAGTATATCCGCGGGCGGCTTCGCGAAGAGTCACCCAGGCGTGAGGGCCTCCTACTCCCCCAGCTCCATCCCCATGATGTGGAAGCCGGAGTCCACGTAGACCGTTTCGCCGGTGATGCCGCTGGCCAGCGGAGAGAGGAGGAAGAGGCCGAGGTTGCCGACCTCCTCGTGGGTCACGTTGCGGCCGAGCGGGGCCATCTCCCCGACCCGGTTGAACATCTTCATGAAGCCGGGGATGCTGCGCGCCGCGACCGTGCGCACCGGGCCGGCCGACACCGCGTTGACCCGCACGCCCTGCTTGCCCATCTCGTAGGCGAGATAGCGCACGCTCGCTTCGAGGGCGCTCTTGGCGATCCCCATGACGTTGTACTTGGGCACCACCTTCTCGGCCGCGTAGTAGGTCAGCGTGACGATCGAGCCCCCTTCGGGGAGCAGGGGCTCGGCCGCCCGCGCCACGGAGACCAGCGAGTAGGCCGAGACCTCCAGCGCCGTGCGCCAGTCGTCCCGCGTCGTCTCGATGTAGCGGCCGTCCATCGCGGCCCGGGGCGCGAAGCCGATCGAGTGGACCACGTAGTCGAGGCCTCCCCAGGCTTCCCGCAGATCGGAGAACGTCGCCTGCAGGTCCTCCTCGCGGGTGACGTCGCACTGGTAGAGACGGGTCCCCGGCATGTCCCGGGTCAGCTTTTCGAGGTCTTCCTTGAGCCGCTCGCCCTGGTAGCTGAACGCCAGCTCGGCGCCCGCCGCCCGCAGCCGCTCGGCGATCGCCCAGCCGAGGCTGCGCGCGTTGGCCACCCCCATGACCAGTCCCCGCTTGCCCTGCAGTTGAATTTCGATCATGGGCGCGTATCTTATCCGAGGTTCCCGGGGACAGAGGTATATTGAGTCCCGTGAATCCACGGACCTCCGCGCACCTCCTCCTGCTCCTCGGAGCTTTGGCGGCTTTCGCCTGCGGAGAGTCCGCGCCGAAAGCCGAGGTGGCGGCGACGGTGGATGCCCGCGGCCTGATCACCTCGATCCGGGCCGGCAGCTCCCCGGGATCGGGAGCGGTCCTCGTCGAAGGGCCGCCCCGGCCCGACGTGCGCTACGCCAAGGCGGAGGTCGCGGTCCTCGCCTCCACCCGGATCGTGGCCCGCACCGGATCGGGCGACCGGCCGGCGGTTTTCGCCGACCTGGAGCTCGGCGACCGGGTGCAGATCCAGTTCCAGGGACCGGTGTCCAAGTCCTGGCCGGTCCGTGCCGTGGCGCGGCAGATCGTCATCCTGGAGAAGGCCCGCGGCTTCGCCCCGGCGGCTCCGCCGCGGCCGATGCCGCCCCCCAGGCTCGGACCGGACACGGACACCAGACCCCCGGCGGCAACGGACCTGGAGCCGCCGGACCCTCTCGACGAGGCCCCCGAGGAGGTGCCGGAGGAGATCCCCGAGAAAATTCCCCAGGAGGCCCCCGAGCCGCCCCAGGAGATCCCCGGCGCCGCGGTCCTGCGCGACGTGCGCACCGGCGATCAGCAGACCGTCGACCGCGTCGTCTTCGAGATCGAGGGCCCCAAGCTCCCCGACTACGACGTGAAATACGTGACGCGCCCGGTCCACTGCGGCTCGGGCCTGCCGGTCCAGGTGGACGGCAGCGCCTTCCTGCAGGTGCGGCTGAGCCCCGCCCAGGCACACAACGAGGCCGGCGCCCCGACCGTGGCCACCCTCCAGCGCAAGGTACGGCTCCCGATCGTCCGGGAGATCCGCGAGATCTGCGACTTCGAAGGGGACGTCACCTGGATCATCGGGCTCTCGGCCCGCAAGGAGTATCGCGTTCTCGAGCTCGAAGGTCCGGCGCGGCTGGTGATCGACATCGAGCGGTAAGCGGTCTACTCAGCAAACACGATCGAGAACGTCCCCTCAACCCCCGGCTCCGCTCCGATGGTGCGCAGCAAGCCATCGGAGCCCCCACCCAGATAGTGTCCCCCGGACCCTTCGATCGCGATGCGGTCGCTGGGTCCGAGGACGGCGTGCCCGCTCGCGCCGATCTTGCGCAGGACGAACGTCGTCCCCGCTCCGGCCTCGCGGCGGTCGGCCAACACGCGGCCGTCCTCCGCCTCCCGGAAATACATGCCGTTGTGGGCGAGGATCCGGACCTCGTCGCCATTGCGCAAACGGCCGCCGTTCAGGTCCCGGAGGATCAGGGCGTCCGTCTCGGACGGACGGAAATCGGAGATCCAGATCGAGCCGCCGCCGCCGCTCTCCGGCGTGACGTAGCGGCCGCCGGGCCCGCGGAAAAAGATCCGGTTGACCGAGCTGCCGAGCTGGCCCTGGAAGCTCTTGTAGATCCGGGTCTTCACGCCGTCGGGCCGGATGAGCCAGAAGCCCCGCAGGTCCTGGTTGGTCGGCCGCTCGGTCTGGTACTCGCGGGCCGGCTCGTTGCAGTAGAGCTGCCAGTAGACGACCCAGCGGGCGCCCCAGCCCACAGCGGCGTCGGTCAGCTGGCGGATGACCACGGTCCGCTCCTTCTCACCAATCACCTGGTCCTTGGCCGCGCCGTACTCCCCGAGGTAGACGTTGCGGCTGCCGTAGAGCGCGCTGTCTGGAGCCTTGGCCGCCAGGTAATCGAGCGCGCGGACCAGCTCGGCGGGGTCGAATCCGATGTCCCAGCTCGAATAGGAGTAGAGATCGGCGCGCGTCCGGGGGATCACGTCGTTGGTGACCGTCACCTTCCCCTCCATGGCGTTCCGGAGCAGATTGGCCTCCACGGCATGCGCCACGGTCACGCCGCGCGCCGGGATCTCGCGGCGCGCCTGGCTCACTCCGGCCTGGCGGGCGTTGAGCCAGGCGGCCATGCCGAGCACGCTGGTTTGGCTGGGCTCCTCCTCGTTCGTCAGGCCCCGGCGCAGCAGGTGGTCCCCCTCCCAGTTCTGCAGGATGAAGGTCTTGCCGGTCCCCGCGTAGGTGGTCAGCAGATACCGCGCGAGGTCATACGTCTGCTGTGTCTCCACCGCGATCTCTTCGCGGGTCATGCCGTCGATGAAATCGTTGAGCGGCACCCGCCACGCCACCACCAGGATGAAGGTGGAGAACGGCTTGGCGAACAGCTCCTGGTAGTAGGGATGCCGCGCCAGGTCCGCCAGGTTGTCCGGAGGCGCTCCCCACTCCGAATTGAAGGGATAAAGCGGCGTGGAGTACGGGTCGAACCAGACCTTGATCACGCGCGTGCCCATCTCCAGGAGCTTGTTCGCCCCTTCGTTGAGGAAGTCCTCCTCCGTCAAGTTGTACTTCCCCGCCGCGTGCGTGGCCCCGAGAACGTTGCGCAGCGGCACGGCCCCGGCCGAGGCGGAGATCAGAAGGAGCAGGAGGATGCCGAACGCGAGAAGGGAGAGAGGCTGCCGACGGATGATCATGTCCCATTGTACGGCCGGCGACCTCTTCTGGTGCCGTTCTTGCTGTCCTTGGGGTTCTACCTCTCTTCCACCTCCACCCACCGCCTTCCCCTCTCCCCTACATATTCGGACTGCGGCCGGATCAGCCGGCCCCGCTCGAGCTGCTCGAGACAATGGGCAGTCCATCCCGCGACGCGGCCGATGGCGAAGGTGGGCGTGAACAGCTCGGTCGGCAATCCCAGGCCATGGAGCAGGAGCGCGGTGTAGAACTCGACGTTCGTGTCCAGCCGCCGGTCCGGCTTGTGCTCGCGCAGGAGCCGCAGAGCCGTGGCTTCGACGGAGCGGGCGAGCTCGTAGAGGGTCATGTCACCGGCGCGGCGGTAGAAGCGCTCGGCCGCGGCGCCGAGGACGTCCGCCCGCGGATCGCGCACGCGGTAAACGCGGTGGCCGAACCCCATGAGCCGCTCGCCCTGGGCCAGCTTGGCGCGCAGGACCTCCTCGGCGCGGTCCGCCGAGCCGATCTCGAACACCATGTCCAGCGCCGGGCCGGGGGCACCGCCGTGGAGCGGTCCTTTGAGCGCGCCGACCGCTCCGGTGACGGCCGAGATCACGTCCGAGCGGGTGGAGATGATCACCCGCGCGGTGAACGTCGAGGCGTTGAAGCCGTGGTCGCTGACCGTGTTCAGATACGTCTCCAGGCCGCGGAGGCGCTCGGGGTCGGGCTCCTCGCCCGAGAGGAGATAGAGGAAGCTGGCCGCATGCCCCAGGTCCTCGCGAGGGGCCAGAGGCTCCTGCCCCTGGAGCAGGCGCCAGTAGGTGGCCACGATCGTGGGGAATGCGGCGACGAGAGTCGCGGCATCTTCACGAGGATCGGCTCCCGAGCCGGCCTCCAGGCTCAGGGTCCCGGCGGCCATGCGCAACGCGTCCATCGGGCCGACCTGCCGGGCCGCCGCGGCGCGGAGGAGGTCGAGTGTGGCCGGCGCGAGCGCCCGTCGCGAGGCCAGGCGCCGGATGAAGGGCGCGAGAGCCGCGGCCCGCGGGAGCTGGCCGTTCCACAACAGCCAGGTCATCTCCTCGAACGAAGCCCGGGGAGCCACCTCCTCCACCGGGAACCCGGCGAGGAGCAGAACGCCCGCCTCGCCATCCACGCTGCTCAAATGGGTCGTGGCTGCCACGACCCCTTCCAATCCTTCTTTGACTTCCGGTTTGACCTCCGTCGAGGCGCTCATGATCGAAATCCTTTCCGCGGCCGTTCAAGCCGCTTCCAGATGTGTCATCAAGCTGACTGGGTACACAGTCAATCTTGATCGATGGATCAACGGAGTGACTAGATAAACGGATTTTCGACCGTGACTCCGTCGTAGTCACGTCCCGCGCTCAGATCTTCTGAAAGAACCCGCGCTCGACGATTGCCTTCGCTTTCTCCTGTTTTTCCGGCTCGTTGCGAACGCACCATCTCATTCACCGATGTCTGGCGCTCCGCCGCAACGGCGCGGGCAGCCTGGAGAAGCTCTTCCTCGATCGCAAGAGTCACGTTCAATCGTCCCATAACCATCAGATTAGCACCGATCCCGTGCAAGATATTGGGCAGGGGACCCAGACTACTCAGACCGCCGCCGCCACCGCCTCCCGCGTCGGGTAGTCGATATACCCCCGGTGGTCCCCGCCGTAGAACGTGGCACGATCCGGCGCGTTGAGCGTCGCGCCCTCGGCGAAGCGCTCCGGCAGATCCGGGTTGGCCAGGAACAGGGTGCCGAAGGAGACGAAGTCGGCCAGGCCGGAGGCCACGACCGCGTCGCCGGTCCCGCGGGTGAAGCCGCCATTGATCATGAAGGTGCCGCCGAACTTCTCCTTCAACAGCTGCGCCATCCGGTGCTCCCGCGACTCCGGACGCTCGGCGCCGACCAGCGCGGCCGCGTGGAGGTAGGCGATCCCCAGCTTGCCGAGCTGCTCGGCGGCATAGGCGAAGATTGCCTCGGGATTCGAGTCGCTCATGCTGTTGAAGTCGCCGAGCGGCGAGAGGCGCACGCCGACCCGGTCCGCACCCCAGACCTTCACCACCGCCTCTGTCACTTCAAGCAGGAGACGCGCGCGGTTCTCGATCGAGCCGCCGTACTCATCCGTCCGGTGGTTCGTGCCGTCGCGCAGGAACTGGTCGAGCAGGTAGCCGTTGGCGCCGTGGATCTCGACGCCGGCGAAACCCGCCTCCAGCGCCCGGCGCGCGCCCTCTTCGAACTGCCGGATGATGCCCGGGATCTCGTCCAGCTCGAGGGCGCGCGGCGTTACAAAATCCTTCGGCCCCTCATAGGTAAAGACCGATCCCTGGGGCGCGATCGCCGAGGGCCCAACCGGCAGGGCACCGCCGGGCTGCAGCGACGGATGCGAGATCCGGCCGACGTGCCAGAGCTGCAGGAAGATCCTCCCTCCCTGCTCATGGACGGCCGCGGTGACCCGCTTCCACCCTTCCACCTGCTCGTCGGAGTGGATGCCAGGCGTGTTCGGATATCCGACGCCCTGCGGCGACACCTGGGTCGCCTCGGTGAGGATCAGACCCGCCGAGGCGCGCTGGCGGTAATAGGTCGCCATCGTTTCGGTGGGGACCAGCCCCTCCCCCGCGCGGTTGCGCGTCATCGGAGCCATCACCACCCGGTTGCGCAGCACGTACGGACCGAGCTGCGCGGGCGTCAGGAGCGTCAGGTGCTGCTGAGTTGCGGACATGGCTTCTTCCTCCATCAGGTCTGAACGGTTGTCTTGTCGATCGTGCAGATGTGAACTATTCGGCTAAAAAAAGGGGTCTAAGCGTTCTTTCTCAGAGTCTGGAGCAACCGGGCGAGCGTGTCCCGCTCCGGATCGGCCAGCCGGGCGAAGACGCCGCGCTCGGCTTCGTCGAGGAGCCGCACCCCGTCTTCATAGCGGCTCCGTCCTTCGGAGGTCAACGCCGCCTTGATCGAGCGCCTGTCGTTGGGATCATCCACCCGCTCGACGAGCTTGTCGGCCTCCAGCCGGTCGACGAGCTGGGTCATATTGGAGCGCACGCAGCTGCACCGGTCCGCCAGGCAGCCGAGCGCCAGAGGCTCGCCGGCCTCCGCCAGCTTCGAAAGCACGCCGAACTTGGCGAGGGACAGCCCGGCCTGCCCGAGAGCTCCCTCGAGCTGTGCCTCCATCTCATGCACAGCCCCGAGCATCAGAAAGGCGAGTGGGGCTGGAGTCGCGTCCTTCATGCCTGAATGATGGACACGTCATCCATTCTTGTCAAGAGGTCGTTTCGCTCTGCAGGGCGGCGACGATCGCGTCGGTGAACTGGCTCGTGGTCGCCTGGCCTTCCAGATCGCGGGTGCGGATGCGCTGGTCGACCACCACCTTGCGGAGCGCCCGGCGGATCCGCTCGGCCACCTCGTCCTTGTGCATGTGGAAGAGCATCATGATCGCCGACCGCATCAGCGCCAGCGGGTTCGCCAGGTTCTGGCCCGCGATGTCCGGGGCTGTGCCATGGACCGCCTCGAAGATCGACGCCTCGACGCCGATGTTGGCACCAGGGACCACGCCCAGGCCTCCGACGAGGCCGGCGCAGAGGTCCGAGACGATGTCGCCGTACAGGTTTTCGAGCACCAGCACGTCCGACTTCTCCGGCCGCATCACAAGCTGCATGCACATGTTGTCGACGATCTTGTCCTCCGCCTGGATGTCCGGGTAGTCCTTGGACACCTTGCGGAAGCACTCCAGGAAGAGACCGTCGGAGAGCTTCATGATGTTCGCCTTGTGCACGGCCGTGACCCGCTTGCGGCCGTGGCGGCGGGCATAGTCGAAGGCGAACTTCGCGATGCGGGTGGACCCCTTCTCGGTGATGATCTTCAAGCTCTCCACCACGCCGGGGATCACCACGTGCTCAAGGCCGCTGTAGAGGCCTTCAGTGTTCTCGCGGACCACGATGATGTCGACGTTCTCGAAGCGGCTGGCGATGCTCGGCAGCGACCGGGACGGGCGCAGGTTGGCATAGAGGTCGAGCTCCTGGCGGAGCTGGACGTTGACCGAGCGGAAGCCCTTGCCCACCTGGGTCTCGATCGGCCCCTTCAAGGCCACTTTATTGCGGCGGATCGACTCGAGGACGTGGTCCGGGAGCGGCTTGCCGAACTGCTCGACGGCCGCGGCGCCCGCCGGTTGGGTTTCGTATTCGAGCTCCGCTCCGGCGGCGTCGAGCACGCGCAGGGTGGCCTGGGTGACCTCCGGCCCGATGCCGTCGCCGGGGAGGACTGTGATCGTCGTTTTGCTCATGATTTTCAGGCTATCATGCCGGTGCTAGAATCCCCCGATGACGCACTCCCCGAAGCACCATCTTTCCGGCAAGCCGATCAGCCCGCGCGCCCTGACCGGGAAGGAGAGCCTCCCGGAGGTCATCCAGAACGCCTTCACCGCGTACAACGCCGGGCGGCTGCGCGAAGCCTGCCGGCTGCTCACCGAGAAGATGCTGCAACCGGACGTGACCGTCGGCATGAGCCTCTCGGGCGCGCTGACCCCTGGCGGCTTCGGCAAGTCCTGCCTGGTGCCTCTGATCGAGGCGGGGTGCATCGACTGGATGATCTCGACCGGCGCCAACCTCTACCACGACACGCACCATGCCATCGGCCTCAAGCTCCACGCCGGCAGCGCGGCCTGGAACGACGTGGAGCTGCGCGAGGAGGGGGTGGTCCGGATCTACGACATCGTCTTCGACTATGAGGTGCTCCTGGAGACCGACAAGTTCTACCGCAAGGTGATGCGCCTCCCGGAGTTCCAGAAGCCGATGTCGACCGCCGAGTTCCACTACCGGGTCGGCCATTGGGTGGCGGCGGTGGAGGACCGCCTCGGCTTGACCGGCACCTCGCTGATCGCCGCGGCCTATCGCCACGCGGTCCCCATCTTCACCTCCTCCCCGGGCGACAGCTCGATCGGCATGAACGTGGCCGAGCTCTCGCTGGAGGGATCGAAGCTCCAGTTCGACGTCAACGCGGACGTCAACTTGACGGCCGCCATCGTCTGGCAGGCCAAGGAGGGGGGCGGCAAGAGCGGCTGCTGGATCGTCGGCGGCGGCAGCCCGAAGAACTTCCTGTTGCAGACCGAGCCGCAGATCCAGGAGGTGCTGGGATTGAGCGAGGCCGGGCACGACTACTTCCTGCAGATCACCGACGCGCGGCCGGACACCGGCGGCCTCTCCGGCGCCACCCCGGGCGAGGCGGTCTCCTGGGGAAAAGTCGATCCCGAGAAGCTGCCCGACGCGGTGGTGGTCTACGTCGACTCGACGATCGCCCTGCCGCTCCTCACCCACTACGTTCTGGCCGAGGGGATCCGCCGCCAGCCCAGGCGGCTCTATGAGAAGCTGCCGGAATTCCTGGAGCTGCTGAGGCAGGAGTTCGAGGGGAAGAAGGAGGAGCGGATGCAGGAAGGGGCGCTGAAGCTGTAGCCCCCTACCGCGCCAGCTCCTCCAGCTTGGCCGTCACGTCGCGGTAATTCGCGTCGACCCCGTACAGCTCGGCGAAGGTGTTGTAGGCGCTGGCGTTGTCGCCGGTCTGCATGTAGACGTTGCCGAGGTCGTAGAGCATCCCGAGCTGGTCTTCCTCGCTCAGGCTGGGCGCTTCCAGGGCGCGTCGGTACCACTTGATGGCCAGATCGGGCAGGCCTTTGTCGAGGAAGCACAGGCCCAGCATCGAGCAGCAGAGCACGAGATGAGAGGCGTCCTTGGCCGCGAGCTGGAACTCGCCGATCGCTTCGTCGAGGAGACCCATCTCGCGGTAGGCGATGCCGAGGTTGAAATGGGTGTCGTAGTCGGTCGGCGAGAGGTGCTCGGCGACGCCCTTCTTGAACCCCTCGACGATCTCTTCCAGCGACTGCTCCGATTGGATCGTCACGCCGTCGCGCTGGAAGACCTCCTCCCGGGACAGCTCCTCGACGAGCTCACCGGCGAGATCGAAGAAGTCGTCCTCCTCGTCGAAGATCTCCGCAGCCGAAACCTGGTTCTCGTCCCGGTGCCTGTCTGCCTCGTCCAGCCAGCTCATGCTGCCGGTGTCGTCCAACATCGCCGTTTGATCCGTCACAGACCGCGGTGGCGCCGCGCTGGGCAGAGGGACGTCGAGGGCCGACCAGTCCTCGGCCTCGCTCTCGACCAGCTCGCCGATCTGCAGCGGATCGAAGACGCTGCGCGACGGGGCCGGCGCCGGAGCGGCGGGCGGCGGCGCGAACGGCAGCGGCTCGGGCACGAAGGCGGGAAGCTCGGGGAGCTCCGGCTCCAGGAAAGCCGGCTCGGGGCTCGGTGGGGGCGCCGCGGGCGGTGGTACCGCCGCGGGCCGCGCCGGAGCGCGCGGCGTCTTGGGCGTCGGCCCGCCGAGGATGCTCTGCAGCAGGTCGTCCACCTTCTCGGCAGGCCGGCCGGCGGTGCGCACCGCCTGGGGTGTCGCGACGACCAGGTCCCCGTCGAAGCGGTAGCCGGCGTCCACGAGCTTCTTCCGGACCTTCTGCCAGGGCTCGGCCTTGCCCTTGCGCAGGGCGACTTCGGACATCTGGTTGGCCAGATCGACGATCTGGGTGTGGCGGCCCTTCTCCAGGGAGATCTGGATGAGCAGGGTGTACGCCTGGAGGTGGTCCGGCCGCAGCCGGAGGGCCTCGTTGAGGCGTTCCATGGCCTTGTCTTCGAGGCCGTACTTGGCCAGCACCTCGGCCTCGGTGACGAGGTCGAGATCCTCCTCGCGCTCGGGCTCCGCACGCGCCGGAGCCGCCTCTTCCTCGACCTGCCAGGCGGGAGCGGCCGCGAAGGCCGCCGACGGGGCTTCTTCGGCCGGTTGCTGGTCCTCTCCACCGGCGAGCCAGGGCGGCGTCTCGGTGGTCCATCCGGCCTGGTCCACGCTCGCGAAAGGATCGTAGAGATCGAGCTCCAGCTCGATCTCCTCGACCTTCTCCTCCGGAGCCGCCGGAGGCGCGGCGAACGCCGCCCCGGGGACCGGAGTCGTCTCCTGGGACCAGGCGGGCCGCGCCGGCGCACCCAGCATGTCCGCCGGCGGCTTCACCAGACTGGAGGGCTGCTCCTCTTCCTCGATGCCCGGCAGGTCGACCTCGAACATGTCATCCAGATCGAGCTCGATCTCTTCGCTCTCGGGGTCGGCGACCGCGGGAGCCGGATCTCCGCCGACCGCGGCAGCCGCCTCGGCCATGGCGCGCGCCAGGTCGTCGCCGTCGTCGTCATCCAGAGAGAAATCGAGATCGTCGTCCCCGAGGATGGCGCCGAAGCCAGGGGAGGAAAGCGGTTCCGGCTCGGCCTCGATCTCGAAGCCCATGTCGACCTCGAGCTCGACGTCGGCCTCGATGTCCGGCTCGACATCCGGCTGGGGCGCCGCGGCGACCGGGGCCGCCGCACGGTCCTCCCGGAACCTGCGGGCGACCTGCTCGGCCTGGGGGTTCCGCTCGACGGCCACCGCGAGGAAGTGCGCGGCGCCCTCGGCGTGGTCCGCCGCGCGGAGGTTGTGGGCGGCTTCCTGGATGAACCCGAGATTCTGGCTGTCGATGTCGAGAGCGCGCTCGTAGACCTGCGCCGCCTCCTGTGGCCGGCCGTGCTGGATCATCAGCTCGGCGATGATGCGGTACTCTCCCATCGCCTTTTCGATGAGCTGCTGCTGGTGATAGATCTCGGCCAGCTTGACGTGGTAGGTCGGGTTCTCCGGCTCGAGCTGCACCATCTTCTGGTAGATGGCGATCGCCGAGGCCGCGTTCTGGTGCTTGACGTAGTAGTCGGCCAGAACCTGGTACTGGGTGCGCGCCTCGGTGACCAGCCCCTGCTTGTGGTACAGCTCGGCAAGCTGCTCGTAGACCTCCAGCCGCGTCGGATCGAGCTTGATGATCTTCTTGTAGATCGCGATCGCTTTGACGAAGAAGCCTTCGGCCGTGTACTGCTCGGCGATCTGCGTGAAGAAGTCGACCGCCTCGTCGATGCGCTGGATGCGCGCATAGAGGTCGCCGATGCGGTTCAGCGTGTTGATGTCGTTCGGGTGATCCGCCAGCAGCTTGCGGTACTCGCGGATCGCCGGCTCGATCTTGCCGCGCGCGACGTACTTCTCGGCCGCCTGGACCACCTGCTCGCGGGTTTGCGCCATCAGCAGCGCGCCTCCCGCGGCAGGACCGGCGCGTAGGTGAGGCGATGCTCCGGACAGGGGCCGTAGGTCTCCAGAGCCCGCAGGTGCTCCGGGACGCAGTAGCCCTTGTGGGAGGCGAAACCGTACTGGGGATACTGCCCGTCGAGCTCCACCATCATACGGTCGCGTTCCACCTTGGCCAGGATCGAGGCGCAGGCCACCGCATAGCTGACGGAGTCACCGCGCACCAGGGGGAGAAACGGGAAGCCGAGCCCGGAGAGGGCCACGGCATCGATGACGGCGATGTCGGGGGTCGGGGACAGGCGGGCGAGGGACTGCCGCATGGCCTGCCGGGTCGCTTCCAGGATGTTGATCCGGTCGATCACGTCCGGGGGGATCGGCACCACGGCCCAGGCCAGGGCGCTGGCGCGGATCGCCTTCGCCAGGCGCTCGCGGCAGGCGGCGTCCAGGCACTTGCTGTCGTCCACGCCGGGAATGGCAGAGCGGTGATCGACGATGACGGCCGCCGCCACCACCGGGCCGGCGAGCGAGCCGCGGCCGGCTTCGTCGACCCCGGCGACCCGGCAGAAGCCGCAGCGCGCGAGCAGGTCCTCCAGCCCCCGCAGCAGGCGGAGGCGATAGGCCTCGGCAAAAAGGTCCATCAACGCCGGGATTGCCGGCGTCGCCGCCCTGGGCACCGCGACTCCTTTCCGGTCAGGCGCGTCTCATTCAGGCGCGTTTGTCGTCCCGCCGCTCCTCGATGCGCGCCGCTTTGCCGCGCAGATTGCGGAGATAGTACAGCTTGGCTCTCCGCACCTTGCCGCGCCGTATGACCTCGATCTTGTCGACCGTGGGCGAGCACATCGGGAAGATGCGCTCCACGCCGATCGAGCCCGAGATCTTGCGGACGGTGAACGTCTCGCGCGTTCCGCCACCCCGGCGGGCGATCACCACGCCCTGGTAGATCTGGATGCGCTCCTTGTCCCCTTCCTTCACCTTCACGTGCACGCGCACCGTATCCCCCGGCGCGAAGTCGGGCATTCCACTGCGAAGATAGACATTCTCGACCTGATCCAACACGTTCATGGCTCACCTCGTCAAACCCGACGGAGCCCGCCTGGGGGGACGTTTTCCGTCATTATTTCTATTTCAGCATCGCCGTGCAACCCGCCCGCCCCGGTCCTGATCAACCTCAGCTCCTCTCCAGCTCCTCCAGCGCCCGCGCCTGCTCCTTGGTCAACCGCGCCCGCACCTCGGGGCGCTCCAGCAGGTCCGGCCGCTTCTCGCGCGTCGCCCGCAGGGCCTCGAGGTCGCGCCAGCGGCGGATCGCGGCGTGATTCCCCGAGAGCAGCACCTCCGGCACCCCGAGCCCCTCGATCACCGGCGGCCGCGTGTAGTGCGGATGATCGAGCAGACCCGTACGGAAGCTGTCCTGCTCCACCGAATCGGCGAGCTGGACCACTCCCGGAATCTGCCGCGACAGCGCCTCGATCAGCACCAGCGCCGGGAGCTCCCCCCCGGACAGCACATAGTCGCCGATCGAGACCTCCTCGTCCACCACCGTCGTCCGCACCCGCTCGTCGACCCCCTCGTAGCGCCCGCAGAGCAGGATCAGATCCCCCCGGCCGGCCAGCTCGCGCACCTTCGCGTCGTCCAGCCGGGCCCCCTGCGGCGACATCAGCACCCGCCAGGGCCGCTTTTCCTCCGCAGAACCCTCGCCGGAGAGCCCCCGCACAGCGCGGAGCCAAGGGGGCGCGGTCATCACCATCCCGCCGCCGCCGCCGTACGGCTCGTCGTCGACGCTCCGGTGGCGGTCCTCCGTCCAGTCGCGCAAGTCGTGGACCCCGACCTCCAGGATCCCCTTCTCGATCGCCCGGCCCACCAGGCTGGTCCGCAAAAACGGCGCGAACAGCTCGGGGAAGATCGTCAGGACCTGGACGCGCATGCCTCGACCAGGCCCGGCGGCAGCTCCAGCTCGATCCGCCCGGCGCCCACGTCGATCTCCCGCAGGAAGCTGGCCACGAACGGGATCGGCACCCGGCGCTCACCGTCCGCGACGATCAGGAGCAGCCCGCCGCCGTCCTCGGCCAGATCCACCACCTCGCCGAGCTGCCGTCCGCCGTCGAAGCAGCGGCAGCCCAGCAGCTCATAGTGGTAGTAGGTCCCGGGAGGCGCCGGAGGGACCTGCGAGCGCTCGACCTCCAGCCAGCGCCCGCGCAGCTCCTCGGCCTGGTCCCGGTCCTCGACGCCGGCGAAGCGGACGACCACGCCCGTCTTGTGCGGGCGCTCCATCTCCACCACGACCGGCTCGGCCGGTCCCCCTTCCTCGCGGGTCATCAGGAGCGTATTTCCGGGAGCGAACCGCCCGGGCACGTCCGAGAGCGCAGCCACCACCACCTCGCCGCGGACGCCGTGCGGCCGAAGCACGCGGCCGACCGTCACCCGTTCCGGGAGGTCGGCGCGCTCAGTCCTCGAGGATCTCGAGCTCATAGCGCACCCCGCGCCGGTCCTCATAGGTCTCCAGCAGGGTGCGCAGGGCGCGGGCGGTCCGGCCCTGCCGGCCGATCACCTTCCCCAGATCGTCGGGCGCGACCTTCAGCTCCAGGATGCCACCGCCCCGCTTGCTGGGGATCTCGGTGACCTCCACTTCATCGGGCTGGTCCACCAGCAGGCGCACCAGCTCCTCGAAGTCCTCGACCATCTCAGGCACTCTTCGCCGCCTTCGCCGATTGATCGAGGAGCCGCTTGACCGTCGGCGAGACCTGGGCGCCCTGGCTGATCCAGTGCTGCGCACGCGCGGTGTCGATGTTCACCTGGGCCGGGTTCTTGGTGACGTCGTAGTAGCCGATCTCTTCGAGCGCGGACGCCGTCGGGACATTGCGCGAGTCCGACACGACCACGCGGTAGAACGGATTGTTCCGGGCGCCCATGCGGCGCAGCCGAATCTTCAGCATTTTCCAAACCTCCGAGGTTTCTCAGGGTGTCCCACAGGATGACAGGGACAGACTCCGCCGCCCCACCGAACGGGGCCGGCGCAAAGAAGGGGGATTGTAGCAGGGAGTAGCCGGGAGGGCAAACAGCCACAGCCGCGGGGCATAATGACCTCCATGCAGCACCCCGTCCCCCTCTCCGTCCTCGACCTGGTCCCCATTCCTTCGGGGACGACCGCCCCGGAGGCGCTGCGCCAGGTCGTCGAGCTGGCGCGGCTGGCCGACCGGCTCGGTTACGTGCGCTACTGGTTCGCCGAGCACCACAACCTGCCCAGCATCGGCAGCTCCGCGCCCGAGATCCTCATCGCGCACGTCGGTGCCCAGACGGAGCGGATCCGGCTGGGCTCCGGCGGCATCATGCTGCCGAACCACGTGCCGCTCAAGGTGGCGGAGAGCTTCCACACGCTGGAGGCTCTCTATCCGGGGCGCATCGACCTGGGGATCGGCCGGGCGCCGGGCACGGATCAGGTCACCGTCCGGGCGCTGCGCTCGTTCGACGGCGAGCAGTTCCCGGCACACCTGGCGGAGCTCCTCGCGCTGTCGCACGAGGCTCTGCCGCCGGAGCACCCGTTCGCCT
The DNA here is from genome assembly GCA_035264905.1 of Thermoanaerobaculia bacterium. Classification (GTDB taxonomy): domain Bacteria; phylum Acidobacteriota; class Thermoanaerobaculia; order Multivoradales; family UBA5704; genus UBA5704. The sequence continues at coordinate 25,916 of DATFPH010000281.1, forward strand.
CGGTCCACGTCATCCCCAATGACGTGAAGCTCCCGCCGATCTGGATCCTCGGCTCGACTGGCGCCAGCGCGCGCTTCGCGGGCTCCTCGGGCCTGGGCTACGCCTTCGCGAGCCACTTCAGCCCGACTCCGGCGGCGCCGGCGCTCTCCGCCTACCGCGAAAGCTTCGAGCCGTCGGAGATGTTTCCCGCGCCGCATGCCATTGCGGCCGTCTCCGTCGTCTGCGCAGAGACCGATGAGCGCGCCGAGTACCTGGCCGCGTCGCTGGACCTCTCCTGGGCGAATCTCCAGAGCGGCCGTCTCGCTCCCTTCCCGAGCCCGGAGGAGGCCCTGGCCTATGCGTACACCCCGCAGGAGCGCGCGGCGGTCCGTCAGCGCCGGGATCTCCTCGTCGTGGGGAGCCCCGAGACGGCCCGCGCGCAGATCGACCAAATCATCGAGGAAACAGAGGCCGACGAGATCATGGTGACCACGTGGATCCACGATCATGCCGAGCGGCTGCGGTCCTACGATCTGCTCGCCGAGGCCTTCGAGATGAATAGCTGAGGAGCCTGATCATGAAAGATCCCGTTGCGCGCATCTGCCGTCTCGGTCTCGTCCATGGAGCGATCCTTGTCCTCGCCGGCGCGGCCGCGGGCGCGCAGGAAGCCGGGAAAGAGAAAACGGCCGAGCAGGCTTTCAAGAACATCCAGGTCCTCCAAAGTCTTCCCCAGTCGCAGCTCATGCCGGTGATGCACTTCATGAGGTCTTCGCTCGGCGTCCGCTGCGATCACTGTCACGTGGCCGAGAACGGCAAGTACTGGATGGATGACAAGCCGGCCAAGCAGATGGCCCGTCAGCACATCCGGATGACGTTCGATCTCAACAAGGCGAGCTTCGGCGGCCGGACTGTCGTGACCTGCAACACCTGTCACCAGGGTCACACGAAGCCCATCTCGATTCCATCCGTGGAGCAGGGCGCCTTCCCGGACACCACGCGGGCAGATCCGGAAGCCAAGCTGGCCGAGCCCCTGCCTGCCGTCGATCAGGTGATCGACAAATACCAGCAGGCACTCGGAGGCAAGGCCGCCGTCGACAAGATCCGGACGCGCGTGACCCGGCTGTCCCTGTTGCGGCCGAAGCTCGTCAATTCCGGGACCCCCAAGGCTGCGATGATCAACCGGGGGGAAACCTGGTCGCTGGAGATCTATCAGAAATCACCGGACAAATTCCTGGCGATCATCACCTCTCCCGACGGGGTCATCGAGCAGGGATTCAATGGGACCGACGGCTGGATCAAGACCCCGGACGGACAGCGCGCCCTGAGCAGCCAGGATGTGGCGCAGATGAAACGGCAGGCCGATTTCTCCAAAGACTTCAAGCTCAAAGAGCAATATTCAACGATGGAAGTCACCGGCAAGGAAATGCTCGGCGGCCGCGAAGCCTACGTGATCGAAGCGCTGAACCAGGAGGGCAAAAAGGAGCGGCTGTTCTTCGACGCCCAGAGCGGGCTCCTGCTGCGGAGAGTCGTCCTGACCGAAACGCTGCTGGGCCTGGACCCGGAGGTGACCGATTTCGAGGATTACCGCGACGTGGATGGCGTGAAGCTCCCCTTCACCGTGCGGACCTCCTACCTCGACGACAACCATCTGGGGACGACGCGCAAGATCGAAGAGGTCAGCCACAACGTCCCGTTGGACGATTCCAGGTTCACCATGCCTTCAATGCCCGAGTAATCATCGATCCTCGAAATCGATCCTCCGGACGTCCTCCCAACGGATGTATCGCGGTTCCTTCTGCCCTCCTTCGAAGACCAGCACCCCGGCGTTGTCGCGGCCGACGTCGGCGGAATCCTCCAGCCTCAGCTCCTTGCCGTCCTTGTAGACCACGCGGGTCGAGTTGGTCCTCTCGGGAAGGAGGAAGGCGATGCGGGCGAAGGGAATGCTGTACTCGATGTCGTGCCGCTCGCCGTTGAGAAGCTCCATGGTCTCCGCTTCGTCGATGTCATAGATAAGGCGGCCGCGGTAGGTCTTGCCCTGCACCGTGCTCACCTTGCCGAACAGGGGACGGCCGGGATGGAAATCGGTGTACGCCGGCCCGCTGTCGCCGGGCGGATCGAAGTCGACGCGGCGGAAAGCGTCCCAGTTGACCAGCACCCTGCCGAAGCGCCAATCGTGGACGTAGATCCCCCGGTTCGAGGAATCGACGTCGTTGCTGCCTTCGAGCGTGAAGGTGCGGCCGTCCCGCAGAACAACTTCCGAGCTTTTGCGGTTTCGCCGTTCGATCGATCGAATCTCGCCCATGCGAAGCGACATCTTGCCATCGCGAGTCTCCCCGTCCAGCTCGTCGCTCGACAGGCACTCATCCTGATCCCATTGAATATAGCCGCGGAAGCTCCCGTCCTCGGTGTGGACCGTGCCGCGCAAACGGAAGACCGGCACGGCCAGGTTGGCGGGAGTCGGCAGGAAATCGATCGTACGGATCTCGCTCCAGCGCACCTGGATCTCGCTGGCGCCGCGGTCCCAGACGGTGATCTCCGTGTCGGATTCGATGTCGTTCGAGCCACCGCTCACCTCGTAGCGGGTGCCGCTCTTGAAGATGACCGTGGCGTGATCGCCCCGTTTGACCTCGATGCGGCGGAGGTCTCCGAAGCGGGCGACGAGCTGCCGGCCGCCATCGTCCTCCTCCCGGCTGATGCCGAGCGGGATGCCAAAGATCTCGATCGATTTCCGGTGCCGCTGTTCCTTCTGCGGGACATATTTGAGATAGGGGAGGTCCTCCTTGCCGGCATTGAAAAAGTCCCCCCAGAACGCCTCTTCCTTGTTGTTCCAGCGGAGGCGGCCCTCGTAGACCGAGCCGCTGCGGGTGGTGATCCGGCCATAGAGGAAGCCTCGGGGGTCCCGCGCCGGAGCGGCGGTCGCGCTCGCGGCGGAGAGCAACCCGAGACTCAGGAGACAGACCACGGGCAACGTCTTTCGCAACGTGAAGCTCATAGCGGAGTCCTTTCGGAACGAGTCTTTGAAATCCAGTGACGTCAGGACAGCAGCCGGCGCGCACCCCGCGCCGGCCGCCAGTCGTCGGATGCGCCGTCGTCCCCTTCCGGGAGCGGAACGTCGTGGTCGACGGGAGCCTCCTGCCGCCCGTCCCGTTCGTCGACGGCGGTCAGGACCTGGAGCATCTCCTGGTGATAGCGGGCGTCGGCGCGGAGCAGCTCGACCGTGAGATCGACGAACCGCTGCTCGGTCATCCGGCCGCGGTCTTCCCCCAGAGTGACCTCGATCGGCTCACCCGCCGGGCGCAGCACCGAGCGCACGGCGGCGAGGGCTCCCCAGAGGCCGGCGACGAGAAGGAAGGCGGCGGCAAGGCGCATCGCCCACGGCTGGGCATGCCCTGGCCGCGCTGCGGGAACCGCCGCCGCTTTGATGCGGCGCCAGATCTCTTCGGGTGCCTCTCCGGGCGATGTCAAGGTACCGGCCGGCTCGGCAGCGGCGGCGGGGAGAGCCGCGGCGAGCGCGCGCAGGTCGCGATAGAAGGCCAGGCAGGAGGGGCACTCCGCGAGGTGATCGAGGGTCGGCAGCAGCTCTTCCGCGGGAAGCTCGCCGTCGGCCAAGGCTGAAAGGGACATCTCGTAGGTCTCACAATCGCTCATGGTCTGCTCCTGGCCGTCTTCCCCTGATGGCCTGTGGGAAGTGTTCACGCAGCTCTTCGATCACCCGTTTCCGGGCGCGGTAGAGGTTCACCTTGACCTGCGGCAAGCTCCATCCGGTAATCTGGGCAATCTCGTCGTAGCTGTGCTGTTCGAGAGCGCCCAGCTCGAACGCCCGGCGGTGCGGCTCGCTCAAGCCCGCGAGGACGCGCTGCAGCTCCTCGCGAAAGGCGCTCCAGGAGGCCTCCTGCTCGGGGGAGGCCGCTTCCGCCGGCACGTCGGCGAACGGGGCATCGTTCTCTCCCCCTGGCGAGCCTGCGGGGACGACCAGCCGCGGACGCCGCCGCCGGTTGACCCACAGGTTGTGGGCGGTGCGCAGCAGATAGGCGCGGAGGTTGTCCCCGTCGAAAGAGCCGCTGCGGATCGCCCGGACGAAGGTCTCCTGGAGGAGGTCTTCGGCGTCTTCGCGCCGTCCCAGGCGGTGCTGCAGGAACGCGAGCACCGCCGGTGCGTGGGATTGATACGCGGCCCGCCAGAATCCCCGGTCCTGCTCGATGGCGTCGGTCAAAGGTTCAGGTCCTCTCGCTCTACACCTTACCCATACACCTGACGCGGGGGTTTGTTACAGACCGCGATCCACGCGCACCAGAGCTCCCCGGTCGCGGTCGACAAGCACCGCCATGCCCGCCGCGGCTTGTATGATGCACAGGAAAGGAGCTCCTTGCGCTCCTCTGGTCCACTGTGCTCATGCCGACCGCGCTCAAGCCTCGCCTCCGCGTCTTGCACGGGTCCGAGATCGCTCTCGGTCCCGGCAAGGTCGCCCTGCTCGATGCCATCGAAGAATCCGGAACTCTCGCGGGTGCCGCCCAGGCTCTCGAGATGTCCTACATGCGGGTCTGGAAGCTCGTGCGGACCATGAACGCCTGTTTCCGCGAGCCTCTCGTCGAGACCTCCCGCGGCGGCACCGGGCACGGGAAGGCGACGCTGACGGACACCGGCCGCGCGGTGCGCGCACTCTACCGAGCCATGGACGCGGCCTGTCTCCAGGCCGCTCAGCCGGCCTGGGAGGAGCTGACCTCGTATCTGGCGCCAGATCGACATACTTGACGAAATAGTTCGGCCCCTCTATGCTCCGCGCCATCTCGCGAAGGAGCGTGCCGATGCGCCGATCGCTCACCTGTTGTCTGCTCCTTGCCTGCTGCTGGCTCACCGCGCCGGCCCGACTGGAGGCGCAGTCCCTCGGAGTCGTAAAGCCGGCCGGCAAGGAACCGACGCTCGCGATCGGCGGGCTGCTGCAGGTCCAGGCCGAAGCCGGCGACAAGGGGGATGCCCGTTTCAACAGCGACAACGACCGCTTCTACCTGCGGCGCGCCCGCTTGAACGCCACCGGCAAGTTCCTGGAGGAATTCGATTTCCGGCTGGAGGGGGAATTCGCCGGAACCCTGGCCAACACGTCGGGCCTCCGCGCCCAGCTCACGGACGCCTACGTCACCTGGAACCGCCATCCCGCCGCGAGCGTGCGCTTCGGGCAATTCAAGACGCCCTATGGATTCGAGCAGCTCTACGGCGATCCGCGACTCTTCACCCTCGAGCGGAGCCTGGTCAACGACCGCCTCACCCTCAGCCGGCAGATGGGAGTCCAGGTCGGCGGCGATCTGCTCGAAAAACGCCTCACCTACGCGGTGGGCGCCTTCAACGGCAACGGCGCCAACAACAACTTCAACGACGACGACCGCTTCCTGGTGGCAGGCCGGCTCGCGGGCGTCCCCTGGCAAGGCAAGCTGCTCGGGCGGCAGGCGAGTTGGGGCGTGGGGGGCGGCTTCTATACGTCCGACGACTCCAACGTCTCCCCGGGGACGGAATTCGGGTTCGACTCCACACCCGCCACGCCGGACCGCGACAACGTCTTCTCGGGCAAGCGCGAGGGCTTCGGGGTCGACAGCCAGCTCCAGTGCGGACCGGTGGAGCTCTGGGCCGAGTACCTCCAGACGAAATGGGCGCCGGATTCGGGGCGGCCGCTCTCCTCGGCGGAATCGGAGGGTTGGTACGCGCAGGGATCGATCTACGTCATCCCCGACAAGCTCCAGCTCGTCCTCAAGCTCGAGAGCTTCGAGCCGCGCCGGGAGATCGCGAATGACACGACGGAGACCGGAACGGCCGGCGTGAGCTGGTATCTGAAGGGGCACGACCTCAAGCTGCTGCTCAACTACCTCCGGGTGCGCATCGATGGCCAGGACGACCAGGACAAGGTCCTGGCCCGTTTTCAGGTGATCTTCTGAGCCGGCTCTGACAAGGAAAACGCCATGAAAAAGATGCTTCTGAGCCTTCTCCTCCTCGCTGCCCTGTCCTCCGCGCCGGTCCATGCGGCAGAGCTGAGCGTCTTCGCCGCCGCCAGCCTCACGGATGCCCTGCGCGAAATCTCCACTGCGTACGAGAAGGAGGGGGGCGACCGGATCATCCTCAACCTCGGAGCCTCCAGCATGCTGGCGCGCCAGATCCAGGAAGGGGCTCCGGCGGATCTCTTCCTGTCGGCGGACGAGGAGAAGATGAACGGCCTGGAGAAGAGGAAGCTCCTGCTGCCGGGCACGCGCAAGAGCGTCCTGTCGAACACACTGGTCATCGTTGTGCCCGAGGATTCGCGCCTGAAGATCGCGGGTCCCAAAGACTTGGCCGGCTCCTCGATCCGCGCTCTGGCCCTGGCCGAGCCGCAGACGGTGCCCGCCGGGATCTACGCCAAGCAGTACCTCCGCAAGCTGGGGCTCTGGAGCAAGGTCATCGATCGGGTGGTCCCGACGGAGAACGTCCGCGCGGCCCTGGCCGCGGTCGCATCGGGCAACGTCGACGCGGGCATCGTCTACAAGACGGACGCGCAGATCGCAAAGCGGGTACGCGTCGCCTGGGAGGTCCCGCGCGCCGAAGGGCCGGTGATCTCGTATCCGTTCGCCGTCCTGGCCGGATCGGCGCGGCCGGACGCGGCGCGCAAGCTCCTTTCCTATCTGGAGTCGCCCACGGCGATCGCGGTCTTCCGCAAGTACGGCTTCCTGATTCTGAGCGACTGACGCGCAATGACGGCCGACGACTGGCAGGTGGTGGGCTTCACGGTTCGCGTGGCGGGGCTCGCTACCCTGCTCATCCTGCCGCCGGGCCTCCTGGTTTCCTGGGCTCTCGCCCGCTTCCAATGGCCCGGCAAGTCCCTGGTCGAAACCCTGGTCGCGCTTCCCCTGGTCATCCCTCCGGTGGCGACGGGGCTGATCCTTCTCCAGGCCGTTGGCCGGCGTGGCCCGATCGGCCGCGTCCTCCACGGGTGGGGCATCGACGTGGTCTTCACCTGGCGGGCCGTGGTCCTCGCCATGGCCGTCATGTCGTTCCCGCTCCTGGTGCGCACCGCGCGGGTCGCTTTCGAGGGGGTGCCCGTCCGCCTCGAGCAGATCGCACGCACCCTCGGGGCTGGCGAGCTCCGTGTCTTCTTCGCCGTGACGCTGCCGCTCGCTTTGCGCGGCATCCTCGCCGGAACTCTGTTGGCGTTCGCCCGGGCGCTCGGCGAGTTCGGCGCGACGATCCTGGTGGCGGGCAACATCCCCGGGCGGACGACGACTCTTTCGCTGGCCATCTATCAGCTCGTGCAGCTCGGCGAAGACGATGCGGCCTACCGGCTGATGGCCCTGACCGTGGGGATCGCGTTCGCGGCGGTGGCATGCAGCGAATGGTTTCTCCGCAGGGAGCGCCGGACGTGAGGCTCGTTCTTCACAACGTCCGGCTTCCTCTCGCCCACTTCGACCTCCAGGTGGACGTGGAGATCGCGCAGGACGTCACAGCGCTCTTCGGTCCCTCCGGCACAGGCAAGACGACCCTTCTCGATCTGATCGCCGGGCTGCGCCGGGCCGCGTCCGCCAGGATCGAGCTCGATGGCGAGGTCCTGACGGACACGGCTGCCGGCCGCGAGGTCCCGCCCCGGGACCGGCGCATCGGCTACGTGCCGCAGGACGGGGCGCTCTTTCCTCATCTCTCCGTGCGCAAAAATCTTCTGTTTGGATGCAAGCGCAGCGTCGCGGAGGAGCCTGCGTTTTCGATCGAGCAGGTGGTGCGCCTGCTCGATCTCGAGCCTCTCCTCGAAAGGGGAACCTCTGCGCTCTCCGGCGGCGAAAAGCAGCGGGTCGCGCTCGGCCGGGCTCTCCTTTCCTCGCCGCGCCTGCTGCTTCTGGACGAGCCTCTGGCGTCCCTGGACGGCGAGCTGAAGGCCCGCGTGCTCGCCTATCTGCAGCGCATCCGGGACGAGCTGCGGGTGCCCATGCTGTATGTCTCCCATGCCACCGAAGAGGTCGTGGCGCTCTGCCGCGAGGTGCTCGTTTTCGAACGGGGCCACATCGTCGCCCGCGGCGAGCCGCAAGCCCTCTTCGCGTGAGCCCCCGCGCACAGCCTTGGGGCGAACGCATGCCGCCGTTGTGAAGCTGCTCACTTCTTGCTGACCAGGGCGGAATTGAGCCGTCGGCACAACCCCTTCCAGGTGCCGGCTCTCCCCCGGAGCCGTGCTAAGCTTTTCCCATGACGAAGAGGTCGCAGCAGCTCGGGCACCAGGGGCCTTTCCGGGCGGATCAGCTGCGTTCCGGCGATCCGTACGAGCTGTCCAACGGCCACCCGATTCGCTGCCTGCCCACAGGCAGCCGGGGAGGAAAGGCAGCGAGCGTGGGAGGCGGGGTGCTCGCGAGCGATCCCGCGGTCCAGGACGTCGGCGTCGACGTCGGCTTTTCTCCATCTCCGGAGATCCTCCGCGCCCCTGACCTCTCCGTCGGCGAAATGCCCGACCAGCCGGGCTGGGTCCAGGGCGCACCTCCCTTGGCGGTCGAGTACGCCGAAACCGGCCAGGACGAAACCGAGCTGCAGATCAAGATTCAGGAGCTCTTCGCCGCCGGTACCCGCTATGTCTGGGTGGTGCGGCTGACCGGTCCACGGCGGGTGGACGTACACCAGCCCGGCCAGAGGCTGCGCATCGCGAACCCCGGCGAGCAGCTCGAAGCGCCAGGAATCCTCGCCAATCCGGTGCCGGTGGAGGCCCTCTACGACCGCGAGGCGGCGCGCCGGGTGATCTTCCGCAACCTCCTCCAGCGTCAGGGCTACGCCAGCCTGGAAGAGGTCCGAGCCGAGGGAGAGGCCCACGGACGTGCCGAGGGAGAGATCCAGGGTTTGCGAAAGGCGATCGTCACGGTCTTGCTGGGCCGCGGCCTCGCGGTCGACGACGGCCTGCGGGACGCCCTCGCCAACTCCGGCGACCCCGCCGTTCTCGAATCCGCTCTCCGCCAGGCGGCCACCGGCTCTCCAGCCGACATCCTCGCAGCCTCCTAGTCCACAATCTCGACGTCCGAGACGTCTCCATCGCTCCACCCGCGCCGTCGCTATTATTTGGCGTGTGCTCTCTTCGCACTTGCCAGGGTCGGACCGGTGAGTTGAATATGAATCTCCGCATTGAGAGCGCGGGCGAGGCGCACCATTGTCGCGAGGGTGAAGTTCACTTTGCCCCGCAGGAGCTTGGTGACATAAGCCGGCGTGGCGCCGAGCCTCTGGGCCAGAGCCGTGCGGGTCATCCCTTGGCGCTCCATCTCCCGGACCACGTCTTCGGTGAATTCGAGGATTGCACCGGCCACCCAGTAGTCCTCGTGCTCCGCTGCTCGCTCGAACAGCTCGGGGAAATTTCTCGGCCTCACACGCTAATCCTCCATCTTGAGACGTCCGGACTTCTTCGCAGCCTGGTACGCCTCATAAGCGGCCTGCGCTCGCTCGATCTCACCGGCCGGGGTCTTCCTCGTGCGCTTCACGAAGCCATGAGTGCAGATGACGAGGCGTCCCGCCTCGTAGAACCAGAGCACCCGCAACCGACCGGCGATAAACTCCCAGATCTCGCCCGCGATCTTGTGCGAAACCTCCACATTGTGGGGCGGACCCTGCTCTGCCGTAAATGCGAACAGCCGGAGCAACGCCCGTCCATCCTCGGCGAGTTGCCCCTCCAGATCCTGTAAGAAGTCGAGGAGCGGGCAATCGCCGCGGGGGCCACAGATCGCCAGCACGTCCCATCTCGAGCGCCTGACCCGCCGGAGTTTCATTTTAACCTATGGGTTAAAGACCGTCAATCCAGAGCTCTCGCAGGAGACCTGCAGAGCGTCTCCTGGAACCATAACGCTCATCGCCTGTTTCTGTCCTCCTGTTGCAGGATAGCACGCACTACCCGGAGCCGAGGAGATGATCTCTTCCGCCTTCTGGTCCTCCTCGCCTGCGGTCGGTTCCTGAGCACCTCTGCCCGCCGCATCGACTGCCAAGTCCTGGCCGAAGAGCTGGCGCCTCTGGAGGTCGCCTGGACCGCCACGGACCCCTCCGCCGTCACCGGGCCGGGGATCGAAACGGCCAGATGGTTCCTCCAGTGCTGTCAGCGCGGATACGAGCTTTGAACCTCTGGGGGTCGGTCTCTCGGGCCGACCCCATCTCCCTCAGGCCGGTCCTTGCGAGTGCGCTAGAATCTCTCCAAGAATGACCGAGAGCTTCGATGTCTTCCTGAGTCACAACAGCAAGGATAAGCCTGCCGTTCGCGAGCTTGCTGAGACGCTTCGTGCGCGAGGGCTAAAAGTTTGGCTGGACGAATGGGAGCTGGTCCCAGGCCGCCCTTGGCAGGAAGCCCTGGAAGAGGTTATCGAGACCTGCCGATCGTCCGCCGTGCTCGTCGGCAAGGATGGCCTCGGCCCCTGGCAAAACAAGGAGATGCGAGTCTGTCTCTCTGAATTCCTAGACCGCGACCTTCCGGTAATCCCGGTGCTCCTGCCTGGCGCCCCGGAAAAGCCCACGCTGCCCATCTTCCTGAAGGGGTTTACCTGGGTTGATCTGAGAGGAGGACTGACCGAGGAGGGAATTGATCGACTCCAGTGGGGAGCTACTGGAAAGAGGCCCCATCGGTCGACGCTTGCACCGATTCCGAAGGCAGCCCCGGAAGCGGTGTTGGCCGCGGCTGAGGCGCAACAGGCATCAGCCGAAGCGAGACCGGCGCCGCTTGAGGCCGAGGCTTCAGCGACTGAGGCCCAAGAGCAATCAGCTCAGTCGTTCCCGCTGGAGCCCGAGGTTACTCCCGTTTCGCCGAAGGCCCTGCCGATCGCTGGTGCGTCCGGCACGGTTCCGACGAGCGGCGAGAACCGTTCCGATCTTGACGCGCCTGCTGACGAAGTTGTTCGCGCTACCGAGGAGGTACGCGCTCAAGTTGAACGTGTCCTCGCTGCGACCGACTGGGGCAGTAGACACGAGCAGAATCGTGACAGCGATGCTCCTGGAACCGAAGTCGTCTGGGCAGAGCTCACCCTTGTTCCTCGCGCTTTGTTGGTCCGTAGCCTGCTAGACCTCCTCAATGAGGCTGGTTGGTGGCGGACAGAGTGGCAGTGTCTGGTGCTGTTGCGATACGCGATCAAGGCAGCCGGTGGACGTGAGCATGTTCCGGATGTCATTGCTGCAGTCATTCCGTACCTTAGAGACCGGGTCGGCAGCGTCCAAGAGGCGGCGTTCCGGCTATTGAAGGAAGCGCCCATGCCTCTAAGGCTCAAGTGGGAAACCTTCCTGCGGGCGTGGCCCGGCTCGTCCCGGACGGCATCATCATGGCTGTGCCGTCCTCTCGTCGAATATTGCCCGTTCACTGAACGTGGGCGGACGGGAGCCGCCGTTGTCGATGCCCTCAAGAATCAGCTTTGTGACTTCGGCACCGCGGTATCGGCTTTCAAGGAACTGAATTATCGGCAGGCCGCGGGTTTACTCAGGACAATGTTGGTCGAAGATGTCCCTGATCCTGCAAGCGCTTACGGCAGCGATGTCATCGTGTACGCCGCAAGCGTTCTTGCCGAATGGAATGATAAAGATGCTATTCTGTTCATAAAGGAAGCCATAGACCTGGCTCACCCAAGGCACGCTTACCGCGTTTGCGAGCTCCTCCATTGTCTGCTGAAAATCGATGGCGAGACCAGTATTCCGTATGTCATCGAACTTGTGGCAGACCTTAAACCAGCTGTCCAGCTTCGCTTTCTTGAGCGCGGCCCTGGTGTCAACCGCTGTCGTATTACGAATCTGCTTCCGACCATTGCACGACTGCTAGAAGCGAAAGACATCCACCAAGACGTGCGGGCGGCCGTGAACGAAATCCTGGCCGGTGCTAGCTCGGGCAGCACATAGGATCCGATCCTGCCTTCCCACCTCTTCCCACCCTTCGAACATACCTCTTCCCCTCCCCGAACTACCAAAAAAAGGACAGCCGGCCAGTCGGACCTCTCCGGACTCTGTCGTCCGCTGGTCGGCTTCCGACCTTGTTGTCCCTTGGCCTCTCGACACTCCGCCCCTGTAGCGTCGCCGCACCCGTGAGGCCCCTGTGCGGCTTTTCAGACCTGGCGCCCTTCTTTGGTGTAGGCCGCAGGCACGGTACTTCGAGTGGCTGGAAAAGCCCCCGGCGGTGAGGGATCCTCACCCCCGGGGATCGAGCCTACGCAGGCATCAAACCTTCAGCCCGGCCTCCGCGGCCGCCTTCTCCAAGGCCTCCAACCGCGCCTTCTCCTCCTTCTGCGCGTTCGTCAGGCGGGTCCGCCGCTTCGGCAGGCGCGGCGGGACGCCGAAGCCCAGCAGCTCGAAGCTTTCGACCCCGTAGGCGCTCTGGAGACCGGCGACCAGCTTGTTGCGGATGCTGCGCCCACGGCGCACCAGATCCTTGCTCCGCTGGTTCGTCTCGCGCAGTTGCTTGCGATGGATTTCCTGGGTGCCCTGGAGCTCCCTGCCTTCGAAGATCACCGTGTCGAGCTCTTTCACGGTCGGCTCCAACTGCGACAACTCCGGCAGCCGCGGCTTCACGTTCATGGTCAGCATGTCCCAGGTCCCGATGTTCTTCGACAAACTATCCGTAGCCATGGTCTTTCTCCTATTCAGGGTTTCTGTTGAGGCTTCTTCATTTCTGGCTTCACGGTCACTTCCCTCCCTCTGGGGAGGGCCTCGCGCTGAGCTCGAGCACATCGCAGCCTCCTGGAAGATCCGACGGCGCCGTCAGGCACACGTCGAGCCTGAACGTCAACAGACAGTTCCTTTTACGACCTGCTGGCGATCTGAGGAGTGAGTTTCTTGTGCGGGAAGAGCCCTGTTGGAGGGCCAGCTCGCACGGGAGCTTGCGCCGAAGGCGGATTGAGTTCAACGGTTGCCGCGGCCCGGATCACGGTGATCCGGCTCCGGATAACGGTTGCCGCGGCCCGGATCACGGCGATCCCGCGCCGGACAACGGTTGCCGCTGTCTGGATAACGGTGTTCGCTCCTCGGGTAACGGTGATCCGCTTCCGGATAGCGGCTATGCCGCAGGGATCGCGGTGATCCCGGCCCGGATAGCGGCTATGCGGCCGGGATTGCGGTCAGGCGGCGTGTGGGCCGGCGAGACGCCGGCGGTCCCAGGGGGGCGGTGGTGGTTCGTCCTATCCCCGCGCCCCCGCCCCGCTCCCCAGCGCGCGCCGCAGCCATTTGCCCTGGACGCCTTTCATCATCTTCTGCATCTGCTTGTACTGCTTGAGGAGGCGGTTGATTTCGGCGACGGAGGTGCCGGAGCCCATGGAGATGCGGCGCTTGCGGCTGCCGTTCAGGACGTCGGGCCGGTTGCGCTCGTGGGGGGTCATCGAGTTGATGATCGCTTCGACCTTGCGCAGGCCTCCCTCGTCGACGCTCGACGTGTCGAGACCCTTGAGCGGGCCGACTTTCGGCAGCATTTCCATGACCGAGGCGAGCGGACCGAGACGGCGGATCTGGCGGAGCTGGTCGCGCAGGTCTTCCAGGGTGAACTGGTTCTTGACCATGCGCTGGGCGAGGCGCTGCGTCTCTTCGGCGTCGAGGCCGCGCTCGGCCTTCTCGATGAGCGACAGGATGTCGCCCATGCTTGTACTGCTGAGGAGTGGACGACTTCGCCGAGGTACCCGAGCCCTGGGATATAGGCCGTTGGCAACTGCCGATGTCTTACCCCGTCGCGAGGTGCTGGTCGAGCATGTCGGCAAATACCCCAACCATGGCCTGATGATCACCTCGCATCGAGAGCGCTGAGGCGGTGGCGTAAAGGTTCCCCTCCGGCCTGGGCCTGAGCCTCACGAACGGCGGCACACCATAACGCAGAGCACACCAATTCGCCCAAAGCCGGGCGGTCCGCCCGTTGCCATTGGCGAATGGATGGATACGGACCCATTCGCCATGGGCGTACGAGCACAAGGTGAGCACGGACCGAAGCCGTGCCGCATCGGCTGGACTGCCGCCCGCCGGGCTCACAGGATCCAGCACCGCAATCGCCTTTATCATGGCGGACTCGAATTCGGCGAGCTGCTGAGGTACAAGCCTCGATTCGACTCCTCGCTGCGAGCCGACCCTCACCTCATAGCCGTACAGCTCGGGAAACCTCGAATCACTGTCACGGATCTCGCCCGCATAGTAGGAAACGGGCAGGCTCACGCCCTTGTAGATCCGGCGGTGCCACTCCTGGACCATCGACACGGTCGGCTGCTGGCGGCGGAGGGCTTGACGGGCGACCTGGCGGAGGATGTGAGTGAGATTCCGAACGATGACAGCCGCGTCGCGAGGATCATCCTCGTTCCACGGGATGGCCAAACAGGGCTCCTATGCCGTACGCATCGGCGGATTCCACGAGGCGGGCCTGGAGGGGGTCCTCGATATCCACCTCACTTTGAGCGAATGCCCTGATGTCCCGGTCGAGGTCCGCCGGACCATAGGAATTCAACCCCTGCAGAGCCCGGGCGAGCCGGCCTTCGAGGCCGGCGCCAACTGCCGCAAGCTCCCGCTCGATGGCCACTTCGGCGAGCTCATCTCTGGTGACTCCGAGCGCCTCCGCGACCCGCTCGAGATTGCGGAGTGTCTCCTCATTGCGAAAGTGGAGTGTGAAGGCAGCTTGGCTCATAGGATTAGCTTACACCGGAAGGGCCGGCCACGCTCTGAACTTACCCTCGCGCCCCCGCCCCGCTCCCCAGCGCCCGGCGGAGCCATTTGCCCTGGACGCCTTTCATCATCTTCTGCATCTGCTTGTACTGCTTGAGGAGGCGGTTGATCTCGGCGACGGAGGTGCCGGAGCCCATGGAGATGCGGCGCTTGCGGCTGCCGTTCAAGACGTCCGGCCGGTTGCGCTCGTGGGGGGTCATCGAGTTGATGATCGCTTCGACCTTGCGCAGGCCTCCTTCGTCGACGCTCGAGGTGTCGAGCCCCTTGAGCGGGCCGACTTTCGGCAGCATTTCCATGACCGAGGCGAGGGGGCCGAGGCGGCGGATCTGGCGGAGCTGGTCGCGCAGGTCTTCCAGGGTGAACTGGTTCTTGACCATGCGCTGGGCGAGGCGCTGCGTCTCTTCGGCGTCGAGGCCGCGCTCGGCCTTCTCGATCAGCGACAGGATGTCGCCCATGCCGATCATGCGCGAGGCCATGCGCTCGGGGTGGAAGAGCTCCAGGTCGTCGTACTTTTCGCCGATGCCGACGAAGCGGATCGGCACGCGCGCCACGGTGCGGATCGAGAGGGCCGCGCCGCCGCGGGAGTCGCCGTCGAGCTTGGTGAGGATGGCGCCGGTCAGCGGCAGGGAGGCGGAGAACTGCTCGGCGCTCTTCACCGCGTCCTGGCCGGTCATCGAGTCGGCCACGAACAGGGTCTCGTGCGGCTGGATCCGGTCGGCGAGGCGGCGGATCTCGTCCATCAGCGCCTCGTCGACATGGAGGCGGCCGGCGGTGTCCATGATCACCACGTCGTGTCCGCGCTGGCGGGCGACGGAGAGGGCGCGCTCGCCGAGAGCGATCACGGTCTCTCCCGCGTCCGGCTCCAGCACCGGCACGTCGACGCCGCGGCCGACCTGCTTGAGCTGCTCGACGGCGGCGGCGCGCTGCAAGTCGCCGGCGACGAGAAGCGGGTGCTTGCCGCGCTTCTTGAGGCGCTTGGCCAGCTTGCCCGCGGTGGTCGTCTTGCCCGAGCCCTGGAGGCCGCAGAGCATGATGACCGCCGGGCGGCCGTCGAGGCGGAGCTCGGTCCCCTCCTCGCCGAGGAGGGCGGCGAGCTCGTCGCGGACGATCTTCACGACCTGCTGCGCCGGGGTGAGGCTCTCCATCACCTCCTGCCCGAGGGCGCGCTCGCGGACCCGGTCGACGAACGGCTTGACCACCCGGAGGTGCACGTCGGCTTCGAGAAGAGCCAGACGGATCTGGCGCAGCGCCGCGTCGAGCGCTTCGGGGGTGACCTTGCCTTCGCCCTTCAGGCGGCTGAAGACGTCCTGGAGCTTGTTCTGGAGACCGTCGAACATGGACAAAGACCTCGGTTGATTGGATTCTGGGGGACCGGACGGCCCTGTCCTGCCGGGCCGCCGGGGAGGCAAATGGTACCACGTGCTACGGGGTTGGCACGGAGGCTCGACCTCGCTCGCTGCCTCGGCTCGGCACGGCGCCCTGCCTGGACAGGTAACCGCAGAACCGCAGCAGGCAGCGTCCTTCCGCAAGGGACAAGGTGGTAACATGCCGGGGCATGTTGAGGACGATCGAAGGCGTCTACCGAGAGGGCAAGGTCGAGCTGGCCGAGCGGCCGGACGACGTGGGCGAGGAAGTGCCGGTCCTGGTGACCTTCCTGGAGTCGCACCGCATCGACCTCAGGGCGCACGGGATCGATGAGGCGCACGCGGCGGAGCTGAGAGCCCGGCTCTCGACTTTCGCCGCGGATTGGGATGGTGTGGAGATGGACGTCTATGACGACTACGATGCCGCGAGGGCCCGGCTGCAGGCGGGGTGACGTGGCCCTTGTCCTCTTTCCGGATTCCAACCTGAGAACTGCCAAGCTCCGCCCGGTCCTGGTCGTCCAAGCGGATGACCTGGGGACAGGCCTTTCGCAGGTCATCGTCGCGATGACCGACAACCTCGCCACGGTCACCCACACTGAAATCCACCGGGTCGTGGGCAGCTCGCCGATGGCCAAGGTGGAGCAGGCTCTGCGGCATACACTGGCCCTGTAGCCCGTGGGGCCTGGGTGGAATCGGACGGATCCGCCGGATCGGACCGATCCGTCCGATGAGGGGTCTCTCGGGCCTCTCATATACTCCCTCCATGGAGCGACGCGTGAAGATCATGGCCACCCTGGGGCCGGCGAGCACTCCGGAGGACGTCCTCCGTGAGTTGGTGCGCGCCGGCGTCGACCTGTTCCGTCTCAACCTCTCTCATGGCTCCCAGGAAGAGCATGGCAAGACCCTCCAGCGGGTGCGGCGCGTGGCGCACGAGGAGGGATGCCATCTGCCGATCGTCATGGACCTGATGGGTCCGCGCTATCGCCTGGGCCGGATTCCGGGCGACAGCCGCACCCTGAAGCCGGGTGAGACGGTCACCCTCGGTCCGCAGGCCTCGGACGTGGAGCTGCCGGTCGACGCGGAGATCCTGGAGCACCTGGAGCCGGGCGAGCGCGTGCTGATCGACAGCGGCCTCATCGAGCTCCGCGTCGAGGAAAAGAAGGGGGACCGGGTGCGCGCCCAGGTCATCAACGGCGGCCCGATCCGCACCCGCAAGGGGATCAACCTGCCGGACACCAGCCTCCCCTTCGAGATCTCGGAGAAGGACCGGTCCGACATCTTCTTCGCCGTGCGCGAGAGGGCCGACTACCTGGCCGCGAGCTACGTGGGCGAGGCCGCGCACATCGAGTCGATCCGCCAGGTGGTGACCGAGGCCGGCGGCAACATCCCCCTGGTCGCCAAGATGGAGCGCGCCACCGCGATGGAGCATCTGGAAGAGATCTCCGAGGCCGCGGACAGCATGATGGTGGCCCGCGGCGACCTCGGCGTCGAGGTTCCGCTCTACACCGTGCCGGTCCACCAGAAGCGGATCGTGGCCAGCGGGCGGCGGACCGGCAAGCCGGTGATCGTGGCCACCCAGATGCTCGAATCCATGATCGAGCAGCCGCGGCCGACCCGCGCCGAGGCGACCGACGTGGCGAACGCCGTGCTCGACGGCGCCGACGTCCTGATGCTCTCGGGCGAGACCGCGATGGGCAAATACCCGGTGGAGGTGGTGCGCACCATGGTGCGGATCATCGAGGAGACCGAGGCGTACGCCCGCACGCGGGCCCGGCCCGCGACGCTCCAGCCCCTCGGCCACGCCCATGCCCGCCGCTCGTTCGAGATGGACCCCTCGACGCACCACGAAGAGGAGCTGACCCTGGAGGTGCCGGACCTCGTTTCGGCCGCGGCCGTCTATGCCGCCGATCAGCTCGAGGTGAAGCGCATCGTGGCGTTCAGCCAGAGCGGCTTCACGGCCCGGCTCGTGGCGCGGTACCGGCCGGTGGCGCCGATCGTCGCCTTCACTCCGGAAGAGCGCGTGGCGCGGCAGATCCAGCTCGTCTGGGGCGTGCGGCCTCTCGTCACCAGCACGGACGTGGGCACGCTGGACGACGTCGTCCAGGAGGTGGAGCGCCGCCTCCTCGAAGCCAAAGAGGTCAGCCCCGGAGACCGGGTGGTCATCCTCATGGGCCACCCGATCCGCGACAAGCCGTTGACCAACCTGATGCGCGTCCACCGGATCCGGTCCCGTCCATGATCCCGATCCACGACCGCAATCCGCGGCATTCCACGCCTGTCGTCACGGTCCTGTTGATCGCGGCGAACGCCCTGGTCTTCTTCTACGAGCTCTCGCTCGGGCAGCGGCTGGAAGGCTTCCTGATGTCGGCGGCGTTCGTGCCGGCCGAGGTCGCGACGGAAGGCATCCCCACTGCCGTGGGCAGCGCCCTGCTCTCGATGTTCCTGCACGGCGGCTGGGGGCATTTCCTGGGGAACATGCTGTTCCTCTGGGTGTTCGGCGACAACGTCGAGGACCGGCTGGGGCACTTCCGCTATCTGCTCTTCTATGTGCTGGCGGGCTATGCCGCGACCTTCGCGCACGCCTGGTTCAGCCCCCTGTCCACAGTGCCGGCGATCGGCGCGAGCGGCGCGATCTCGGGCGTCCTCGGGGCGTATCTCTTCCTGCATCCGAAGGCCCGTATCGTCACCGTGGTCTGGTTTCTCTTCTTTATCCGCTTCATCGAGATCCCGGCCCTGGTCTACCTGCCGATCTGGTTCCTGCTCCAGGTCTTTTCCGGCGTGTCGTCGCTCCGGGCGGTGGACGCGGCGGCGGGCGGGGTGGCCTGGTGGGCGCACATCGGCGGGTTCATCGCCGGACCGCTGCTGTTGTTGCTGCTGGGCGGCGGCCGGCGCCGGCCGCCGCCGGAGCCCGAGCGGACACGGCAACCTTGGTGAGATTCCTCCGCGGCCTGCTGAGGTACCGCGGCCTCACCGCCGCGGCCGTCCTCGTCCTGGCCCTCGGGCTGGGCGATGCCTTCTGGCTGGAGCCCCGCGTCCTCCTGCTGCGGACCGACGTGCGGATCGACCTGCCGGCGCCGCGGTTGCGCGCGGTCCATCTGAGCGACCTCCACGTGGTGCGCGACCGGCCGCTGCTCCACCGCCTCCTCGGCGAGATCCGCGCGGCGCGGCCCGACGTCATCCTGGTGAGCGGCGACGTGATCCGGGACGTGCCCGAGCCGGAGCGTCTCGCCCGGCGTCTCGAAGCCACCGCGGCGTTCATGGCCGCTCTGCGGCGGATCGCGCCGGTCATCGCGGTCCAGGGGCACAGCGAGCACCAGGGGGAGGTGATCGCGCGCCTCGATCAGGCGGGCGTGCAGTGGCTGTCGAACGAGGGGCGGCGGATCGGTCCCGGCGGCGGCATCCTGCTCCTCGGGCTCAATCAGCAGGTGGGCCTCGACGACCGAGGCCCGTCTTCCTCGAAACATTGGCCGAAACCGTTTCACCCCTTCCGCCACAAGGGCGCGTGGATCTATGGCGCGCGGCAGGGCGCCCCGTTCATCAATTTCTATACCCATTGGGATCCGGAGCCGGCCGGCCTGGCGGACGAGGGAGGCCCCCTCGCCTGGAGCGGCACCGATCTGGTCTGCGACGTCTGGATCGAGCACACGGACGTGGGCGCCGGCCTCATCGTGCACAGCCGGTACGTGCTCGGCGAGGACCGCATGTACCGCCTGCGCCGGGTCCGCGCCGAGGACGGCGGGACCGGCTCGTTCGTCCTGGTGGCGCACGGGACCACGCTCACCGGAAAGGTCGACACCGGGGTGGAGCCCGAGGCGGGCCGCTGGTACCGGGTGCGGCTGCGGACCGAGGTGGAGCCCGGAGCCGTCCGCCTCCTGGCACGGGTCTGGCCCGCGGACGGCCCGGAGCCGCGGGAATGGCAGGCGCGGGCGGAGGACCGCTCGCGCTTCCGCGTCGAATCCGGCACGGTCGGCCTCTGGGGATGGGGCGGCGGAACGGTCCTCTACCGCAATCTGAAGGTCACGGGAGCCGGGGGCGAGGCGTTGCTCGACGCGCCGCTCACCGGCCGGACGGAACCGCCGGGCTGGCGGCAGGGAGCGCGCGGCACGCGCCTCGCGATGGCGCTGGCCCGCAGCCCGTACGTGCCGCCGGGCACGCCGTGCGTGGTTCTCTCCCACACGCCGGACGTGGTGATCGAAGCCGCCCGCCGCGGCCTGGACGCCGTGCTCGCCGGCCACACCCACGGCGGGCAGGTCCGCCTGCCGTTCGTGGGAGCCCTGACCACGCGCGACACGCTCGGCGCCTACTACGACTTCGGGCGCTTCGAATTTCCCGCGCCGAACGCGCGCGGCACGACGCCCCTCTACATCAACCCGGGCGTGGGAACGTCGGTCTTGCCGGTGCGGTTTTGGTGTCCGCCAGGGTGGGCGGTGGTGGAGCTGGGGCGGGGGGCGGCGGCTGAAGAGGATTTCAAGGACATACAGGACATCGCCTTCGGCGTGGCTTCTCGTCCTTGAAATGTCACACAGCCGCCCGCAACCTGTCACAGAACCGGGCGTTTTCGCCTTTCGTTCACCCGCCCCAAGGCGTTAAGATTCCTGATCGCAAGAGGAAGGAATTTCAATGGTCATGGAACGACACCTGGATCAGGATCTCGACCGAGTGCGGCAGATGCTGCTGCGGATGGGCGGCATGGTGGAGGGGATGGCCGCCAAGGCGACGCAGGCTTTGCTGGAGCGCAGCGCGCGTTTGTGCACCGAGGTCATCGAAGGGGACCACGAGGTCGACCAGCTCGAGATGGAAATCGATGAGACGTGCCACAGCATCCTGGGGCGCAAGCAGCCGACTGCGGTCGATCTCCGTTTTCTGGTGGCGGTGATGAAGATCAACGGCGATCTGGAGCGGATCGGGGATTCGGCGGTCAACATCGCGCAATCGGTCGAGCAGATCAATGATCAGCCGCCGCTCAAGCCCTACATCGACCTGCCGCACCTTTCGGAGCTGGTGCAGAAGATGGTGCGCAACAGCCTCGACGCCTTCGTGCGCAAGGACGTCCAGCTCGCCACCGAGGTCTGCGGCTCGGACGACGAGGTCGACGGCCTCTACAAGCAGATCTTCCGCGAGCTGCTGACCTACATGATCGAAGACCCCAAGACGGTCAGCCGGGCGCTCCACCTGCTGCTCATCTCGCGCAACCTGGAGCGCATCGCCGACCATGCGACGAACATCGCCGAGGACGTGATCTATTACGTCGAAGGCCGGGACATCCGCCACTCCATGGCATAAAAGAGAGGGGGAGCCGAAGCTCCCCCGAAACCCCAAAGGTGCGAGACGGGCTCGTCTAGAAGACGAGCTGGAGCTGGACGCGGAACTCGTTGTCCTCGCTGTTACGGAAGTCGTCCTCCAGCTTCCGGTAGTCGGCCTGGAGCTTGTGGACGTGCTTGTCGAAGTACCAGCTGGCCGCGACGCCGGTCTCCGTCTGGTCCCGGCTGGGGCCGGTGACGTCGGGGCTGATCAGAGAGTAGCGGCCGGCGAGCTCGAATTTCTTGTTGGGGAAGAGATAGCCGAGCTGGTAATACCAGCCGTCCGTGTCGGCGTTCGCGCCGACCAGCGGATCGACGGTCTCGGTGTAGTACTCGCCGACCATGTTGAGCCCCTTCACCTTGAAGGCGGCTTCGACGCCGTACCGCTCGACGTCCCGCTCGCCGGTGCCGGTGCCCGTGGTGTTGAGGAACACGGCGCCGCCGATGGCGACGAGCGGCGTGGCGGGATCATCCAGCGAGCTGTCCTCCAGCTTGAATTCGCCGAGAGGCGTCCAGACGAGACGGGCGGCCTGGGCGTAGTCCTTGTTGTCGTTGGCCGCCTGGTTCGGGCCGTTGCCGTTGTAGACGCCGACTTGATACTCGAAGTGCTTGAGGCGGTCCTGGCCGATCAGGGCGAGGCCCTGGTCGCGCTTGGGAGCGAACCGCTCCGAGGCGATCGAGCGGTCGACGAACTGCAGGCGGGTGTCGGAGGTCAGCTCCTGGCGGCCGAAGAAGATCTTGCCCTGGCCGACCCAGACGGTGGCCAGCGGATACCTGGCCCACTGGATCTCGGCGTCGTCGAGCACCGGGCCGCGGATGCGCGAGCGCGAGACCGTGGTGCCGCTCTGGGTGACGTCGGTCACCGTGTCCGTGCCCGTCCAGTTCACCTGCAGCTTGGCCTTCCACACCTTGTAGGCCGTGCCCTCGAAGATCGTGTGGAAACGGCGGATCCGCATCGAGCCGACCGAGTCGCCGACCTCCGGATCGACCAGGGTATAGCGCCCCTGGAACCGGTTCTGGAAGCTGATCCTGGCCGCTTTGGTGTCGATCGTGGTCTTGCCGTCCTTGTAGCTGATCGAGAATTCGGGGGTGCCCGCCTTCGGCGTGGGCCGCTCATAACCCGGCAGGTTGTGCTTGAAAAAGTAGAGGTCCGCGGCCGTCTCGTTCTCGGCCACGACGGTCTCGCCGTTCGGTCCGCGGGAGATCAGGGTGATGGCGGTCCCCATGTCGCCGCTCTCCTGCCAGGCCTTGTACTTCTCCGGCGTGTTGAAGACGTAGATGCGGCCGTCCTTCTCGACTTCCTGATAGTAGAGGCCCGCCACTTGCGCCATGGCGGCGGAGGCGGCCAGCAATCCGATGACGAGCGCCGCGAGACAAGCCCGGAGCGTAGCTGATCTGCGCATTCGAAGCTCTCCTTTTCTCTGACGAATGGACTTCCGTTGACAAGCTCGGCGTCAGCATAGGAGGGGCGGCGTGCGAAGGTGCGACGGGCCTGTGACAGCGCTGCAACAGGCCCGGCCTGTCCACAGCGTCCGATGCTTCGTCACTCCACTGTCACACAGAGGTAGGCGCTCTGCCAAACCCTTTTGCGAGAGTCATGGCACCCGGACAATCCGTCGTCCGCAAGCAACGCACAAGATTTGGTTCAACCCGTTGGAAGATAGGAGAGTGAAATGAAGCAGAGTCTCAAGGTGGCCTCGTTCGCGCTGTCCGCGGCGTTGTGCGGGAGCAGCCTGTTCGCCCAGGCGGTGAAGGTCGACGCCGGGATCCCCGCCTATCAGAAGACGAGCGGCGTCTCGGGCAACATGAGCTCGGTGGGCTCGGACACGCTGAACAATCTGATGACCCTATGGGCGGAAGGCTTCCAGAAGCAATATCCAAACGTCCGCATCCAGATCGAGGGCAAGGGCTCCTCCACGGCTCCGCCGGCTCTCATCTCGGGCACCTCGCAGCTCGGCCCGATGAGCCGCACCATGAAGGACTCGGAGATCGACGAGTTCGAGAAGAAATACGGCTACAAGCCGACCGCCATCCGCGTGGCGATCGACGCCCTGGCCGTCTACGTGAACAAGGACAACCCGCTCCAGCAGCTCACCATGCAGCAGGTGGATGCGATCTTCTCCAAGGGCCGCGCCTGCGGCGGCAAGGCGATCGCCAACTGGGGCCAGGCGGGCGTCCAGCCGTGGGCCAGCCGGGCGATCAGCCTCTACGGCCGCAACTCCGCGTCCGGCACCTACGGCTTCTTCAAGGAGCACGCGCTCTGCAAGGGCGACTACAAGGACACGGTCAAGGAGCAGCCCGGGTCCGCCTCGGTGATCCAGGGCGTGACCGAGGACCAGTACGGCATCGGCTACAGCGGCATCGGCTACCGCACCTCCGGCGTGAAGCCGCTCAAGATCGCGGCCAAGGCCGGCGCTCCGTTCTTCAGCGTCGAGCCGGCGGACGTCTACAGCGGCAAGTACCCGCTGTCTCGCTTCCTCTACGTCTACGTCAACAAGGCGCCGAACAAGCCGCTCGATCCGATCGTTCGCGAATTCATCAAGTACCTCCTCTCGCAGGAAGGGCAGCAGGTGGTCGTGAAGGACGGCTTCCTCCCCCTGCGTGTCAACACGGCACAGGAAGAGTTGGCCAAGCTGAAGTGAGCTCCACCGCCACTCTCCGCACGCGCAACGGCCAAACCCCCCGGAGGCGACTCGTCGCGGATCGCGTCGCGCGCTGGGTCGTGTCCGCGGGTGGGCTCGCGATCATCGTCAGCATCCTGGGCATCCTGGTGTTCATCCTCCTGGAGGTATGGCCGCTCCTGACGCCGGCCAAGGTCGCGGCGGGCCGGCGGCTCGCGCTGCCCGGCCCCCCCGCCGGCGCCCTCCTCACCGATGAGCACCGGACGCACGTGGCCGCGCTCGGCGGCGACGGCCGCATCCGCGTGACCCGGCTGAGCGACGGCCGGCTGGTGGCGACCGCGGACCTCCTCGCCGCTTCCGGCCACTCGGAGCTCGTCGACATGCAGGTGCCGCCCGGGAGCACGGCGCTGACCGCTTCGACGCGCGACGGCCTGGTGGTGATCGCTCCGGTGACGTTCGGCGTCAGCTTCGAGGGCCAGAGCCGCGTGGTGGCTCCCGCGGTCTCCGACCCGGTCGTGCTGGAGCTCGATCCGCAGCGGCAGCCGCTGCGGAGCTTCGCCGCCCAGATCGGCGAGGACGGCGGCGCCACCGCGGCCGCCGCGCTCGCCGACGGCACGATCGCGGTGGTGCGCCGCTCGACGGTCGCGAACGAGATGACCGGCGAGACCACCGAGTCGACCGAGCGCGCGACGGTGCAGGTCCCGTACACGATCACCCATCTGGTGCTGGACGAGAGCCAGCAGAGCCTCTTCGGCGGCACCGCGGGCGGCGAGATCCTCTGGTGGCGCCTCCAGGATGGACAGATCGGGGACGTCCAGGCCTCGTCGGCGGGGACCTCTCCGATCACCGCGCTCAGCCTGCTGATCGGCGGGCGCTCGCTGGTGGTCGGCCAGGAGAGCGGCGCGCTCAGCGTCTGGATGCCGGTCTCCCGAATTGATCAGAATGAAACGGAGGACGAGCCCGCGCGCCTGACGCGCATCCGCGACTTCCCGGCGCAGCCTGGCGCGGTGCGGCGGATCGCGCCGTCCCCCCGCCGGAAGGGATTCCTGGCGCTGGGCGACCGGCAGCTCGGCCTGTACTACTCCACCTCGCACCGGACCCTGTGGACCGGAGCGCCGCCGCTCGCCGGCGCCACCGCCGTCGTCATCACCCCCAAGGACGACGGGGCGTTTCTCGCGGGGAATGGAACGCTGATGTCTTTGGACATCCGCAACCCGCACCCGGAGATCACCTGGCGCACCCTTTTCGGCAAGGTCTGGTACGAGGGGTACGACCATCCGGACTACGTCTGGCAGTCGACCGGCGGGAGCGACGACTTCGAGCCGAAGCTCTCGCTGACGCCGCTCCTCTTCGGCACGCTCAAGGGAACGTTCTATTCGCTGTTCCTGGCCATCCCCCTGGGCGTGTTCGGTGCCATGTACGTCTCGCAGTTCATGCATCCGGCCTACAAGCGGTACGTCAAGCCGCTCGTCGAGATCATGGCGTCGCTCCCCAGCGTGGTGCTCGGCTTCCTCGCCGGCCTCTGGCTGGCACCCCGCATCGAGAGCGCGGTGCCCGCCCTGGTCCTCGCGGTCCTCGTGCTGCCGCTGTCCGTGCTCCTCGCCGGCTGGGCCTGGAGCAGGCTGCCGCGCGCCTTCCGCGGGCGCTTCCCGCTGGGCACCGAGGCGCTCGGCTTCGTGGTCGTGCTGGCGCTGGGGATCTGGCTCTGCTTCGCGCTGGAGAACTCTTTCGAGCGGCTGGCGTTCGGCGGCAGCTTCCAGCAGTGGCTGCAATCGGCCACCGGGCTCGCCTACGACCAGCGCAACGCGATGGTGGTCGGTCTCGCCATGGGCTTCGCGGTGATCCCGATCATCTTCGCGATCGCCGAGGACGCCTTCACCAACGTGCCCTCGAACCTCGTCGCTGGCTCGCTCGCTCTCGGCGCCGACCGCTGGCAGACGGTCACGCGCGTGGTGCTGCCGACCGCGTCGCCGGGCATCTTCTCCGCCGTCATGGTCGGCTTCGGCCGCGCCGTGGGCGAGACCATGATCGTGCTGATGGCCACCGGGAACACGCCGATCATCGACTGGAATCCGTTCAACGGCTTCCGGACCCTCTCGGCCAACATCGCGGTCGAGATCCCGGAAGCGCCGCACGGAGACACGCTCTACCGCACGCTCTTCCTGGCCGCGCTGCTGCTGTTCGTGCTGACGTTCCTGGTCAACACCGTGGCCGAGCTGGTCCGCCAGCGGCTGCGGGAGCGGTTCTCTCAACTCTGATCTGCCATGCGGAGAGATGACATGAAGGCCAGGACCGCGTCGCTCTACGGCGGGGACCGCGGCTGGTCCGAGCTCCTCGGCCAGTCGCTCACCTGGCTGTGCGGCGGCGCGCTCGCGTTCAACATCCTGCTGGTCCTCGCGATCCTCTCCCTCCTGGTCTGGAAAGGCTTCGGCTACTTCTGGCAGGAGGACCTCGTCGAATTCACCCTGAAGGACGGAACCAGGCACCTCGGCGAGATCTGGGAAGAGGAGATCCTCCCCGCCACGCCGGAGACCCCCGCGGCCGACCGCCTGCGCGTCAAGATCGGCAACCGCGACGTCGCCGGCCTCGACTTCGCCTGGATCGACCGTGCCGATATCGCCTCCCAGCGCAAGCCGAAGGACGCGGTGCTGCTCGAGCGCCTCGAATGGGGCAACTTCCACGGCTACCTGCGCGAGATCCGCCGCGGCGACAAGGTGCTGGCACAGGGACCGGACGCGGTCTGGAAACAGCTCGGCGTCCTCCTCGGACAGAAAGCCGAGGAGCGCGAGCGCATCCGCGACCTCGAAAAGGGGGAGATCGGCGACATCAACGCCGAGATCGAGCGGCTCCGCCTCGCCCAGCGCCGCCTGGACCTCGAGGAGGTCCCGGCGGCTGAGCGGACGAGGCGCAAGGCCGAGATCGACCAGGAGATCGCCGCGCAGGAAGCCGTGTACCAGCGCCTCGCGGACCGCCTGTTCAAGATTCGTGAGGGGCTGATGGCCGAGACCCTCGTGGCGCAGACCGCGGGCGGTGAGACCAAGGAGATCCCGGTCGGCGCCGTCGTCTCGGCGATCCGGCCGGACGACCTCGGGGTGCCCGGCAAGCTGGGCTTGCAGATCAAGCGCATCTGGCAGTTCGTCGTCGACGATCCGCGCGAGTCCAACACCGAGGGGGGCATCTTCCCGGCCATCTTCGGCACGGTGATGATGGTCTTCCTGATGTCGTTCGCGGTGGCGCCGCTGGGCGTGCTCGCCGCCGTCTACCTGCGCGAGTACGCCAAGCAGGGGCTCCTCGTCCGCCTGGTGCGGATCGCGGTGAACAACCTGGCCGGCGTGCCGTCGATCGTCTTCGGCGTCTTCGGCCTCGGCTTCTTCGTCTACCTGATCGGCGGCTCGCTCGACCGCCTCTTCTATCCGGAGGCCCTGCCCACGCCCACGTTCGGCACCGGCGGCATCCTCTGGGCGGCGCTGACGCTCGCCCTGCTGACGGTGCCGGTGGTCATCGTCGCCGCCGAGGAGGGGCTGGCCGCGGTGCCGCGCATCGTCCGCGAGGGCTCGCTCGCCCTCGGCGCCACCAAGCTCGAAACCATCCGCAAGGTCGTGATTCCGGCCGCCGCGCCCGGCATTCTGACCGGGATGATCCTGGCGATGGCGCGCGCGGCGGGCGAGGTGGCGCCGCTGATGATCGTCGGCATGGTCAAGCTCGCGCCGACCCTGCCGGTGGATGGCCGGCCGCCGTTCCTCCACCCGGAGCGCAAGTTCATGCACCTCGGTTTCCACATCTTCGACGTGGGCTTTCAGAGCCCCAACGTCGAGGCGACCACGCCGCTCGTCTTCGCCACGGCGCTCCTCCTGATCACCGTGGTGACACTGATGAACCTGCTCGCCATCGCGCTGCGCAACCACCTGCGCCGCAAGTACGCCGGCAGCGCCGTTTAAAGGCTTTGGGAAAGAAGATGAGAGAGACCATGGACATCAAGAACCCGATCCTCTCCGTCGGGTCGCTGTCGCTCTGGTACGGGCAGAAGAAGGCGCTCCAGGAGATTTCTTTGCAGATCCCCGAGAAGCAGATCACCGCTTTCATCGGACCCTCGGGCTGCGGCAAGTCGACCCTGCTGCGCTGCATCAACCGCCTGAACGATCTGATCGACAACGTGCGCATCGAGGGAGACATCGTCTTCAACGGCACCAGCATCTTCGACCCGCGGATCGACATCAACGCCCTGCGCAAGCGGATCGGCATGGTGTTCCAGAAGTCGAACCCGTTCCCCAAATCGATTTACGAAAACATCGCCTACGGTCCGCGCATCCAGGGGATCAACCGCAAGCGCGACCTGGACGACATCGTGGAGAAGAGCCTCAAAGGAGCGGCGCTCTGGGACGAGGTCAAGGACCGTCTCGACGACAGCGCTCTCGGCCTCTCGGGTGGCCAGCAGCAGCGCCTCTGTATCGCGCGCGCCATCGCCGTGGAGCCGGAGGTCCTGCTGTACGACGAGCCCTGCTCCGCGCTCGATCCCATCGCGACGGCGCGCATCGAGGAGCTGATGCAGGACCTGAAGACCCAGTACACGCAGGTGATCGTGACGCACAACATGCAGCAGGCCTCGCGCGTCTCCGACTTGACCGCCTTCCTCTACCTGGGCGAGCTGATCGAGTACGGTCCCACGGAACGGATCTTCATCAATCCCATGAAGAAACAGACCGAGGACTACATCACGGGGCGGTTCGGGTAAAGGACCGGGCATGGGGATCGCAGAGCACCTGCGATGACATGAAAAATACCATTCCACAGGCCGACGTCGTCGAAACCGAGAGCGCCCGGGCCACCTCCGAGTCAGCCCAGCAGAACATCCGCACGATTGCCAAGTTGGAGCAGGAGACGATCGAGCACCGGGCCCTCTCCGAGCGGATCGGGGACGCCTTCACCCGGGTCATGGGCAGCCTGGGCTTCGTGGTGGCGCACGCCATCGGATTCGCCGCCTGGTTCCTGATCAATCTCGGCCTGATTCCGGGGGTCCAGCCGTTCGATCCGTTTCCCTTCGGCATCCTGACCCTGATCGTCTCGGCCGAGGGGGTCTTCCTGGCCATCTTCGTCCTGCTGAGCCAGAACCGGATGAGCCGCCTGTCCTCGCAGCGGGCCCACCTGAACCTGCAGATCAGCCTGCTCGGCGAGCAGGAGACCACCAAGCTCCTGCAGCACCTGCGGCGGATCTCGGAGCACCTGGGCATCCCTGAATCGGAGCTGGACCATGAAGTCGAGCGGCTCAGCCAGGCCACCCACCTGGAGACTTTGGCCGAGGAGCTCAAAAAGACGTTGCCGGAGGAGTAGGGGCACGCCGTTCGTACGCCAAATTCGGCATGCCTCTTGCTTTGAGAATGAGCTAGGGGACGGGCCGGCGGCGCGATGCTCGCACACGGGAGGATGCTCTGGACGCCGCCGGACCGCTCTCAGTCCAAGTCTTCCGGCCGCACCGAGGGACCGGGCTCCAGGCGATCCTCGAGGCCGAGCACCGCGCCCGGATAGATCGTCACCCGCCGGACCAGAGTCTTGTACCCGTCCAGGTAGAAAACGAGGTCGTAGGTCCCCTTCTCCAGCCACAGATACGAGGGCCATCCGTCATAGCGGTCGACGATACCCAGATACTGGCCGTCCAGGTAGACCTGGGTGCGGCCGGGGCTCACGTCCAGATCGAGCCTTCCCACCATGCCCTGGCCGCCCAATCTGCGGCTGCCCGATCTGCGGCGGACAGGGTACGAGCTGTGCTCGACTCTTGGAAGGTCTCGAGAGAGGCCCAGATCCGACGCGACGGGCAGAGCGTCCGGGACGGTATCCACGTCGCCCCCATCGCCGGACGGTGGCGGCTCGACGGGCGGCTTGGGGACGGCGTGCCGGCCATGGGACGGCGGCTGGCGTTGTGGCTCGACGGGTGTGTCCACGGGGACGGCATGCCGGCGCCCCGAGTCGGAGGAGGAATCCGGCGGCGTGCCGGAAGACGAATCCGGCGGCGGCGCGGAGGGAGCCTCCGGCGGCGGAGAAGGATCGATGCGCGACTCGGCCCCGCCACTGTCGAAAGACTCGTTGGCGGGAGACCGGTCCTCCTGGGCAAGCAGGTCCCCGCGCGTCGCCAAGAGCAGCGCGAGAAGCAGCAGCGGGAGCGGGCCCGCCGCACGAAGCTTTTCAATGGACTGTCGCAGGTTCATGAACGCCCCCTCTCGAGTGACCTCGCCTCGTGGCAGCCCGGCACCGGCCCCTCTCCCGCACGTGGAGCGAGGGGCCGGGGCCATGGCGTCCAACTGGATCGTCTAACGATCCGCCGTCTCGAGCTCGATCTCCAGGTCGACGTCTTCGCCCGCGTCGACCTCGAAGTCGCGCTCCACACTCTCACGCCCCGGACGGACCACCGCGACGGTGTGCTTGCCGGGCTCGACCAGCAGGCCGCGACGGAGGCTGGCGAGATCCTGGGCGGTCCCGACGAACTTGCCGTCGAGATAGATCGAGGCGTCGTCCGGCTCGACCTCCAGGCGCAACCGCCCCTGCTCGGTCCGGCCGCCCTGATGCTCGATCTCGATCTCCTCACCCCGGTCGCGGCGGTCTTCCCGATCGCGGCTGACGCGGTCGCGCCAGCCCTGATCGTCCTCGCCGTGCGGGTCCCCGCCGCGGTCGATCCGCTCGCGACGCTCCCGCTCGTAGCGCAACCGGTCGTCGCGCCGCTCGTGGGTTTTGGTGACGAGATCCTCCGGGCGGACCGACTCGCCGGGCTCCAGACGGTCGTCCATGTCGATCACCGCGCCCGGGTAGATCGAGACCTGCCGGGCCAGTGTCTTGTAGCCGTCCAGGTAGAAGACGATGTCGTAGGTCCCTTTGTCCAACCAGAGATAGGTGGGGAACCCGTCATACTGGTCGACCGTGCCGATGTACTGGCCGTCCAGGTAGACCTGCGTGCGGCCCGGGCTGATGTCGAGATCGAGCGCACCGACGTCATCACGGCCATAGGACCGGCGGCCGCGGTCGCGGTAGTACGGGTCGCCGTAGTAGTACGGGTCGTACGGCCAGTAGTTGTCGCCCAGCCACCAGCCCCAGTACCCATAGGGCGCCCACCACCATCCGGGCCCGTAATAGCTGTGCCAGCGCGGATAGTAGTTGCGGTAGTACCAGTCACCACCGCGGCCATGCCGGCTCGAGTCGTAGCGGTCGCGGGATGGCGGCTGGCGGTGCGATTCGCCAGGCGAGCCGGGCACAGCCCGGCGGCGCGACGGCGAGGACGAAGACGCCGAGCCGGAGTCCGAGGAAGGAGAGGAGGGAGAGGCCGAACGCGGCGGCGATGAAGGCGATGAAGGCGCCGACGCGCGCGGGGCACCCTCGGACCGCGGCACGGCTGTGCGCGATCCATGGTCGGAAGAATCATTGGAACGGGATCGCGAACGGTCCTGGGCGGACAGGTCACCGCTCGCCGCGATCAACAGCACGGCGAGCAGCAGCGGGAGCGAGCCCACCTCACGAAGCTGTTCGGTTGCTCGTCGCAGGGTCATGGACGTCCTCCTTCGGCGACACCGTGGCAAGACCGACATCGGTCCACCCGCGATGAAGCCCTCGAATGTAATGGTACCGGAGCACCTCTTCCCAGAGTTTCGGTACGCTCACCGGAAGATTTTGCAAGGCGCGGACCAGGCGTTCTCGCCATCTCTGGGGAGGCTCCGGCGGGAGGGGCGGCGGCCCCTCGGGACCAATCCCGAGAAAAGGCCCCAGCTCCGGATGGAGCCGGTAGAAGACGACCGCGCAATAGCCCGCCTTCTCTTGTCGCAGGGCGAAGCGGGCCAGGTCGGTCGGATGGTCGTGCGCCACGGTGGCTCCCTTCTCGTACACGAGCCGCATCCCTCGCTTTTTCAAGCGGTAAGCGACCTCGATGTCCTCCCACGCAGGGTACGGAAAGCGCAGATCGAAGGGCTCGGCGAGCAGCAGATCGCGGTGCAGCGACAGGTTGGAGGTATAGAAGAAGTTGAACGGGACGTCCTCCGGGTCCTGGATCAGGGCGTACCCGAACTGGAGCCCGTGCTCGTTGATGTAGCGCAGGAAAGGGTTGAGGCGCATGCGTCGATGCCATCCAGTGTAGCCGATCGCGGCCACCTGAGGGCTGTCGCCATGGCGCCGATGGACCTCGCGATGGGCAGCCAACCATCCACCGCTCGGGACGGTGTCGTCCCCCAAAAAGGCCACCCACTGCCCCTGGGCGACGATCACCCCGGTGTTGCGCGCCGCGGCCGGTCCCCGGTTCTCCTGGGTGAGGACGCGCAGCGGGAGACGGAACGTGCGGCTGCGCAGCCAATGGCCGGTGCCGTCCGTCGAGCCGTCGTCCACCACGATCACCTCGAACGGCGGAGCGTGCTGCTGGAACTCCAGCGCCTGGAGCACCTCCGAAAGGACCTCCAGCCGGTTGAAGGCCGGGATGACGACTGAGACCTCGTACGCCATGGAGACAGCTTACTCCATGGGGCGGGCCGGGAGGCCTTTCTAGCTCTCGCTCGCGCGCTGTTTCAGCTGAAGAGTCCGGCGCAGGACGGGAAGGGTGGCCCGGTCCTTGTCCCGATTGGCCTGCTCCTTCGACAGGATGATCGTCTCCAGCCCCAGGACCCGCACGCTGACGCCCGCGACTTCCTTTACCTGCGTCTTACCGATCAGATCGGCATAGGCCAATCCATGGCCGATCGTCTCCATGACATCCAGCGCGCCGAACTCAGTCGTGAGGCGGTGCATTCGAAAAGAAGACAGCTTGTCCTCATCAGGCACAATGTGCCGGCCGGCCGGGTCGAGATAGCGAGCGTTGAGTGCTCGAAGCGCCTCGAGGAGAGGGGTGAGGTTCTCCTTCCTTCGCAAAAAGACCACATCCACATCGAGCGTAGAGAGCGGAGCTCCTTCGAGCACGGCTGCAACACCACCGACCAGGATGAACTCCACCCCGTGGTCGACCAGGACCTTCAGGATCTCGTCAAACTTGATCGGAACGCCCATTACGAAGCACGAAGAAGCTATCTACGAATCCCTGAAGCGCAGCAAGACGCTGAGTGGGAGTGAGGCTGAGCATCCAGAAGATGACGTGGTCATCGTCTCCTTCCCAATCGTATGGCTCCAATGCTTCCGATTCGGTCCGGGAGGAATCCTCGTCAGCGGCAGGAACAGCGTTGGCTGGTTGGCTCATGACTCCATGGTAGCAGGGTCCTCATCTTTACCTGCCCCACTCCATTACATCCTCCAGCGTCCCCCGCACCAGCGGCACATCCGCCGGCAAACAGGCCTCGAACCCGGAGCTGGTGAAGAGGACGTGGTCGCCGGGATAGGTGGGAACGAGATACAGCGGGAAGCGCTCGAAGATCTCCCGGTCGGAGCGCTTCCGCCGCTTCTGCACGGCCTCGCGGCAGGCAGCGGCGCGGTCCAGGTTGCCCAGAAGCCAGGAGAGGGCGCGGAGCTGCGCGATGGTGCGCTCGTCGGTCAGGCGCGGCGGCTCGGGGGCGGCTGATCCGGAGGCGGGACGCGCACCAATCTTCCGGAGGCCGCGCCGGAGGAGATCCCATGGACCGTACCCCTTCCAGCGGATATGGAAGCCTTCCCAGGTGGTGATCGGCGGGAGCTGCGGCACGGCTGTCGCTGCCAGCGGCTCGGCAGCTCCCGCGAGCGCGGTGTTCGCGATGTGGCCCGCGTAGGGGTCGAGACGCAGGGTCTCCGCGCCGGGGTTGTTCTCCAGAAGCAGGGTCTGGGTGCGGGAGAGGACGGTCAGCAGCAGGGCCGGCATGATCCGCTCCCAGATCCCGGACTCGTAGTTCTTGAAGGCGGTCAGGAAGGCGTTCCGCTCGAAGAGGAACCCCCGGTTGTAGAGCCCCAGCAGGTCGCTCGTGGCGCTGGACCGGTGATGGACCACCGCGTCCGGCACGAAGACGATCCGCTCGCCGCCGGACCACAGGCGCCAGCCCAGGTCCACGTCCTCCAGATAGGCGAAGAAGCTCTCGTCGAAGCCGCCGGCCGCGAGGAAGCTCTCGCGCCGGATCAGCATGTTGCCGCCGCAGGCGAAGAGCAGCTCCTCCCCTGCCGCCGGCACCCGCGCGCGGTCGAGCGGCCGGCGGAAGTCGAGCTGGAAGGCGTGGCCGTCGAAGGTCATCACGCCGCGGCCGAAGTCGAGGCGCTCGCCGGCCCAGTCGACGATCTTGCCCGAGACCGCAGCCACGTCCGGCGGCGCCGCGGCCAGGGCGTCGACAAGCGCCGCCAGCCACTCCGGCCGCGGGCGCGTGTCGTTGTTGAGGAAGGCGACCGCGTCGCCCGCGGCCTCGGCGACCAGCCGGTTGTTGCCGCCGCAGAAGCCCAGGTTCACCGGGCTCTCGATCAGACGCACGCGCGGGAGCCGCGGCAGGATCTCGCGGCGCATCCAGCCGGCCGTGCCGTCGGTCGAGCCGTTGTCGAGGACGAGGATCTCCCAATCGACGCCCGGATCGCGCTGGACGGCGAGGGCGTCCAGGCAGGTCTTCAGGTGTTGCCGGCCGTTCCAGGAGAGGAGGGCGACGGAGACTTTGCGGATCATGCTCTTCCCAGGGGGCCCAGCAGGCGGCGGAGCTTCCGCCGGACGCGGAAGGGGAGCGGATCGGGCGGCGCCGCGGTTTCCCGTCGCGCAACCCAGCGCTCCTTGGCCGCGTCGATCCGCGGCTCGCGGCAGAAGCGCACGAGGGGCTCCAGCGCACGCTCCCAGGCGAAGCCGCGCAGAAGCTCGCGGGCGCCGGCCCGGCTCCGCTCGCGGGCCTCCTCGTCCTCCAGCGCCTCAGACAGGGCGAGCGCCAGGGCTTCTCCATCCCCCGGCGGCACCACCCAGCCGGCGCCGTGCTCGCGGAGCATCCGGCTCATCGCGCCGCCGGCGCTGGTCACCACCGGGCAGCCCGCGGCCATCGCGTCGAGGAAGCGGGTGCGCAGCGACAGACGGGTCTCCAGGCTCGGCCGGTGCGGCGCGACCAGGAGATCCACGTCGCGCAGCAGGTCGTAGCGCCGGTCGGCCGGCACCCAGTCGATGCAGCGCACGCGGCTCCCCCACCAACCCAGCTTGCGGCAGCGCGCCTCCACCTCGCCCAGGAGGCGCTGCGGCGTGCTGTCCGGATTCGGATTGCGGATGAGCAGGAGGGTCCACGACCGCTGCTCGAGCCGCTCCAGGGCGGAGAGCAGGGTCCACGGGTCGTACCAGTCGTAGAGCCCGCCGAAGAGGAGGCGCCGCTCGCCCGGGGCGGGAGGATCGAGCACGGGTTGGTGCGGCGGCAACTCGTCCGGCACCCCGAACGGCACAGGCGCGATGAGGGTCGTCAGGTCAGGATCCTCGGCGATTCGCTCCGGATTGACCCGGCCCAGCGCGGTGAGGAATCCCAGGTAATAGTTCCGCTGCTCCTCCGACGAGCAGAGGAAGAAATCGCCGCGGGACATCTGGAGGACCCAGGTGGCGTGGTCGTTGCGCCAGGGATCGTAGCCCAGGGTCGCCACGTAGCTGAGGTTCTCGACGAGCCACGGATCGTAGAGGTCGATCGCCACCGGCAGGTGCGGGCATTCGAGGACCAGGTCGTTGGCGAGCTGCCCCTGGGCCACGGCGGCGGCGCAGTCGCCCAGGATCTCGCGCAGGCGCCCGCGTTCGAAGCGGCGGACCGCAACGTCCACGCCGAGGTTCCGGGTCTCTTCAGGGTCGGCCGGAGAGACGAGGACGACCTCGATCCCGTGCTGCGGCAGACGGCGGGCCAGCTCCAGGTAGCGGATGCCGATCCCCGCCATGAGCGGCCGGATGGGCTCGCTGGAAAGCAGGGCGATCTTCATGATTTCCGCTGGAACCGCTGGTGGAGGCGCCAGGCCCGGGTGGCCTCCATCTCGCGAATCAGCCGGTTCAAGCGCTCGATCTCCGCATACGTGCGCCCCAGGTGCGCCGTCTGGTCGTCGACCGCCGAGCGGAGAGCCCGCTCCTCGTCATAGAGGCGCTGGAGCTCGGCGGCCAGCTTCGCGTGCCCGGCGCGGAATCCTTCCAGCTCACCGTTCACGGCATGGTAGCGCTCCTCCCAGAGGAAGCGCTGGCGCGCCACCGCATCGAGCTCGACCCGCATCGCGGCCAGCGCGTCTCGCTGCGAGGTTGCCTCCCGCTCGGCGGCCGCCCGGCCTTCGCGCTCCTCGACGATCTCGGCGCGCAGCGTGTCCACCGCCCGCGCCAGGACGTCCGGCCGGAGGCGGTCCGCGTGCTTGGCCAGGACGCGCGCCTTGACCTCCAGGAAGTCTCCCCGCTCGCGCGGACGCTCGCCGAAGACGTGGTGGACGCCGCCGCGGAAGTGGCGGTACTCGCAGGTGACCCGGGCCAGATGGTGGAACGGGGTGATCGCCGCCAGGCGAATCAGGAAGTCCCAGTCCTCGAAGAACGGCAACGTCGCGTCGAACGGTCCCGCCTGTGCGAAGAGCGCGCGCTCGATGAGCAGCGTATTGAACGGGATGTAGTTGTCGACCAGGAGGACGTCCGGATCGAAGTCGCGGCTGTATGGCAGGCGCCGCTCGCGGCAGACCCAGCCTCCGGCTCCCCCTCCGGTCGCATCCAGCTCGTAGACGGCGACCGCGGCATCCGTGTAGGCCACCCGCACGCCGGCCGCCTGGACCAGCCCGGCCAGGATCGCCAGGTGCTCGGGTGCCGCCAGGTCGTCGTCGTCGAGGAAGGCCACGTACTCGCCGCTCGCCGCAGCCACGCCCGCCTGCGCCGCCCCGGCACGCCCGCGGCTCTCCGCCAGGTCGACGCGCACCGTGGGGAGCGGGTAGTCCGGAGGCACCGGAGGCGGAGCGCCGCCGTCGTTGACGAGCACCACCTCGGCGCGGCGGTACTCCCCCTCCGCTAGGCTCGCCAGGGCCTCGGCCAGGAGCTCCGGCCGGTCCCGGGTGCGGACGACCACGGAGACGAGCGGCCCTTCGCGCATCAATCCGATCCCGGGGCTCACCTCCGGAAGCCCGCCGAGGTGGCGGACGAGCTGCGCCGGGCTGCGCGTGGTGAAGTCGTCCGGACGCAGGCGCCGGTAGCCTTCCGCCAGCTCCACGCCCGGCGCCAGGCTCAGGGTTCGCCAGCGGCGCAGCCCCAGGCCGGCTCTCAGATATGGATGGCGCTCCTCCTGGCTGGCATAGCACGCCATCGCGGCCTCGATCCGCTCCCGCTCGGCCGTGACGTCGACGAGGAGATCGGGGTGGCCGGGATGGTTGACCTCGTAGAGGAGCACGCGGAGGCCGCGCAGAGGCTCGTCCTCCGATCGCAACGAATCGCGCAGCGGCGCCAGGAGGCGATGGACGGCGGCGAAGGCAGCGCGATGGTCGGACGTGATCTCGAGAGGCGAAGGGACGAGGAGGATCTCGGGCCGCTGCGTCAGAACAGCGCGGCGGATCCCCTCCACGGCTTCATCCAGATGCCGGTCCAGCGCTCCGTCCGAGATTGCGAGGACGTCCAGACCAGCGTCACCCAGAGCGGCCACAGCCCGGCCGGCCTCCTCGCGGCGGCGGTTGCGATACGCCTCCCGATCGGAGATCTCCTCGGCGCCTCCGCTGCCGTCGGTCAGGAACAGGATGCGCACGGCGGCGCCGGACGCGGCGAGCTGGGCGAGCAGCCCGCCGCAGCCCAGGACCTCGTCGTCGAAGTGAGGAGCGAGCACCAGGGCGCTCGCGGCGCGCACCCGCTCGGTCCAGCCAGGGGGGGACAACAGAGCGCTCTCTCGTTTCACTGGATGTATCCCAGACTGCGCAGGCCCTTCTCGGTTTCCGGATCGGCCGTGGTCCGCCGGTCCACAGCGCCAGAGCCGTCATACATCCAAAGCCGCAACCGGGCCGCGGACCCGGTTGATCCGGACCCAGTCAAGGGCCAGCGCGGCGAGCGCAGGACCGCCGGAGCCACCGTCCCACCGGAGTAGGCGGCATTCGCACCGAGCCGCACTCCGCCCGGCGGGAGCGGACGACCGTCGAGCGACGCCTCCACCACGGCGATCCGCCCGAAGTCGCCGTCGACCCGCAGCCCCTTGCCCCCCGGCGCGCCGGTCAGGTCGAAGCGGAGCCGGGTGCCGGCGAGCTCCACCCGATCCTCGGAGCCGAGAAAGTAGGGGCTCCAGCCGCTCGGCGGACGCTCGAAGACGATGCTACCACTCAGGCGCGTACCGGCCGGCAGCCCAGCAGGTCCCTCCTGAAGAACCCAGAGGCCGGGCAGCTCCAAGGCGAGCTGGTCGTGAATCACCGGAGCCAGCCCGCCCACCCCCTGCGGATCCGTCCCCGCCAGGTCCCGGCGCTCGCCCGGGTCCTTCGTCAGGTCGTAGAGCTCGGCACGCCGCAGGCGGCCAAGGTCCAATTTCCAGAGGTGCTCCTGGAGACCGTCGCCCGGCCGGAAGGGCTCCTCCCGGTTGAACAGGACCAGCTTGCGGCCGTCGAGCACGGCGGCGGCGCGCAGCGGCCCCCCGCTCAGCCCCTCGGCGAACGCCGGGCGGCGCGGCAATGCGGCTTTCCCCATCAGTGCCGGCAGCAGGTTGATCCCGTCCCAACTCGCATCGGCCTCGCCTCCCGCCCCGGCGGTCAGCGTCGGCACCAGGTCCAGGAGCTGCGCGGTCCCGGACAGCCGCGTCCCCGCCTTGATCCGGCCGTCCCAGCGGAAGATCAGGGGGACGTGGATCTGCTCCTCATAGAGCGTCTGCCCATGCTTCCAGCCTCCATGGTCGTGGAGCTCCTCGCCGTGGTCGGAGGTCAGGACGATCAGCGTGTTCTGGAGGACCTCGGGATCGAGCGCCGCGAGGAGCGCGCCGATGTGGCGGTCCACGTAGCGGATCTCGCCATCGTAGAGCGCCTCGATGTACGGGATGTCGCGCGCCGGATCGGGCACCTCCAGGCCCCCGGTGTAGATCCCGTGGATCCAGCCGCCCGCGACCGGCCCCCTGTAGCCCGGCATGAAGAAAGCCCGGCCGTCGATCATGTCCGGGTTCTCGTACGGATCGTGCGGGTCGATGTAGTGCACGTACAGGAAAAACGGCCGGCGCTGGAAGGCGCGCAGCCAGGGCAGGGCGTGGCGGTTGACGTCGTCGGCATGGCGGCCCAGCCACTCGATGTCGGCCGGCGGCGCGAAGTAGGTGCGGAAGCCCCGTCCGAACCCGGCCCCCGCATGGAGGGTCGGATTGGCCACGAAGCCGCCCGTGTGGTACCCGAGCCCGGTCATCCGCTCGGCGAGCGGCTTGACGTCCTGCGGGATGCCGAAGGCGGCGAGATCCGAGCCCACCAGCTCCCCCGGGTACCGGCCGGTCATGAACGAGATGACCGAGGGGAGGGTCCACGGAGCCTGGCTGTAGGCGTTCTCGACCACCACCCCCGGATCGGCGAGCCAGCGCTTGATCTCGGGGCTCGTGTCGTGCCGGGTGTAGCCGTAGGGCGTCAGATGGTCGTGCCGCAGGGTGTCCACCAGGATGAAGAGGACGTTCGGCGGATGCTCCTCCGCCCGCTCGGGCGGACTGGAGAGGAGGACCGGACCCCAGGCCACGACGTTGTCCTCGCGGCGGGCCGCCGGGAGGCCCTCCAGGGTGGCGGCCATCTCCAGCGTGATCTCG
The DNA here is from genome assembly GCA_035264905.1 of Thermoanaerobaculia bacterium. GTDB lineage: Bacteria > Acidobacteriota > Thermoanaerobaculia > Multivoradales > UBA5704 > UBA5704. The sequence continues at coordinate 65,401 of DATFPH010000281.1, forward strand.
CGGCCGGCGAACCGGGAGAGATCGACCTCGAGATCGAGCCAGCGCGGCTCCGCGCGCTCGGTCGTGGAGGCGACCTCCAGGATCTCGCGGGTGCGGCCGTCGCGCGCGGAGACCGTGACCCGCAGGGCGCGGACTGCCTTCCAGGCGACAGGGAAGGTCTGAACGCCCGCATTCAACCGCGCTCCCGGCGGAATGTGGCCGCGCCAGCGCCAGGGTGCCGCGGCCGAGGTGAGCACCACGGGCCGCTCCTCGTGATCGATCTCCAGCTCGCGCAGCTCGGGGGCCCGCGGGAACGAAAGCCCCTCGGGCGTCTCGTCCGCGGCGACCGCGTAGCTCTTCGCGGCCACCAGCGGCAGGAGATGGAAGCCCTCGTCCGCTCGGCCGCAGGCGGTGACTGCCACCAGGACGAGGGAGAGCACAGTCAGGCGAAATCTGCGGATCAACGTCTCCGGGCCTTTCTCCAATCGCGCCAGCGCAGGGCCAGAACGTCCCAGAACATGCGGAAGGAGTCGGAGAGCGGGTTGACCTTGGACGAGGACGAATCGGCCCAGCGCACTCCCACCTCGATCACGTGGTAGCCGTGTCGGCGCGCCAGCCAGACGAGCTCGACGTCATAGGCGAAGCGCTCGATGGTCATCTCGGCGAACAGGCGGCGGGCCACGTCCCCGGCCAGGAGCTTGAAGCCGCACTGCGTGTCGCGCAGCCCACGGACCCCCAGGATCCGGATGATCAGATTGAAGGTCCTCCCCATCCACTCCCGGTAGAACGGCTGGTGCTGCGTGATGTCGGCGCCCGGGACCGAGCGGCTCCCCAGCACCAGCGGAGCTTCCGCCAGATGCGGGCGCAGCTTCTCGATCTCCTCGATCGGAGTCGAGAGATCGGCGTCCGCCAGCAGGACCTCTCGCCCTTGGCTGGCCAGCACGCCGACCTTGATCACCGCGCCCTTGCCCCGGTTCTCGTCCTGCCGCAGGACGCGGACTCCGTCGGCCACAAACTCCCGGGCCACCTCCGCGGTCCCGTCTGTGGAGCCGTCGTCGACCACCAGCACCTCGAACCTCCCCGGCTGCTGCCGCAGATAGCTCACCACCTGCCGCAGGCTGGGCCCGAGCCGGAGAGCTTCGTTGTAGGCGGGGATGACGACGGAGAGGTCCATAAAGAGAGGCGGCACGGAACGGCGCGGATTATATATGCGCAATAGAATAGTGCGTCATCGCCGGATCTTTCCCTTGGACGAACCAGACCCCTCCGCCGCCTCATCCCTCCCTCCGGAGCTGATGAGCCACCTGCGCTCTCTCCTGCCGGAGACGGGCGCGCGGCTCCTGGTCGGCGGCGCGGCGGCGGCGGCGCAGCTCGGCGGCGAGGTTGTCGCGGTTCCGGCGGACCGGCTCGGCGAGTTGGCCGCGGCGAGCTTCGCGGCGGCCCTCCTGCTCGCCGGGCTGGACGACCGGCCGCTGCGTCCCCTGTTCGAGGAGATCCGGCGGCTCCTCGCGGACAAGGGGCGCTTCTTGATCCTCCGCCGCGGTGCGGCCCCGAGTGCTCCTCCGACACCGCGGGAGCTGACGATCGCCCTCTCCGAGGCCGGTTTCGTGATCGTCAAGGTGGACGACAGAGCCGCTCCAATGATCCTGGCGCGCAAGGAGGCCTTCTTCGTCCGCGCCTACCGGAATGGGGACGAGGAGCAGATCCTCCCGCTGTTCCAGCGCAGCTTCTACGTCAACCGGAGCCGCGACCGCTTCCGCTGGGAATACCAGGAGAACCCCTACGGCAACCGGATGATCAGCGAGGCGTTCGCGGAGGACGGCCGGCTCGTCGCCCACTACGCCGGCTACCCGGTGCGCTTCTACAGCGAGGTCCGGGGCGAGCCGCGGATCTATCCCGCCCTGCAGGTGGGCGACACCATGACGGAGCCGTCCGTCCGCCAGGTGGGCCGCGGACCGACGAGCCTCCTCGGCCGCACGGTCCGCCACTACTACGCCCGTTTCTGCGAGGGGCAGGTGGCGTTCAACTACGGAGTGAACACGGGGAACATCCAGCGGTTCTCGATGAGCTTCGTGGGCGCCCGCCGCCTGGAGCCGCTCCCCTACCACGTACGCGACGCGCGCACGCCGGTGCCGGTCCTGCGGCCGTCGCTTGCGCGCCTCGCCGGCTACCGGATCGAGCGGTTCGCCCATTTCGACGAGCGCTGGGACGAGCTCTTCGGCCGGGTACGCGGCGCCTACCGCCTGCTCCTCGAGCGGGACGCCCGCTATCTGGAGTGGCGCTACGCCCGCTGCCCGGACGCCGAGTACTTTCTCTGGGCGGTCTTCCGGCGGAGCCGGCTCGTGGGCTGGAGCGTCTTCCGCCACCGCGGAGACCGCGGCGAGCGCCTGGCCTGGGGGGACGCGCTGTTCGATCCGCGCCACCCGGCCGCCCTCCCCCTGCTCCTCCGCCACGTCCTGGCCGCTCCCGAGCACCGGAGCGCCGAGACGGTGGAGACCTGGCTGACCAGCCGCCCCGCCTGGTGGAGCGAGCGGGTCCGCGCCCTCGGCTTCGAGAGCCGTCCCGAGCCGCAGGATCTCGGCTTCGTGTTCGTCCCATTCGAGGTCGATTCGGAAGAGGACTTTCGCGCCGCGCTCTACTACACGATGGGCGACAGCGATCTCTTTTAGTTCAAGGAAACCGATTGCAGCGCGGTGAATCCCGAGACCGCCCCGGCCGCATCGCGCGCCTCGATCCACCAGAACATCTCGCCGCCGTAGAGGCGGTCCATCGTCTGGCAGAACTCTTCGGGGAAGGGCACCCGCAGGACGCCCCCCTGCACCGCCTCGGCTCCGATCTCCACCACCGCCGGATTGCCGCGGGAGAGCACGATCAGGCGGAAGCGCGCAAAAGCCCCGGGCGGCACCTGGACCGCATCGCCGACGACCGGCAGCTCGGCCGGCTCGGGTCCGGCTGGCGGGGTGACCGGGCGGATCGTGCGGAGCTGCGCGTCCCATGCCTCGATCCGGCTCCCCGGCGCCCCACGGAGGATCGGCAGGAGCTCGACGCCCTGGAGCGGCGGCAGCGGATAGACCGAGACCGCGGCTTGGGCGAACGGCGGATGGACCGCATCCCACACGCCATAGCGCAGCACCCCAGCCACCGGCACTCCTGCCCGATTCGTCAGGAAATCGGGATGGCCGGTGAGGAACCGCACGCCGGCAGATCCGGCCGCGGTCCGCACCAGCTCCCGCTGGATGGTCCGCGCCGTCTCCCCCGCCTCCTGGTAGACGTCGAGATACCCGTGGAGCAGGAAGGCCCAGAACAGACCGACGAGGGCGAGCACCTCCGGCGCTGGAGAGCCCCGGCGCGCGCGAATCACCGCGGAGAGGCTCAAGGCGATTCCCGCCACCGCCAGATACCAGTACCGCCCGTTGGCCGGGACCGAGGGCCGGAAGGCGAACGGAGCCAGGAAGGCGAGCGTCCAGATCCAGGCGAAGAGCCAGGCGCGCAACGGAGCGCGGTGCCACAGGAAAGCGAGCGGCAATCCGAGCACCACCAGGCAGGCGACCCCCAGCGCGACCGGCCCCGGCGTCCAGTCGTAGATCGGAACGTGGAGCCGGAGGATCGAGGTGGCCAGATCGCGCACCAATGGGCCGATCTGCGGGGAGAGCAGGCTCCGTCCCTGCTCCTCATAGCCGCCGATGAAGACCCCGAAGAGGCTCTTTCGCAGCAGCAGGTAGAGCCCCGCAAGGACGAAGAACGGCACGGATCGCGGCATCCGGCGGCGATCCCCGGCTTTGACGCCCAGCAGGAGATCGGAGGCGGCGAGCACGGCCGGGAACACCACGGCCGCTTCGTAAGAACCCAGAGCCAGCGCGAACAGCCCGAGAGCGAGAGCCCGGGCGGACCGGAGATACGCGAGCAGCGACCCGAAGAGGAACGAGGCGGCGAAGAGGGTCGCGAAGCTGGCGCCGAAGATCACCGCGTTCGGATGGAGCGGATAGATCGCGAACAGGAGCGCGGCGGCGAGCGGGGAGACCTCGTCCGTCGCCGGCGGCACCGGCAGACCGCGCCCGAGCCGCCGCGCGATGGCCCAGACCAGCACGGAATTGAGCGTGTGCACGAGCACGTGGACCACGTTGTAACCCACCGGGTCAGCGCCGAAGGCGGCGATCTCCAGGCCGTAGAGCAGGGTGGACACCGGGCGGTAGAACTTGACCACCGAGATCCCCAGCCAGGGGGAGGTGAACAGGTCGACGAGGTGCCGCCAGGGCGGGTTCTCCCCGAGGAAGCGGATGAGGAGGAAGTCCTCGCTGGTGAACGGGCGGCCGAGCACGCGGGCGTAGAAGACCAGCACGGCGGCGGCCACGAGCCAGGGGGCCCACCGGGTGGCACCGCGCAGGCCGGACCCACTCATCGCTACCAGTCGTGCTCGTGGGTCTTGCGGAAGATCGTATCGTGCGGCTCCGAGCGCTCCTCGGCCGGCCGGCCGTTCGTGTAGTAATAGAAGGAGACAGATTTACGGCTCCTCCCTTCGGGGCAGGAGAGCGGCACCGGGTGGCCATGGAAGGAAAAATCGGTGGTGCTGAAAACCACTGTCCGGTTGAACACCGGGAGAATCTTCCGCTCGCACCGCGTCATCTCGCGGTCCCACAGCTCGAGATGACCGCCGTACGCCTCCTCCCAATCCTCGTTCAGGTAGACGAGGAGGTTGAGCCGGCGGTCCAGCTGCAACAGGGGGTGCCGGTTGAAATCCACGTGCACCTTCAAGAAGCCGCCGGGGAGGATCTGGTGCGGCCCCGCCCCGCCGAAGTAGGGATCGGGGATCAGCCCCTCGATCCCGGTCAACGCTTCGAGGAACCGCAGCACCGGCGGCGCGCTCATCTCATAGAGGAAGAGCTGCAGGTCGGGATGCAGGCTCGACTCGTGCCAATAGCCGAGCTTCTTCTCCGTCGCGTTGTCGAACCGCCGCCACTCGATCTCGTCCGGCTGCGGGAACGCCGCCAGGACGGTCCTCAACACCTCGTCCGGAAACAGGCTGTCGATCACGGCATGGGGAAACGGTTGCGCGCTGGTGTAGAGCGGGCGGAGCGCTTGCGGATCGACGAGGAGCTTCATCGTCCGGGAGTATAGCGTGCCGCCCATTGCACCGCCTTCAGCAGGAGCGGGACCACCGCTTCAGGGCGGAACCTCCGCGCCGCCTCCGCCCCGAGCTCCCGAGCCCGCCGCCAGGCGCGGCGGTCGGTCAGCAGGTGCCACGCCGCGTCCGCGAACGCCTCCGCATCCTCCGGAGGGACCAGAGGGACCGCTCCGCCTGCGAGCTGGAGGGTCGACGGGATGCGCGAGGCCACGGTCGGCACCCGCGAGGCCATGGCCTCCAGCAAGGGCAAGCCGAACCCCTCCTCCGGCCGCGAGGGAAAGAGCAGGAGGTCGCACCGCCGCAACACCCGGGCGACTTCCTCCGGCGCCACGCCGCAGAGGTAACGGTCGGGCTCGAGCAGCGCGCGCTCCACCGCGGAGAGGGGCAGGAACGTGAAGCGCAGCACGCGGGCGGCGAGACCGCGGGCACGCAGGCGGCGGATCGCCTCGAGGGCGGTGGGGACCCCTTTGACCTCGGCTTCGAAGATGCCAGGAACCGCGATCCAGGGACGCCGCCGCGGCCCGAGCCGCGGACGCCGGGAGGGGCGGAAGCGGAGATCGAGCGGAGGCGGAGCCACCGCGCTCGGGCGTCCGAAACGCTCGCGCAGGAAGTCCCCCAGATGAGGCGAGGTGACCAGCGCCGGCAGGGGGGCGGCGTAGGCTTCCTCGATCTCCGGGAGCACCGGCGCCAGGTGGACCAGCCCCCCCTCGTACCCCTGGCAGAAGTGGGCCACCGGGCCGGCCTCCAGCCGCCGGGCCACCGCCAGCGTCGTCCAGAAGGTGGCGATCACCAGGTCTTGCGCCGGCAGAGCCGGCAGAGCGGCCGCGCTGTCCCGGTACACCCCATCGAAGCCGGCCCACCCCGGCCGCGGTCCCTCCCCCAACACGGTCACGTCGTTCCCCGCCTGACGCAGCAGGTGGACGTGCTGGAAGATCACCTTGTTGCCCCCGTTCATCTCGGGGAAGGGAAGGACGTAGGTGATCCGCACCGTCAATCGCCTCCGGATTGTAGGATGAGCCGATGTCCAGCCTCCTCGCCATCACCACGGAAGGCTCCGAGTCCGCCCACGCCCCCGAGTTTCGATATCTCGCCTCTCACGTCCTGCTCCAGGCGCGGCAGGTCTTCGACCAGGTTACGGTGGCCGCACCCGGCGTCCCGGAGGATACGCGGCGTTTCGACGCCGTTCTTCTCCTGGGCTCCAGCCATGTTCTGATCGGCCGGCAGAGCCTGGCCGCTCTGCGGGACCGGCTGAGCTCCGGCTGGTGCGAGGCCCGCCCTCACCGGCTGGCGGACGTGGGGACTCGCGTCCCGATCTACACCCTGCGCGGCTATGAGCGCGCCGAGGCGGACTTCCTCGGCCGCGAAGTGCCCGGCGCCATCCCTCCGGCAACCTCCTCCCGCCTGCCGGTCTCTCTGCTCACCCCGGATCGCTTCGAGCACCTCCGGGCGGAGATCTCTCTCGACCGCCTTCTGAGCGATCCGCAGGCCGGGGCCGGGGTCGCGGGAGAGGTGGGGGCTGCCGGCTTGTATCATGAGTTCATCGATTACTATGGAGAGGTCCGTTCGGATGTCCTGCCGTTCCTTCCCTCCGGAGCCCGCGAGGTGCTCGAGGTGGGCTGCGGGCGAGGCGCCACCGGCAAGCTGATCCAGGAGCGGCTCGGCTGCCGGGTCACCGGCGTCGAGCTGAACCCCGTGGTCGCCCGGGAAGCGGCGCGGCACCTCCATCGCGTGCTCCAGGGGGACGTCCAGGCGCTCGCGATCGAGGGGCGCTTCGACGCCGTCCTCGCGCTCGAGCTGGTCGAGCACCTGGTGGAGACGGAGAGCTTCCTGGCCCGGGTGCGGCAGCTCCTCGCTCCCGGCGGACGCGCCATCTTCTCGATCCCCAACGTCGGCCACTACGCGGTCGTCGAGGACCTGATCGCCGGCCGCTGGGACTATCTCCCCGTCGGCCTGCTCTGCTACACGCACTTCCGGTTCTTCACCCGGCACACCCTGGCCGACTGGCTCCGCCGTTCCGGTCTCGAGCGTTTCGAGCTGGTCTCCCAGCGAACGGAGCTTCCGGAGCACCCCGAACGCTTCACCAGCCACTTCGAGACCGACCTGGAGAGCCTGAGCACCAAAGGATTCTACGTGCTCGTGGAGGGCTGAGCCGCACCGCTACACCTGCACGGACATCGTATACCGGCCACGCTCACGGCCGGTGCCGTCGGCCACCTGGATGGCCACCTGGGAGCCGGCGAGCCGACGGGCCACTTCAGCGGGCAGGCGCCAGACGCCCGCCGGGGGCTTCACCAGATGCTCGGCCGCCGCGGGAAATCCGACCGGATTGGGGGAGACCTCGATCCAGAGCGGGAAGGGGAAGCCGGAGAGATCCAGCCCTGTGGCCGGAGCTTCCTCCCGGAGATCGGGCCGCCCGGGCAGCCGCCGGGCGAGCGCCTCCAGCAGATCGGCAAACCAGACGCCGTACCAGCGCTCGCGGAAGCGGCGGGCCGACTCCTCAAACCACTGGTTGGACCGCGGCTCCCCGACCGCGCTGCGGCCGTGGAGGTGCACCGCCTCGGCCGCCGGCACGTACCAGATCGGAACCCCCTGCCGGTGCGCCCGCAGGAGCCAGTCCGTCTCCTCAAAAAAGAGAGGGAACGCCTGGTCGAAAGGACCGATCCGGTCCCAGGCCTCGCGGCGCAGCGCCAGCAGGCTGCCGGAGAGCGTCCAGCTCGGCAGCGGCCCGCGGGCCTGCCAGTGGCGGCGGGCATGGCGGCGCCACCGCCGCCGCGCTCGCTGCGCCAGCCCCGGACCGCGACCGGCCAGGAGCGCGGCGATCTCGTCCCGGCGGCTGCGCGGCTCGGCAGGGGGGATGAGCAGGCGCCGCTCCTCATCCCAGAACGACTGGGGTCCCGCCACGCCCGCCCCGGCGTCGAGAGCGGCCAGCAGGGCGGACAAGCAGCCGGGCAGCACGAGGACGTCCGGATTCATCAGGAGGATCTGCCGGGCGCTCGACCGCGCCACTCCCAGGTTGACCCCGCCGGCATAGCCGAGATTCGTCCTCGGGTCGATCCGCAGGACCGGCAGACTTTCCAGGAGCGCGCGGCCGGCATCGTCGCTCCCGTTGTCCACCAGGAGCCACTCGACGTCCGCCGCCGCATCCAGCCCGGCCTCCTCGACGCTCCGGCGGAGCGCCTCGACCGCCGCCGCGGCGAGGGTGGGCGTGTGGTAGTGCACCAGGACGATGGCGAGGCGCATGCAGCGCGGCAGGGGTCGATGGGAAAAGTTTTCAGGCGCTCTGGGTCAGGGCGAACGAGCAGCCGCGGCAGATGAAGTCCCGCGGCGCCTCTTCGAGACCGTAGACCCAGCGGCGCATCCGGGCGAGCGCCGGGCCGGTCAGCACCTCGCGGACACTCTCCCGCGTCAGGTCGCCGACGACGTACTTCTCGTCATAGTCCTCGCAGCAGAGGACGCACGTCCCGCGGGGGGTGATGTGCAGGTGCTGAAGCGGACGCGAGCCCACGTTGTCGCAGCCGCAGAGGCGTTGATTGGGGAGCGCCGGTTTCAGGCCGATTTGCAGGTAGCCCGCGCGGTCCATGACCTCGAAGGATTTGACCGCGAAGCGGCTGCCGGCGAAGCGCGCGCCAATCTCCGCGAAATCGCGCCGGTGGTTCTCGTCGCCGGTGCCGAGCACCACCATGTCCATCTGCTCGGCAACCGCCTTGTCCTGCGCATAGTCGAGGTGGCGCAGCACCATCTCCAGATGGTCGCCGCCCCGGTCCTTGTTGTAGCGCTCGCGGTCGAGAGTCGACAGGTTGATCGACAGGAAGCGGAGCCCGCCCATCTCCACCAGGGCGTCGATGCGCTGCGGGGTGAGCCCGGTGCCGTTGGTGAGCACGGCCGGCGGGAGCCCGGCGGCACGAAGGGTCCGCACCTGATCGAGGAACCGCTTGTCCGCCGTCGGCTCGTTGTAGTTGATCATGAAGACGGCGTCGATCGTGTCCCGGTACGCGGCGAGCTCGTCCACGATCCGCTCGTAGAGCTCGGTGGGCATGAAGTAGTCCTCGCGCGGCGCGATGGAGACCGGGCAGAAGTAGCAGGCCTGATTGCAGACGGTGTGCGCCTCCAGAGAGACGTATTTGAGGAGGAAGCGTGTGCCCGGGTCCGCCGAGGACTCGATGAGCCAACCCGCGGCGAGCAGCTCGGCCAGAAGCCCGGGCGGCAGATCGCCGGTGCGCAGCCGGCCCCCGTGCAACTCGTGCAGCTCCCGGAAGCCTGGGACACCGCTCCCGAGTGAGAAGTCCGTCAGATTGTTGTAGATCCGATCCGGGCCGAAGTGAAGGAACGGCTCGACCACCAGCAGGTCCGCCGCCGGCCGGGACTTTTCGGTTGGTTCGATGAGCGGCTCGATCATGTCCACTTTCCAAAGGGTTATACGCTTCGTTGCCTCGAACCGTCGCGGGAGACTATATCAGCCAACGTCGGTAGTACACTCCCCTCCGTGCCCGCCCGGCAGCCCTCCATGGCGCAGAAGGCCGCCGTCGAAGCGGCGATCCTGTTGGCGCTCGCAGGAGCGGTCTGGCTTCTCTACAGCCCCGCCCTCCGGCTTGGGTGGACGGACGACGATTTCGTCCACCTGCGCTTCCTGCTCACCTGTCGCCCCTTCTGGTACTTCTTCGACGCCGGGGCCTACCGGGAATTTCCCGGGCACGTCCTGACCCCTCTGCTCTTCTTCTCGCTGGACGTGGACCGGCGCTTGTTCGGGCTCGCTCCCCACGCCTTCTACGTCCACCACCTCACCGCGCTGTCCCTGTGCACCGCGGCGCTCTACGGCGCCCTGCGCGTCTGGCTCCCGCGCCTCTGGTCTGCGGCCGGGGCGTGGCTCTTCCTGGCCGGACCGGTGACCTCCTCGCTCGCCGTGAGCCTCCCGGTGCGCCACTACGTCGAGGCCGTTCTTCTCTCAGCTCTCGCTCTGATGGCCTGGGCCGCAGCGCTGCGGCGGCCCCCGGGCACGGAGACCTGCCGGCCGGCCTGGAAGGCGGCCTGGGTCTCTGCCGGGCTCTACTTCGCCGCGTGCTTCGCCAAGGAGATCGCGGTCCCCCTCTGCGTGCTCCTGCCGCTCCTCCCTCCACCCGGAAACCGGCAGGTGAGATTTCGCGAGCGCATCCGCCTCGCGCTCCCGCATGCCGCCGCTCTTTCTCTCTATCTGGTGATCCGCCACGCGCTGCTCGGCACGCTCCTGGGCGGCTACGGCTTCACCGTGCGGCCCGCGGACATTCCGAGCTTGCTCTTGAGGCTGCCGGGCAAGATCGCCGCCGAGCTCGCGGCTGGGCGGCTCTCGCCGGCCGCAGCCGTTTTCGCTCTCGGTCTCGCCGCCGGGATCCTGCCTCTTTTCCTGCCTCCGCACGGCCGCAGAGCGGCCGCCCCGACCGGGCTCGCCCTGCTCCTCGCCATACTCCCGATCGTGCCGGTGTCCACCCTCATGCACCCGCGCCTCGCCGTGCCGGCCTGGCTCGTTCTTGCTGTGGCCTTCGCCGTCGGCGGTAGTGCCCTGGCGGCTGCGGAGAGGCAAGGAGGGCACCGGTTGGCGGCCGTCGCAGTCATTGTGGCCTGCGTCTCGGGCTTCTGGCTGAACCGGCAGGCTTGGAGCGCTCGCTTCGCAGAGGCCGAGCGGAAGACCGTCGAAAACCGCTTCGTCCTGGAGATGCGGAAGGGAGACGTCCTGCGGCAGCCCCTGACCCTGGCGGCCTCTCTTCTCGAGGTGGAGTGGATGAAAGAGAGGGTCCTCCGGCGTCCCCGCGGGGGATTTTGGTTCCAGGACGATCTGTACCTCTGCCTGCACCGCGGCCGGCTTGGGCGGGTCTGGAGCTACGACCCCGGCGCGCGCCGCCTGGTGGAGGTCACGCGGCGGCTCCCGGCCTTACGGGCCCGGCACTGCTCGTCGATCCGCTCCGGTGTACCGCTCCGCGTGAGCTTCCAGGTTGTGGACAAAAACCTTTTCTGGGACCTCGGCCCCTACCGGGATGGGACGTACCGGTTCGTTGTCGACGACGGCGGCCAAGCCTTCGAGATGCCGCGGAGCGCCGGTTTTCGCGCGCAGGGCCGGCGGGTGCTGCCTCCTCTGCGGGTCCAATACACCTCGCCCACCGGGTGGACCACCTACTCGCCTGAGCTGCGGCCCCTCTTGATCGAGGGGTGGAGCCTCGACTGGTCTCGCCCCTGAGCACCGGGGAGGGGCGTCACCGGGCACTCTCCATCGCCTGCTCCACGGGCACATCGCTCCGCGCGTCCACGTCCCAGGTGTGCTCGGCCCGGATGAGCCCGAAGGCATAGGACGGGCTCTGGACGCGGAAGGCCCGCTGCAGGACGCGCTGATCGTAGATGTGCAGCCCCTCTTCGTCCAGCAGGAAAATATAGAGCGTGAACTCCCCCTTCACCAGCGGCAGCCGCGGCAGGCTGAGGCGCGCCGCGTACCAGCGCTCTCCCTGGAACGGCGGGAGCCCGTCGGCCTGCGTGCTGAACGAGAAGACCTCGACCTCGTCGATCCGGTTGACCCCGACCCCGAGATGGAAGGGGATGCGCGGGTCCTCCGCCTCCCAGGTGATCTCCAGCGCCCACGGCAGGCCTGTCTCGTACATGGGATCGACTTCAGAGACGGGATCGGCCGCCGCGCCCACGAGGTGGACGTCCACGAGGCGGGCCGGCCCGGTGCGCACCGGCTCCGGCGGAGACTCGCCCGAGGCGGCCGCCGTGGCCGCGCTCTTCGCCACCAGGAAGTTCTCATAGCCGTGGACCACGTCCAGCACCGGCCCGAGCGCTTCGACCCTGCCGTTGCGCAGCCAGAGGGCGCGCTGGCAGAAGGAAGAGACGTAGTACATGGCGTGCGAGCAGAAGAGGAGCGTCCCCCCGCGGCTGACGAAATGCAGGAGACGGTCGATGCACTTCTTCTGGAAGTAGCCGTCCCCCACCGACAGAGCCTCGTCGATGATCAGCACGTCCGGCTCCACCTGGGTGGCGATCGAGAACCCCAGACGCATGGCCATGCCGGTCGAATAGACCTTGACCGGCTGGTCGATGAAGTCTCCGAGCTCGCTAAACGCCATGATGTCCGGCAGGCGCCGCTTCAGGTCCTCTTCGGTCAGACCGAGCATGGCGGCGTTCAAGACGATGTTCTGACGGCCGGTCAGCTCCGGATGGAAGCCCGAGCCGAGCTCCAGGATCGAGGCCACCGTCCCCTGCACCCGCACCCCGCCGGACGTCGGCGCCGTGATGCCGGCCAGGATCTTGAGCAGCGTGCTCTTGCCGGCCCCGTTCTCGCCGACCAGGGCCAGCCCCTCGCCGCGCGGCAGCGTGAAGCTGACGTTGTCGAGAGCGCGGAATGCCCGGTGCCGCGGACGCCGCGTCACCGCCTCCCGCAGCCGGTCCCACGGGGTCGCATAGGCCCGATAGACCTTGCTCAGCCCCTCCGCGACGACGGCCAGATCCCGCATCCCGGTGTCCATTCTACCGCCGGTTGGCCCCGGACCCGGAGAAAGACCCGCGGAACGGAAACTCAGGCGGCAGCCGCAGCATCTCGAAAAGGACCGCCACCAGCCCGCCGTTCTTCCCGGTGCGGTGCGGGTTGTAGAACTCCCAGACCACGCGGCCGTCGCGCGTCACTTCGAGCGCCCGGCCGTTCTCCGACTCGGAGATCAGCGTGTTGCCGTTCGGCAGCCGCTGGCACGAGCCCAGGGTCTTCGAGAAAAAGTCGACCTGCCGGGTGCCGCCGAACTGCCAGACGATCCGGCCGGTCGAGGAATCGAGCTCGACGACCCGCGAGCGGTCGGGCCCCGCGCCCCGGTTGTCGAAGAGCAGCAGGTTTCCATTTTTGAGGAACGTGGGCTGGTGCTGGCGCCGCCAGCTCCCGGTACGCGCCCAGACCACCTCCTCGCGGCCGGGATCGAGGATCGCCAGAGCATCCAGGTGCAGGATGGAGACGAGGACGTTGCCGTGCCGGAACGCCGGATCGCGATTCGCGAAGCGGCCGTCCAGCACCTCCAGGGTGTTGGTGTGGAAGATGTCGCCCGCGCGCTTCGTCCGGCTGATCAACGAGGCCCACCGGGACCGCTCCAGGCTCTTGAGGATGGAGATCCGCCGCAGGACGCGCCCTTTGGGAGAGAGGACGGTGACCATGTCTTCCAGAATCCCCTGGCTCGGGTTGATCCGGGGAATGATCTTGCCGTCCCGGTCCAGCACCCAGATCTCGCCGTTCGGCAGGACCTGCAAGTCGTGGTGAATGCCGCCGCGGTGCGCCCAAAGGACGTTGGAGCGGGCATCCAGCTTGACGATGCCGAGCCCCTCGTAGATGCCGAGCAGGTCCCCGTTCGGAAACAGGTAGACCCGGCGCCAGTATTCGAGCTTCGCGTTCGCCGGGTTCGCGGCCAGGTCCGGCCAGAGCCGGCGCAGGGGATAGCGCCAGCGGTGGAGCACCCGGCCGTCCCGGTCCATCAGGACGGCTTCGGCCGCGTGTCCCGACGTGTAGAGGTTGAGCCCGGGAGCCACCGCGGCGGGATCGCGGACGATGACTTGCGGCCGGTCCTCCGCCGCGCGGTATCCCTGGAGATACGGAAGCGCCCGCACGTCCGCCGCCCGTTCGCGCGCCTTGCGCCACTTCCCCTGCGTGGCGTCGGCCGGGGCTT
>DATFPH010000282.1:0-41489 GCA_035264905.1 Thermoanaerobaculia bacterium
CCCCTGGATCGCCTGGGATTCGATCGAGGACAAGTTCGATCAGGCCCGGGACGTGGACCAGATCGAACGGACCGAGGACTTCCATCTCGGCAGCCGCCTCCACGCGCGCCTCGGCTGGTCGTCGCCGCTCTTCGGCGGCGACCGGAACGCCGCGGTGTTCGAAGGGGGAGCGGGGACGGGGTTCCACTTCACGCCGGCCCAGACGCTGCTCCTCTCGTCGGACCTGGCGGGCCGGTGGGGGAGCGACGGCCCCGAGAACACTCTTCTCCAGGGGAGCGCGCGCTACTACTGGCGGGACTTCGGGCGGCACCTCTTCTTCGCGACGCTGGAGGGGCAGGTGGCGCACCAGCTCGACCGCGACAATCAGCTCCTCCTGGGCGGCGACAGCGGTCTCCGCGGCTATCCGCTGCGCTATCAGGACGGCGAGCGGCGGGCGCTCCTGACGCTCGAGCAGCGCTTCTTCACCGACTCCTATCCCTTCCACCTGTTCCATGTCGGCGGCGCCGTCTTCTTCGATATCGGCCGCACCTGGGCGGGGGAGTCGGCTGAGGCGCTGAATCTCGGCTGGCTGCGCGATCTCGGCCTTGGCCTCCGCCTGAGCTCCAGCCGCTCCGGCCTCGGCAACGTGGTCCATCTCGATCTGGCGTTCCCGCTGGATGGCGACGGCACGATCAAGAGCATGCAGTGGCTGGTGCGGACGAAGGGGAGCTTCTGAAGCCCTCACCCCCGGCCCCTCTCCCGCAAGCGGGAGAGGGGTGTGGGTTACCAGGTTCAGAGACCGGCCTTCTTCAGTGATTTCCTGTGAATTCTTCTAACCTGCACCCCTCTCCCACTCGTGGGAGAGGGGCCGGGGGTGAGGGCTTCAGCGCGCGACGGCCGGGCTTGCGGCTCCGGCCAGCCGCTCGCCGCCCTGGCTGCCGGCGAAGGCGTAGGCACCGGTCCGGTACTCCAGGTCGGCGCCGTCGAAGTAGGCGATGGCGTCCTCGACCAGCGCCCGGCCGCTCGCATCGGGGGCGCGAACGAGGTTCAGCGCGCCGCCGGGTGTCACGTCATAGAGAGAAGTCGAGCCGTGCAGGCCGAGCACGGCCATCCGCGATCCACGCAGCAGGGCGATCTCGTTGTTGTGCGTCATCAGGGCGCGGCCGGCGGAGGGGTCGATCCGGAAGAGGTCGTGGCCGAAGAACTTGGAGTCGTAGTCGACGTTCAGGACCCCGAGGATGGTCGGAGGCAGGTCCAGGGAGGAGGCCATGGTGTCGAGCCGCCGGCCGGCGGGGATGATGCCCGGAGCGTAGAAGAGGATCGGCACCTCGTAGCTCGGGAGCGGGATCTCCGCCGCGCCGTACACGCGGGCGCCATGGTCGCCCATCAAGACGAACAAGGTGTTTTCAAAGAAGGCGTGGCTCCGCGCCCGGCGCACGAACCGGCCCAGGGCGTGATCGGCGTAGCGCACCGCGTTCTCCCGTCCATGCAGCTTCGGATCGGACCGCAGCTCGGTCTCCGGGAAGCGGAACGGCCGGTGGTTCGAGACCGAGAGGACCAGCGTATAGAACGGGCGGCCGGTGGCGTGCAGGCCGTCCATCTCGGCGAGCGCCCGGTCGAAGATCGCCTCGTCGGAGACGCCCCAGGCGGTCTTGAACGTCTCGTCGGGGAAATCCTTCTGCTCGACGACGCGGTCCACGCCGTTGTGCAGCAGGTAGCGTCCCATGCCGTCGAAGAGGGCGCGGCCTCCGTAGACGAACGTCGTCTGATAGCCGCGCGAGCGGAGCAGGGCCGGCAGGGTGAAGAGGTCCTCGGATTGCGGCCGGCGCACGATCGACACTCCGGGCAGCGGCGGCAGCGACGAGGTCGTGGCCTCGATCGCCCGGATGGTGCGGTTGCCGGTGGAGTAGGCGTGGGTGAGGAGGGCGCCCTCCTGGGCCAGAGCGTCGAATTCCGGAGTGAGGCTCTGCGGACGCGGATGCAGGGCGCCGACGAATTCGGAGCCGAGGCTCTCCTCCAGGACGACGACGACGTTCATCGGCCGCTCGGGGCCGAGCGCGCGGACGTGCCGGCGGGTCGAGCCCGGGGCGAAGGCGGCCGGGACCGCCGCCGGCTCGGCGAGGAGGCGCTGGAGCCGCGCGGCGACCTTGGCCGCGGGGCGGGTGGCATACATCCCCTCGTACGGCGCATCGCTTCCGAGCAACGCCATCCAGAACGAGTAATAGCCGTTGGAGGCGATCTCGTTGAGCGCCCGGTCCGGCGAGACCCGAGCGAGTGACGGGGAGACGGCCAGGGTCAGGACGGTCAGGAGGCAGGCATAGGTGCCTGCGACCCGGACGCGTCGCCAGGGTGGCGCCGGTTCATCCCAGGCCTTGCGCACCTGGCGGTCGAGGAGGAAGAGGACGGCGGCGCTCAAGCCGGCGATCGCGGCGAGGATGATCCCCGTGGGGTAGCTCTCCCAGATATTGGTGACCACCTCGGTGGGGTACATCAGATAGTCGACCGCGACGAAGTTGAATCGGCCGTCGAATTCGGCGAAGAAGAAGTCCTCGGCCGCGGCGACGAAGAGCAGGCCGAAGAGCGTAGCGAAAACCCAGAGCCGCAGGAGGACGCGCTGCACCCGGCTGCGGAACCAGCGCTCGGGCAGCACGGTCAGGAAAAGGACGAGAGGGACGGCGAGCCAGAGGGCGGCCAGCAGGTCGTAGACCTCGCCCGCGGCCAGGGCGGTGGGCATCCCCCGCTCGGTGAGAGCGTGGTGGGCGATCAGCAGGATGACGCGGGTCGCCAGGGAGATGCCGAGAAAGAAGAGGGTGAACAGGAGGACGAACCGGTATCGGGTTCTGAGCAGGAAGTTGGTCATGAAGTCTGGTCTCCAGACTTGCAGGATAGGGAGAGGGAGATGAACCGAAGATGAAGAGCCCCTCACCATCCTGGCACCAACCTTGCTTTTGCCACCGGGCGAGGATAAAACATGGTTCTTTCCTTCTCGCTCAAACCGGAGCACCTGAAGCGGTACAAGGACATCACCCGCCTGTTTTTGAAGTACGGGCGCGCGGATCTCGCGCGGGCGGTCAGCCAGGATCCCACGTTGCCTCCGGATGAGGACTCTCCGGAGCTGGTGACCGGAGAGCCCGAGCAGCTCGCCCAGGACCTGGAAGACCTGGGACCGACCTTCATCAAGCTCGGCCAGCTCCTGTCCACCCGGTCCGACCTGCTGCCGCAGCCGTATCTCGACGCGCTCTCGCGGCTCCAGGACAAGATCGAGCCGTTCTCGTTCACCCAGGTCGAAGAGATCGTTTCCACGGAGCTGGGGGTCCGCCTCTCCAAGGCGTTCTCGGACTTCGACGATGTGCCGCTGGCGGCTGCCTCGCTGGGACAGGTCCATCGGGCAGCGCTGCGGGACGGCCGCGAGGTGGCGGTCAAGGTGCAGCGTCCGGACATCCGGCAGACCATCCTGGACGATCTGGACGCCTTCGAGGAAATGGCAGGCCTGCTGGACCGCCACACCGACATGGGGCGGCGGATCGGTTTCCAGACTCTGGTGCAGGAGTTCCGCCGCACGCTCCTGCGCGAGCTCGACTACCGCCGCGAAGCGGTCAATCTGGTCACTCTTGGCCAGAACCTGAAGGAATATCCGCGGATCATCATCCCGCAGCCGGTGGAGGACTATTCGACGTCCCGCGTCCTCACCATGACCTATGTCCGGGGCACCAAGGTCACCGACCTGTCGCCGCTCGCCCGGATCGATCTCGACGGCCGGGCCCTGGCCGAGGACCTGAGCCGCGCCTATCTGGACCAGATCCTGGTCGACGGCTTCTTCCATGCCGATCCGCATCCGGGCAATCTGCTGATCACGCCCGACGGCCGGCTGGCTCTGCTCGATCTGGGGATGGTGGCAAGGATCGACCCGCGGCGGCAGGAGCAGCTCCTGAAGCTTCTCCTGGCGATCACGGACGGACGCGGCCACGAGGCGGCGGACGTGGCGCTCCAGATGGGCACGATCCTCGAGGGGCATGACGAGGATCGGTTCCGGCGCGAGGTGGCGGACCTGGTGGCGAGCGCCCGGACCGCGGCGGCCCAGCAGGTCCAGGTCGGCCGGATCGTGCTCGCCATGGTGCAAAAGGCGGCGGAGTGCGGGGTGCGGCCGGTGCCCGAGCTGAGCACGCTCGGTAAGGCGATGCTCCACCTCGACGAGGTCTCGCGCGCCCTCGATCCGGAGATCGACCCCAACGAAACGGTGCGGCGGCACACGGACTCGCTCCTGCGCCGGCACATGCTGAAGCGCTTCTCCCCGGCGAGCATGCTGTCGTCGACCCTGGATCTGTACGACCTGGTGCAGCAGATGCCCGGGCGGCTCAACATGGTCCTGGACTCTCTGGCGAACAACAAGCTGCAGGTGAAGGTGCATGCCTTCGACGAGTCGCGGCTGATGAGCAACCTGCAGAAGATCGCCAACCGGATCGCCGTGGGGATCGTGCTGGCGGCGCTGATCGTCGGCGCGGCGCTCCTCATGCAGGTGCGCACGGAGTTCACGCTGTTCGGCTATCCGGGCCTCGCCATGCTGTTGTTCCTCCTCGCCGCCTTCTGCGGCTTCGCCCTGGTGCTCAGCATCCTGGTGAACGACGACTGGCGGGTGTGGCGGAACAAGCCGCCGAGTTGAGCCCGTCCCCCTGAGGCCCTCACCCCCGGCCCCTCTCCCGCGAGCGGGAGAGGGGTGCAGGTTAGTCAGTCCACTGCATCCCGAGCTTGCGCGAGCTATCCCTCTCCCCTCTCCCGCTTGCGGGAGAGGGGCCGGGGGTGAGGGCTCTCCTGATAGGATCTCGCCTCGCTTGCCGACAGGAGGGAGTCCCATGGAATTGCGCACGTTGTCGCCGGCCGATCTCTGCGAGCTGCTCGCCCGCCATGGGATCCGGCGTTTCTTTCTGGTGTGGGATGAGGAGGCGGGCCGGCTCCAGGCGTCTCATCCGCTCCTCGAGCCGCTCGCGGGGCTTCTGGAGGAGGACCAGCGCGACTTCGACCGCCACGAGGGCGTCTTCGTCCAGATCGCTCAGAGGACCGGCGTCCTGCAAAGCGCCTTCGTCCACCGGACGTGCCGCGGACAGGGGGCGGGTGGGACCCGCTACTGGCGGTACGACACCGTGGAGGATTTTCTGCGCGACGGCCTCCGCCTCGCGCGGGGGATGACCCACAAGAATGCCCTCGCCGGCCTCTGGTGGGGGGGCGGCAAGGGGGTCATGGCGCGCGAAACCGGGCAGGTGACCGATCCGGAGGTCCGCCGCCTGATGTATGAGGAGTACGGCGAGCTCATCACCAGCCTCCAGGGGTGCTACGTGACCGCCGAGGACGTCGGCACGTCGGTCGAGGACATGGCCGCCATCTTCCGGCGGACGCGGTTCACCACCTGCATCCCCCCCGAGCTCGGAGGGAGCGGCAACCCGTCGGGTCCCACGGCCCTCGGCGTCGTCCGCGGCATGGAGGCGGCCCTGCGTCACCTCGGCCGCGGCACGCTCGCGGGGAAGACCGTGGCGGTCCAGGGCCTCGGCCACGTGGGCGAGCCCCTGGTCGGATTCCTGGCGGAGAGAGGGGTCCGGAGGGTCGTCGGATCGGACATCGATCCCGGCCGCCGCGAGCTCGCCGGCCGCTTTCCGGGCCTGGATCTGGAGGTCCGGATCGTGGAGCGGGGCGACAACTCCGTCCTCGCCGAGCCGGCCGACATCGTGGCTCCCTGCGCGACCGGCGGCATCCTGAATTCCCGGACCATCCCCGGTATCCAGGCGCCCATCGTCTGCGGCGCCGCCAACAACCAGCTCGAAGACCCGGAGCGCGACGACGCGATCCTCCAGGAGCGCGGCATCCTCTATCTCCCCGACTTCCTGGTCAACCGGATGGGGATCGTCAACTGCGCGGACGAGCAGTACGGCTATCTGGAAGACGACCCGCGCATCGAGAGCCACCTCGGCGACACCTGGGACAACAGCGTCTTCAATCTGTCCTTGAAGGTTCTGGAGGAGGCAGAGCGGAGCGGCCGGACGACGGCCCGCGTGGCCCTCGACCTGGCCGAGGAGCGCTCCCGGGAGCTCCACCCGATCTGGGGGCACCGCGGCGCGGCCATCATCCGCTCGCTCGTGCAGACCGGGTGGGCCGGTGCCGACTAAACCAAACCGGCCGGATTGACTTCTCCTTAGAACACCCTCATGAGCTATGATTGAGGGAAAGGAGAAAGTGATGTCCCTCAGATTGAATCGGCCATGGGCCGGTACGGTCCTCGTGAGCTTTCTGCTCTGCGGACGAGGAGCTGCGGCGCAGCCAGCTCCCGCCGCACAGAGCCCTCAAATCCCCCAGTCGCTCGCACGCAGGCTCCAGCAGGAGCAAGGGGAGCTGCGCCGCTATGATCAGCCGGACAAGGCGCTGGAACACTACCGGCGCAAGCGCGCCCCGGTAGGCGAGGCTGCGATCCCAGTCGAGCGGTATTTGGTCGCTCTGGAGCACATGGCGAAGATGCCGCAGTACTCGAGCGCCCGCCGGACCGTGCTGCCGTCGCGGGTCGAGCTCCGGCAGAAGGGGATTTCGTACGCCGTCGACGCCGCGGTGCTCGGGGCTTGGACGTGGCTTGGGCCGGGCAACGTTGGCGGACGGACCCGGGCACTGGTCGTCCATCCCACGAGTCCGCAGACGATGTATGCCGGCGGCGCGGCGGGGGGCGTCTGGAAGACGGTCGACGGGGGAGGGAACTGGTTCCCGCTTGGCGATCTCCTTCCGAACCTGGCGGTCAATACACTGGCCCTCGACCGGCTCAACCCGAACATTCTCTATGCCGGCACCGGCGAGGGGTTCTCCAACGTCGACGCGCTCCGCGGTGCCGGCGTCTTCAAAACGGTCAACGGCGGGGCCAGCTGGACGCACCTGGCGAGCACGCGCAACGCGAATTTCTCTTTCGTGAATGACGTGGTGGTGAGCCCGAAAAGCAGCCAACGGATCTATGCTGCTACTGGAACGGGCGTTTGGAGATCGCTTAACGGGGGTGTTTCCTGGACCCGCATCCTCAATGCCCAGGTGAATGGTGGCTGTCTTGACCTGGTGATTCGCACCGACCAGACTACCGATTTCCTCTTCGCGGCCTGCGGCACGAACGCGCAGGGAACCGTCTATCGCAACACCAAGGCTGAAAGTGCTGGCAGTTGGAGCGTAGTTCTCAGGGAACCCGGTATGGGGAGAACCTCTCTCTCCATCGCGCCATCGAACCAAAAGGTCATTTATGCTCTCGCAGCGAGCATTCAGCCGGGGAACTTCCAGGATGGTCTCCACGGCGTTTTCCGTTCTACCACAGGGGGCGCTGCCGGGAGTTGGATGGCCCAGGTCCGCAACACGAGCGCCAACCCGCTGAGCACGCTGCTTCTCACCAATGCGGCGTTCGCCGTCTGTGTGGATGAACCGGTCTTCTTCAATCAGGGCTGGTATGACAATGTCATCGCTGTCGATCCCAAGGATCCCAACCGGGTCTGGGCCGGCGGCATCGATCTGTTCCGGTCCGACGACGGCGGACGTAACTGGGGGCTGGCCTCCTACTGGTGGGATGATTCGGTCCCCGCCTATGCCCACGCGGACCAGCACGCCATCGCCTTCCATCCCTCCTACAACGGCACGACCAATAAGACGATGTTCGTGGGTAGTGACGGCGGCGTTTTCCGGACGGCCAACGCTCGTGCAGCGACAGCGAAAACACTGGCCGGAGCATGCACTTCCGCAGCGACACCCTTCACCTCGCAGAACCTGAACAACGGCTACGGTGTGACGCAGTTCTATCACGGAGTCGCCTTGCCGGACGGCCTGAGCTATTTCGGAGGAACCCAGGACAACGGAACCGTTCTGGGCGACGACTTCTCCGGACCCAATGAGTGGGAGGAGAGCCTGGGTGGCGATGGCGGCTATGTGGCTGTCGATCCAGATGACACCAACGTGAGATATGCGGAAAACCCGAATCTCTCGATCCAGAAATCCGTCGATGCGGGAGCCAACTGGGATCTCGCCGTCGAAGGAATCACCGAGGACAGTGAAAATTTCCTGTTCACGACCCCCTTCACCATAGATGCCACCGATCCGCAGCGCCTCTGGACCGGCGCTTTCGCACTGTGGCGGACCATCGACGGCGCCACGTCTTGGACCCAGGCCAGCGGTCTCGTTGCCGGCGACGAGTCGTCCGTCGTGAGTGCCATCGCGGTCGATCCCCAAAACGGCAATCACGTCCTGGCTGGTACCAGCGGCGGTTATATCCATCGCACTACGTCCGCCCTGACCTCCACGGGAGGCACGGCTTGGCCCTTCACCCGGCCCCGCGACGGTTTCGTCTCGTCGCTCGCAATCGACGCCGCCGATCCAAACCTTGCCTACGCTACCTATTCGAATTTTGGCGGAGGTCACGTCTGGAAGACGACCGACGGCGGCGCTACCTGGACCACGATTGACGGAGTCGGCGCCGGCCGGCTCCCCGACATTCCGGTCCACTCCATCGTGGTGGACCCCCTCTTCTTCAATATCCTCTATGCCGGCACCGACTTGGGCGTCTTCATCACCCTCGACAGCGGGCAGACCTGGATGGTCGAGAACACGGGCTTCGCGAATGTGGTGACCGAGTCCCTTCAGGTCTTGACCACGAACGACGAGACCTGGCTCTATGCCTTCACCCACGGCCGGGGAGCCTGGAGGATTCAGCTCGACTGATTTGAACTCGTTCAAAACCCCTTGACACCCCTGCGGGACCCTCCTATCCTCTAGTTGAACGCGTTCAAAACGAGCGCGCTCGTCCCGAAGGAGGGTCTTATGAGCTACACGGTCGGCACGTACCTGCTGTACCTGGGGATCAGTGTCGCGTTGACCATCTGGGTCGCCCGGACGTTGTCCAAGAACGGCCGCATCTTCCTGGTGGACGTCTTCCGGGGGAACGCGGACCTGGCGGATTCGGTGAACCACCTGCTGGTCGTCGGCTTCTACCTCGTCAATCTGGGCTACGTCGCGCTCGCGCTGAAGCTCGGTTATGTGATCGCGGGCGTGCAGGGGAGCATCGAGGCGCTGTCCGAGAAGGTGGGAGTCGTGCTTCTCGTGCTCGGCGCGATGCACTTCTTCAACCTCTACGTCTTCAGCCGCATGCGCCGCCGCTCCCGCTTCGAGAGCACCCTGCCGCCCGTGGATCCGGACGCCTGCCTGGCCCCGGGGGGCCGTTAGGAGGAGAGAGCCATGCGTGGGGGGCTCACCGTGCTGTTCGATCAGGACTGTCCCCTCTGCTGCCGCGCCCGGACCTGGCTCGGGCGTCAGGCGGCTCTCGTGCCGCTGAAGTTCGTTCCGGCCGGCTCCCTGGTGGCCCAGCGGCTCTTTCCGGGGCTCGACCACGCGGCCACGCTGCGGGAGATCACGGTCATCGGCGACCAAGGCGAGATCTACCGCGGAGCCAAGGCCTGGCTCATGTGCCTGTGGGCGTTGCACGACTACCGGGAGATGGCGATCCGGTGGAGCGATGCCGGACGGATCGAGTACGCGCGCCGGTTCGTGGCCTGGGTGTCGAAACACCGGTTCCGGCTGAGCTGGCTGATCGGCTTCCAATAGGAGAAGGCTGATGACCAAGAATCCACAGCTGCGTGAGCTCCACTCCATCGAGTGGCGGGACCTCCTGGCGCTCTCTCCGGTGGAGAAGGCGTGGGAGCTCGTCCTCTCCCTGCCCTGGCTCGTCGGCTCGCTCTTCTGCTACCAGGCGGGCTGGCCGGCGCTCGGCGCGTTCTGTTCCTTCTATTTTTTCCTGACCGGGCTCCGCCAGTCCCATGGCGCCCAGCACTATTCGCTGGGCGTGCCGCGCCGGGTGCAGGACGGCATCCTCTTCGGGCTGAGCCTGCTCATGCTGTCGAGCATGCACGCGGTGCAGGCGTCGCACATGCACCACCACCGGCACTGCCTCGACGAGGAGGACGCCGAGGGCTCCACGGCGCTCCTGCCGTGGTGGAAGGCGCTGCTGGCCGGCCCGCTG
Organism: Thermoanaerobaculia bacterium; assembly: GCA_035264905.1. GTDB lineage: Bacteria > Acidobacteriota > Thermoanaerobaculia > Multivoradales > UBA5704 > UBA5704. The sequence continues at coordinate 9,992 of DATFPH010000282.1, forward strand.
TTCCCGCTGCGCCTTCACCGGACGGCCTGGGCGCTCGCCGCTCCCGGTTGTTCCGGATCAAATCGGCGTTATTGGATCGCGGCCGAGGTCCTGGGCATGACCGGAATCGTGGCGGCGGCTCTCGCGGTCGACCTCCCGGCACTGCGCTGGCATGTCGCGGCCATGCTCCTCGGCGAGTCGATGACCGGCTTCTTCGCGGTCTGGACCGTCCATCACGGGTGCGATCCCGACGGCCTGTTCGCGCGCACGCAGCGGGGCCGATGGATGACCTGGATCTCCTACAGCATGTTCTTTCACGCCGAGCACCATCTCTTTCCGGCAGTGCCGACCTCCCACCTCGCTCGCCTCGCGGCGCGGCTGGACGCGGCGGCTCCGGAGATCCGCTGGCCGCACGTCGTGCCGGCGATGGAGCTGGACGCGCTGCGTCTGTTGGAGCATCCGGGGCATAATCGATCGTGATGAGCGAGACCACCGCCGCCGCGCCGACCCCGCCGTCCCCTCCAGACACCCTGGCCAAGACGCGCAAAGGGGAGCAGACCCGGGCGCAGATTCTCGAAACCGCGCTGCATCTCTTCCGGGAGCGCGGGTACGAGGAGACGACGATGCGGGCCATCGCCGAGGCGGCCGGCGTGGCCGTGGGGAACGCCTACTACTACTTCCGCTCGAAGGAGCACCTGATCCAGGCTTTCTACGAGCGGAGCCACGAGGAGCATCTGGAAGCGTGCGGCGAGTTGCTCGCCCAGGAGAAGGACCTGCGGGCGCGCCTCCATGGCGTGCTGCGGGCGAAGATCGACACCTCGATGCCGTACCACCGCTTCGCGGCCGTCCTGTTCAAGAGCGCGGCCGACCCGAAGAGCCCGCTCAACCCGTTCAGCGACGAGTCGAGGGCGCTGCGGGACCGGGTGGTGCAGCTCTTCAGCGAGGTCCTCGAAGGATCGCGCACCCGGATGGGCAACGCGAAGCTGCGCGAGGAGCTGCCGCACCTCCTCTGGACCTATCAGATGGGGATCATCCTGTTCTGGATCCACGACGACTCGCCGGAGTGCGGCCGCACCTACCGGCTGATCGATCACACGGTGAAGATCATCGTCCGCCTGATCAGCCTGATCGACCTCCCGCCGTTCCGCCCCCTGCTCTGGACCACCCTGGAGCTGCTGAAGGACCTGCGCGAGGGCCGCGCTCAAAACTCTCCCACGAACGAGATCTCCGCCTCCAAAGAGTAGCCGGTCCGCCGCTCGACGACCTCCTGGACGTGGGCGATCAGGGCGCGGACGTCCGCGGCCGTGGCGTTCCCCGCGTTGATGAAGATGTTGGCGTGGCGCGGCGTGACCATGGCGCCGCCGATGCGGGTCCCTTTGAGGCCGCACTGGTCGATCAGCCGGCCGGCGCCGATCCCCTCGATCTTCTTGAAGATGGAGCCCGCGCTCGGCTCGCTGTCGAGCGGAGGATGGCGCTCGCGCCGCCACTCCAGGTTCTCGCGCACGATGCGGCGGAGGACCTCCGGCTCTTCGGAAGTGAGCCGGAACGTGGCGGCGAGGACCACGTCGCGCCGATGGTGGAGGATCGAGGTGTCGTAGCCGAATTCGAAATAGCCGGCGCCAACCGTGCGGCGCTCCCCCTCCTCGGTGAGGATCTCGACAGCCTCGGTCACCTCCGCGATGAACATGGTCCGCTCGCGCGCCGGGGCCGGCGCCAGGAAGTGGAGGTTCTGCCAGAGCGCTCCGCCCACGGTCGAGGGGATGCCCGGGTAGTGCTCGAGGCCCGAGAGACCGTGGGAGATGGCGGTCTCGATCAGGTCCGGCCAGACCACCGCGCCGCTCTCGGCCCGGATCGTCCGCTCCTGGGAATCGACGTCGAGCGCCTGGGCGCGGTTGCGGATGACCAGCCCGCGAAAGCCGCGGTCGCCGATCAGGATGTTGGCCCCGAGCCCGAGGAGAAAGTGAGGGAGCCCGATCTCGCGCGCGGCCAGGATCGCCCGCGCGAGCTCGCCGGCGTCCGTCGCCTCATAGAAAAGGTCGGCCGGCCCGCCGATCCGGAAGGTGGTGAACGGGGCGAGCGCGACGGCCTCGCGGACGCGCTCGGGTCCGAGGGCGCGGCGGAGCGCCTCGCGGTGCGCTGGCGCCGGGGAAGTCACTGGTCGAGAAGCTGGATCCGCCGGACGTGCCGGCCCCCTTCGAACGGGGTCTCCAGCCAGGTGCGGACGATCTCCAGGGCGGTCTCGAGCGGCATCATCCGCTCGCCGAGCGAGATCATGTTGGCGTCGTTGTGCAGGCGGGCGAGGCGCGCCGACTCGGCGTTCCAGCAGAGGGCGCAACGGATGCCGCGGAGCCGGTTGGCGGCCATCGCCTCGCCGTTGCCCGACCCGCCGAGCACGATCCCGCGCTCGCAGGTACCGGCCGCCACGGCCTCGGCCGCCGGGCGGATGAAGAGCGGATAGTCGACCGATTCTTCCGAATGGGTCCCGAAGTCCTGCACCTCATGTCCCTGCCCGGCGAGGAAGCGCTCAATCTCTTCCTTGTAGCGGAAGCCCGCGTGGTCGGACCCGATGGCGATCTTCATGGTGGCGGTATTAAACCACGGCGCCGCCGAACCTCGAACAGGACGAGAGCCGCGGCCACCGTGGCGTTGAGCGACTCGACCGGCGGCTCGATGGAAATGGTGAGGCGGAGGCCGGCCCGCTCCAGGAGAGCGGGGGAGAGGCCTGGGCCTTCGGCGCCCACGGCGAGGATCAGCGTCTCGGGGAATGCGGCGCTCCAGAGGCTCTCACCGCCGCGGGTCGCCAGCGCGGCCCAGCGCGGCCGGAGCGGCGCGAGGCGTCGATCGAGCGCCTCCGGCGAGGCGTCCACGGCGACCGGCAGGCGGAGGAGGCTGCCCGCCGAGGCGCGGAGGGCGCGCGGGTGGTTCGGGTGCGCGCTCCCCGGCGACAGGGCGAGCCCGGCGGCGCCGGCGGCCTCGGCCACCCGCGCGAGCGCGCCCAGGTTGCCCGGGTCCTGCAGCCCGTCCAGATACAGATAGGGGCTGCCGGCGCAGAGCGGCAGGGCCTCGGCGCCGGAGCGGGGGAGGGGAGCCACCGCCAGCACGCCGCGCGGGGAGTCGGCGTCCGTGAGATCATCGAAGAGCTCCGGAGCGACTTCGAGCGGCGCGGCGGAGAGCGCGCGGGCGAGCCGCTCCCCCTCGGCCGAAGCGAGAAAGCCGGGGGTCGCGAGGACCGTTTCGAGCCGCAGGCCGGCGGCGATCGCCTCGGCCACCAGATGCGGACCTTCCAACAAGGCATGCTCCGCGCGCTCGCCTTTACTTCGCCGGAGCCGCCGAATATCCTTGAGCCTTTGATTTTGACGGCTGGAGATCATGACAACGGATATTAAGAACTTCTGGCAGCGGCTCCAAACCGGGGTCGAGGTGGCCGTGGCAGGCACGGCTTCGGAGAACCTGCTCGGCGTACGGGACGCGGTCCTGCGCTACTTTCACGACGGCCTGGACCGGACGGTCTCGGTGGCCGTCGTTCCCCAGACGGTGTCGGATTCCCCCATCGGCCTCCCGTTCACGGACGAGGAGACTCTGCGCCTGGCCCGGCAGCGGGTGGCGGAGCTCGAAGCGAAGCTCGGGAGCACCTACCACTTCTACATCGCCAGCGAGTCCGGCATCCACGCGATCGACGTGGACAGCGGTTCCCCTCGCTACTTCATCTGCTATTGGACGGTGGTCCGCGGCACCCTGGGCGAGTCCTGGGGCTCCAGCGGCTCCGTGCAGATCCCCGACCGCATCGTGGCCGGGCTCGACCACGCGCAGATCCCCTTCGCGGTCCCCGGGACGCGGCGCAGCGGCGGTATCATCCGCTCCCTGACCGGCGGCCTCGAATCGCGGCGCAAGGCCATCAACACCGCGACCCTGCACGCCCTGTCCAGCCTCTTTTACGGAGTTCTGGAGAGCCGCCCGATCCGGTGAAATCCGTCCGAGAGAGCGCTCCAGGGCACCGGAGCGTCTCGCCGGAAGCCCTCAGCTACACCTTTGCCTTGTGTGAGCATGTTGATCTAGATTTCGTCTGTTGTTAGGATGCTCGGCCTGTCGACCGGCTCGACCCCCGAGACACAGAACCTAAGCCTTGCCGATCTGGATGCCAGAGGTGTGAAATGAGCGAATATGAAGCCAACCTGTTCACGTCCGAGTCGGTGACGGAAGGTCACCCGGACAAGGTGGCCGACCAGATTTCCGACGCCATCCTGGACGAGGTGCTCCGCCGGGATCCGACCGGGAGGGTGGCCTGCGAGACCCTGGTCACCACGGACCTGGCCGTACTTTCTGGCGAGATCACCACGGACGCCCAGATCGATTTCGAGGGCGTGGCCCGCCAGGTCATCCGCGAGATCGGCTATGACCGCCAGGAGCTGAAGTTCGATGGAAGCAGCTGTGAGGTCCTGGTGAAAATTCATCGCCAGTCCCCCGACATCGCCCTCGGGGTCGACAAGGACGGTGCCGGCGACCAGGGGCTGATGTTCGGCTTCGCCTGCCGCGAGACCCAGGAGCTGATGCCGCTGCCGATCCAGCTGGCTCACGGGCTGACCCGCCGCCTCGCGACGGCCCGCCGGTCCGGCGATCTGGCCTGGCTGCGGCCGGACGGCAAGTCCCAGGTCACCGTCGAGTACGACGGCAAGACGCCGGTGCGGGTCCACACCGTGGTCATTTCGACGCAGCACGACCCGGAGGTCTCGCAGGAAGAGATCCGTCAGGGGGTTATCGAGCAGATCGTCCGGACGACGATCCCGGGCCAGCTCCTCGACGACCGCACGATCTACCACATCAATCCGACCGGGCGCTTCGTCATCGGCGGGCCGCACGGCGACTGCGGGCTGACCGGCCGCAAGATCATCGTGGACAGCTACGGCGGGTATGGCCGCCACGGCGGCGGCGCCTTCTCGGGGAAAGATCCGACGAAGGTCGACCGCTCGGCCTGCTACATGGCCCGTCACGTGGCCAAGAACCTGGTGGCCGCGGGGCTCGCCGAGCGCATCGAGGTGCAGGTGGCCTACGCGATCGGCGTCGCCGAGCCGGTGTCGATCCGTGTCGACAGCTTCGGCACCGGCGAGGTCTCCGACCGTCACATGGAGAGCCTCGTCCGCGAGCACTTCCCCCTGTCGCCGCGCGCCATCATCGAGCACCTCCAGCTCCGCCGCCCGGTCTACCGGCAGACCGCGGCCTATGGCCATTTCGGGCGCGAGGAGGAGGGGTTCACGTGGGAGCAGACCCACAGTGCCGCCGATCTGCGGGCCGCCGCGGGTCTCCAGGGCGTTCCGACCCTGGCGGCCACGGCTTGAAGAGCTGACCTCGGTCGGCCTCTCCTTTCTGCATCGGGCAGGTTCCGGACAGAGCCTTCGCAGGTGAGAGAAAAGCACGCCGATGCTTCATTTTGACAAAGTCAGGGCGGCGCAAGGGCTCCCGGAGTTTTGGCTGGACAGGGACCCCCCGGGGTGTTAGCCTACCCGCAGTCAGCACGAGACATCTTGGCGATATGGCGACTCTGGATCATCCTGAACTACGGGAATCTCTCAACAATCTGCTGAAGACCTCCCGACCGCGGTTGGAACGGGTTCTCAGGAACTTCGAGGTCCCTCCGGAAGACGCCGAGGACATCCTCCAGGATGCTCAGCTGACCCTCCTCTACAAGTGGGACAAGGTCCGCAGCCCCGAGAGCTGGCTGATCGGGACGGTCAAGAAAAAGTGCATCATGTACTGGCGCAAGCGCCGGGGCAGCCTCTGTGAAGCGGTCGACACGGCGATCCTCGACCTGATCGCGGTGCCGCAGGCGCCGGACCAGGAGCGCACCGATCTCACCACCGACTTGAGCCGCGTCCTCTCCAAGCTCTCCGCGCGCTGCCGCTCGCTGCTCAGGCTGCGGTACGGCCTTGGCTACGGCCCCACCGAGGTCGCGGAGCAGATGGGCTACCAGACCTCGAGCATCCGCAAGGTCACCAATCGTTGTCTGGCGGCCCTCACCCGTCAGCTCCTCGCCGTCGGCTTCCACATGGCGGCGGAGACGCCGGTCGATCCCGACAGCGATCCAGACGCTCACGACTGAGGCGCGGCCCCGCCCCCCACGACGCGGCGACGGTTGACGATCGCCTGGCTTCGAGACATCCTCCTCTGGACAGAGACGAGGGGGGCTGGTAAAGTCTCAAACACTCATCAAGATCAGACGGTGTATGGACCGACCGAATCCGCCGCGTTCGGAGGCCCCGTCCCTGGCTGAAGCTCTGGAGAGGGTGGGGCCGAAGCTCCGGCGCATCCTCTTCCGCTACAGGATTCCTGCCCGGGATGCGGACGACCTTCTCCAGGAGACCCTTCTCGTCCTGGTCTCCAAGCAGGAGAGCGTCCGCAATCCGGACGCCTGGCTCCAGGTGACGCTGTCGAACCGCTGCATCCTCTACTGGCGCCGGCGGCGCAGCCGGGTGTCCGAGCTGGTGGACCGCACCATCCTCGAGCTCCTCGGCGATCCTGAGATCCCCTGTGAGGAGGCGGCCGCGATCCGGTCTGACCTGGATACCCTCATCTCCCGGTTGCCCGAACGCTGCCAGCCGCTCCTGCGCCGGCGCTACGGCCTGCTTCCTGGGTCCGCCGATCCCGCCGATCCCGCCGATCCCGCCGATGATCCCGACAAGACGCGGCGCTGTCTGGCCATCCTGGCCCAGCGCGCGGTCGGTGCCGGTCTCCTCGATGTGCCTGGCGCCTGAGCGTGTCTCTGGCATCCGGCGAGCGGAAACTCTAGATTGAGGCCGCTTGTGTCAAATGCTCGACGGCGTATAGCCGCCCGAGCCGGCCGAAAAAAAAGGAGACCTTTTCATATGTTCCAGCCCAAGGCTCATCGTATCTTCCCCGTCCTCGCCCTGACCGCCGCCTTCTTCTTCGCGCCCCTGGCGTCCGCCCTGGCGGAGGAGACTGCCCAAGCGCCAGCCGAAATCGGCCTGCTGGAGCAGATCGAGGTGGAGGTCGTGTCGATCTGGGATGCCCTGTGGGGCAGCATCGTGGGAGACGCCGGCGCCCGCTGGGACGATAACGGCTAGCGCCGACCGGCTGCTGGTGCCGCTGCCCAAAGCCATACCGGGCTCCGGCCCGGTTGGACGCGCTGGACATTGCCGCCGGCATAGTGGTAGTGTATCCAGAATTTAAGAGTTTCCTGGGAAGATGAGCGCTCTGGACCAACGCCACGTCGATACCTCTCTCGAAGACTTCCTCAAACGGGTCCGGCCGCGTCTCAAGGCGCAATTTCAGCGCTACAGCATCCCGCCGCAGGACACGGAGGACATCCTCCAGCAGGCTCTGCTCGCCCTCATCTATCAACGCCAGTCCATCCGCGACCCGGAAGCCTGGCTGGTGGGAACCGTGCGCAACAAATGCCTGCTGTACTGGCGGGCGCATCGCCGCAAGCTGTACGAATCGGTCGACGCCGCCGTTCTGGAGTGCATGGCGCAGCCTCTGCAGCCGGCCCAGGAGACCTCGGATGTCCGCCGCGATCTGGCGGCCGCCATCGAGGAGCTCCCGGAGCGCTGCCGGTCTCTCCTGACCCTTCGGTATCAGCAGGGTTATGAGCCGGCTGAGGTGGCCGAGCAGCTCGGATACAGCCAGAGCAGCATCAGCAAAATCACCCAGAGGTGCCTCGCCGCGCTGACGCGACGGCTGGTCCTCACCGGACAGTGGCGAGGCAAAAAGACCAAGCCATGAAAGAAGGGCACGACGACCCGTACGACCAGGTGTTCGATCGGGTCCTCCGGCGCATGGCGGAGCAGGAGGCCGCGATCTGCCGCGAGCAGGACTCCGCCGGCCAGCTCCTGGACGAGCTCATGGAGCAGACCATGCCGGCGCGCCGGCTGCTGCTCGTCACCAATAGCCCACGCTTTCACAACCCGTTCCTCTGCGAGCTGCTGATCGACAAGGTCCGCGAAGCCGCTTTCCAGGATCCGGCGCAGGGGCTCGACCTGGCGCGGCTCGCGGTGACCATCGCCGAGAGCTTCGACGAGAGATCCTGCGGCAGCGCCGAGGTGCGGGACGGGCTCTGGTGCAAGGCGTCGGCCCAGTACGCCAACGCTCTCCGCGTCGCCGGACGCCACCGCGAAGCCGAAATGGTCTTTCGTCCGATCGAGGAGCTGATCGAGGAGGAGGGGAGGGTCGGCATGCACGATCTGGCGCGGGTCCTCGATCTCCGCGCCTCCCTGCACCGCGAGCTCCGGGAGTTCGAGCCGGCGGCGCGCCTGCTCGACCGCGTCATCTCCATCTACCACAAGCTCGGAGCCTGGAATCTCCTGGGACGCGCTCTGCTGCAGCGGTCCGGCATCTGCGGCGAGGTGGGGGATCTCGAAACCGAGATGAGCCTGCTCCGGCGCGCCCTCGACCTCATCGATCCGAACGAGGAGCCGCGGAGCTTTCTCGGCGCGCGCCACAACCTGATCCTCGCCTTGAACCAGAGCGGCCGTTCGCGCGAGGCCTTCGCGCTCCTCTTCCACACCCGCCCTCTGTACTTCAAGTCGGGCGACCGCCTGAGCCTGCTTCGCCTGCGGTGGCTCGAAGGCATCGTGGCCGTGGGACTGGGACGCCTGGATCACGCGGAAGTGGCGTTCCGGGAGATCCGCGGCGCCTACGTCCAGCTCTCGCTCGACTGGGACGCCGCCCTGGTCTCCCTGGATCTCGCGGGCGTCTACGTCCGCCAGGGCCGCTCCGCCGACCTGCTCTGCCTGGCCGAGGAGATGCTCGTGGTGTTCGGCGCCCGGGACACCCATCGGGAGGCCCTCCAGGCGCTCGCCTACCTCTGCACCGCGGCGCGCGCGGAGGAGGTCGGGATCGCCCTGATCCAGGAGGTCTCCAAGTTCATGGAAGAGGCCCGCACGAATCCTGCCCTCCGATTTGCTCCTCGAAGCTCTCTGCCATGCTAAAATAGCTATATTGTCCCCTGCACGGTCTCTCCTTGCAGGAGCTCTCCATGAGCCCGAGCCCTTTCGATCCTCTGGACCTCACGCCCGGCGCACGCCGCCGGGCGGATCGCGCTCCCTGGAGGATTCCGTGATCTCGGAGCCTCCGCGACTGGACTGGGCTCAGATCGAGGCGCGCTCGCGGGCCATGGCCGAGGAGCGGTGCAATCTGCCGCTGCTCACCGCGCTCTTCGACGAGATCCCGGTGGAGGAGAGGAGAGCAGAGGCTCGCACGAAGCTGGCCTTCCAGAACTGGGTCTTCTGTGAATGGCTGATCGAGACGAGCCGTGAGCTCTCCCAGTCCGACGCCTTCCGGGCCGAGGAGCAGGCCCGGCTCGCGGTCGAGATCGCGGACGGCCTGGAGCCGGTGCGTTACGGCGCCGCCCTCGTCCAGGACCTGCGGGGGCGCGCCCGAGTCTGTCTGGGTGCGGCGCTCCGGCACCGTCCGGATCTCTGGGGCGCCGACGATGCGCTCTCCCGGGCCGAAGCCCTGCTGGACGAGGGCACCGGCGACACGCTCGAGACCGGTTATCTCCTCGAGGCCCGTGCCTCCCTCCGCCGCGACCAGCAGCGGATCGCGGAAGCGCACCGGCTCGCCGACGAATCCATCGCCGTCTACCGGCGGCACCGGGAGCTCCATCTCCTCGGCCGGGTGTTCGTCGACAAGGGGAAGACCTATGCCGCGGAGCATGACCTGGAGGCCGCGGTCCACTGGATGCGCAAAGGGCTCGGCCTCTTGGACCCGACGCGCGAGCGGCGCTTCGAGCTCGGCGCCCGCCTCGGCCTGATGCTCTGTCTTCTGGAGAGCGGACGCGCCCAGGAAGCGGGCTTCCTCCTCCGGGCCTCCCGCGTGGAATTCGAGGTCCACGCCGGAGCGCTTCTGGGGCTCCGGTTCCGCTGGCTGGAAGGCAAGGTCCAGCACGCCCTGGGAGATCTGGACGACGCCGAGCAGTCCCTCGCCGAGGCCCGCCGTGGCTTCATCGAGCGGGGTCTCGGTTTCGACGCGGCCGGCGCCTCCCTCGACCTTGCCGGGCTCTATGCTTCCCAGGGCCGGGCCGCCGAGATGCGCCGGGTGGCGGAGGAGATGCTCCCGATCTTCCGTTCGCAGGACCTCCACCGCGAGGCGATCGCCGCGCTCATCGTCTTCCAGCAGGCCGTGCGGATGGAAAGGATGAGCTCGGACTTCTTGCGCGAGATCCGTCACTACCTGGAGCGGGCCCGCAAGGACCACCGCCTCCGCTTCGAATACACCGGCGAGCCCGACTGAGATCGATTAAGATCAGGGGGAGGAGGGGGAGGGTGATGGAGAGCCGTTCAGATCGTCCGCGTCTGCTCGTCCTCGGCTGCGGCTTCGCCGGCTTCTCCTTGCTCCACGGGCTGAAGAAGAGCTCCTGGGACGTCACGCTCCTCACGCCGCGCAACTACTTCCTGTTCACCCCCTTGCTCCCTTCGGCGGTGGCCGGCAGCGTGGAGTTCCGGAGCATCCTGGAGCCCGCCCGCCGCCGTCTCCGGGGAGTCCGCGTCATCGAGGCCTGGGCCGAGTCGATCGACTGGGCGAGCCGTCAGGTCGCCTGCGTCGGCGCCGTCGGGGGCGAGACGTTCACGCTCTCCTGGGACCACCTGGTGATCGCCGTGGGGAGCACGGTCGCAGACTTCGGCATCCCGGGGGTGACCGAGAACACCCTCAAGCTCTATACGGTCGAGGAGGCGCGGGTCATCCGGCGAGGGATCCTGGAGCAGTTCGCCCGGGCCGAGATCCCCGGCCTGACGGACGAGCAGATCCGGCACCGCCTGACCTTCGTCGTCATCGGGGGCGGTCCCACCGGAGTGGAGGCGGCCGCCGAGATCCACGATCTCCTGGACGAAGAGATGACCCATGCGTACCCGGAGCTCGCCCCCAAGGCTCGGGTCGTGGTCATCGAGGCGCTCAGCCGTCTGCTGACCAGCTTCGACGAGGCGCTGGGGAAGTACACGACCCGGCATTTCGGGCGTGAAGGAATCGAGGTCCGCACCGGGGCGAAGGTCCACGCCATCGAGCCGAACGTCGTCCTCCTCGAAGGTGGTGAGCGGATCGATTGCGGCCTGATCCTCTGGGCGGCGGGCAACGCCGCGGTCCCGTTCGTCAAGACTCTCGGCGTTCCCCTCGACCGGCGGGGCCGCATCCTGGTCGACAAGCACCTCCGCCTGCCCGGCCGGGAGGATATTTACGCCCTGGGCGATTGCGCAGCGGTGGAGGAGCCGCCGTCGCTGCCCGCCACCGCCCAGGTGGCGCAGCAGCAGGGCAAATACCTGGCGAAGGCGTTGGAGCGCCGACGGCAGGGGAGCCCTGTTGAGCCCTTCCGCTTCCGGGCCCAGGGCATGCTGGCCTATATCGGAGGGGGCCAGGCTCTGGCGGACCTGCCCCAGGTCAAGTGGAGCGGCCGCGGGGCCTGGCTCTTCTGGCGCTCCGTCTACATCACCAAGCTGGTCAGCCCCGCGAACAAGATCAAGGTGCTCTTCGACTGGATCAAGGCGCGGCTGTTCGGCCGCGATTTGAGCCGATTCTAGGTCCGGAGCCGGTTCTAAGTCCGCACTCCAAGGAACAGGTAGGCGGAGAGGATCGCGAAGACGGTCCCCGGGCTCCAGACCGCCACCGCGGGCGGCAGCGCGCCGACCTCGCCCATCTTGGTGAAGAAGACGAAGATCGCCAGGAAGACCATCCCCAGGACGACGGACAGACCGATGCCATAGAGCGCCCCCTGCCGTCCCAGGCGGAAGGCGAAGGGGAGGGCCACCAGGGCCATGATCAGCGAGACCACCGGGAAGGCGATCTTGTTGTAGAGCTCCACCTGCAGCTCGGGCACGGGCTGTCCGCTGTCCCGCAGCTCGTCGATGTACTCCCTGAGCTCGCCGTAGCGCATCTGCTCGGGCGGCCGGATCTCCGAGTCGAAATAGGTCGGCGTCTCCGGATAGCGGACGATCTTGGGGGCCTCGAAGCGCTGGTAGTTGGTCACCTCGACCCCTTCGTACGAGCGGGACCATCCGTTGTTGAACACCCACGCGTCGCCGATGTACTGGGCTTTCTCGGTGAACAGGCGCCGGGACAGCCGATGGCCCGCGTCGAAGTCGAACACCTGGAGCCGTTGCAGCGCCTGCTGCTCCGGGTCGTAATGGAGATAGTTGTAGATATAGCGCCCCTGGCCGAACAGCCACTGCCGGTCGGCCCGCCGGTAGGTGCGGACCGTTTCGCTGCCGCGGATGCGGTCCTTGAGCTTCGCCACCTTCTCGTTGGACGCCGGCAGCACCGCCGACTCCAGATAGGCGCAGAACGCCGTGACGAGAAATGCGGCGGCGAGAGCCGGCAGAGCCAGGCGGTAGAGGCTGATCCCCAGGGCTTTGGCCGCGGTGATCTCGTTCTTGCGGGCGAGCAGGCTGAAAGTCATCAGCGTCGTCACCAGCACGACGATCGGAGCGATGTCGTAGAACATCTGGAGCGACAGGTACTCGTAGTACCGCAGCACGATCCCGCTGCCGACCTTGTTCTTGAGGATCTCGTCGATCGTCTCGCTCAGGTCGAAGATGATGAACAGAGACAGCCCCGACATGACGACGAGCAGGAAGACCAGGGAGAACATCTTCACGACGTAGCGGTCGAGGATGTTCGGGAAGACGATCCGCAGGCGGGGGAGGCGGAGCACCAGGTCGGCGCGCGATGTTCGCGACGAACGGTCCGCTCCCCGCTGCAGCCGGCGCTCCCGGCGCTCCTCGCGTTCGCGGATCCGCTCGCGGCGCCGGTCGCGGTGGAACCCCTGGAGCCGCACGATGCTGCTCCAGACGTCCTCGCGGATCCAGCGGTCGATCCGGCCGAGCAGGAGGCTCTTGTCGCGGTTCCGCCGGACCAGCAGGAAGAAGCCGCCCGCGGCGAGCAGCAGGTTCGGCGCCCACATCGCCAGCCAGCCGGGCAGGCGCCCGTAGCGCGCCGCCTCCTCGCCGTTGCTGAGCAGCACGTAGAAGAGGACGATGACGCCGATCGACATGGCGAAGCCCGAGGCCTTGCCCCCGCGCCGGTTGTTGATCCCGAGGGGGAGCGCGAACAGACCGAAGACCATGCAGGCCATCGGGATGGCGAACTTCTTGTGGATCTCGACAGACGCCAGGTTGCGCTGTTCCTGGGTGGCGGTGGGATCCTGTCGGAGCTGCAGGAGCTCGGCGATGGTGAGCTCCCGGATCCCCTTGGAGACCGAGATCTTGGCCTTCTGCTCGCTGGTGAACTGATCCTCCAGGATGAGGTCGAGCCGGCGGTGCCGGCTGACCTCGTAGCGGTCCGGCTCGTTCAGGTTCACTTTGTGGCGGATCGCGTTGTACAGCCGCAGGACGACCTTCTCGCCGGTGGAGTCGACCCGCACCTCGCCCCAGTCGGCGATGGTGATCTGGTTGTCCTGACCCGAAGGGACCGACTCGGCCAGGAAGACGCCGTGCCAGCGCTTCTCGCCCTGAGGGACCTCGAAGACGTAGACGACCTTGCCCTCCCATTCCTCATAGAAGACCCGCGGCTGCACCTGCTGCGAGATGCTCTGGGTCAGGATCTCCAACCGGAGCACCTGCAGCGCGTGGTTGCCCCAGGGGAGCGCGTGGACCATCAGGAGGGTGTTCACGATCGTGAAGAAGGCGGACAGCAGAAGGATCGGCCGGTAAAGGGCCAGGAGGCTGATGCCGCACGCCCGCATGGCGATGAGCTCGCTGTCCGACGAGAGGCGGCCCACCGCGATCAGGATGCCGAACAGGAGCGACATCGGAAGGGTGAGCACCACGATGTTCGGCAGGCTGAGCAGCAGGAGCTCGCCGACGACCCGGGCCGGCAGGCCGCGGCGGATGATCATCTCCGCCGACTGGAACAGGAAGCGGATGAGCAGGATGAACGTATAGACTAGGAGCCCGAGCCCCAACGGGCCCAGGATCTCCGACACGATGTACCGATCCAGACGTCCTCGCACGGCGCCCATTATATGAATCCGTCAGCCGTTGTCTCTCTCCGCCTGGAACGCCGCTACCGATTCAGCGCGAGCCATCTCTACCGGCGTCCCGACTGGACCGAGGAGGAGAACCGGCGCCGCTTCGGCAAGTGCGCCAACCTGCCGGGACACGGCCACAATTACCGGCTCTGGGTGACCGTGGAAGGCCGGGTCGATCCCGCCACCGGCTTCGCGGCCGACCTCGGCGTCCTGGACGCCCTCATCGCCGGGCGCATCCTGGACCGCCTCGACCACCAGCACCTGAACGTCGCGCTTCCCGAGTTCGGGGAAGGGAAGGCGATCCCCACCAGCGAGAACTTGATCCGCTGGATCCTCGACCAGCTCGCCGGCCATCTGCCGCCGGGAACCGCGCTGGTCAAGCTCCGCCTCGAAGAAGACGAAGACCTCGCCGCCGAGTGGGTGAGACCGTAGAGACAGGTCTTGTGCCTGCCCAGAGCCCGCACGCCTCCGCTGGTTTACATAATACACCTTACCAGAATTGATGAAGGCGGGCTCACCAAGGACGGCAAAGACGCCTCGTGCCTACCGCGCCGCTTCGGTCCGCAGGTCGGAGATGATCTTCTCCAACGCGCGGATCAAATCGTCGCGGTCGACCTCGCTCTGACGGAAGGTCAGGGCCAGGCTGTAGCTCTTGTCGGGGGCTTTGAAGCGGAAGACGTACGGGCGGCGCCGGCCGGCTTTTCCCTTGTCGCCGCGGCGCAGGCGCTGACGGAGGTCGTCGCGGTTCAGCCCGCGGCGGGCCACCTCTTCGAGGAGGTCGATCATCTCGGCCTCGGAGCCCACCTTGAGGACCTCCAGCAGGAGCGACTTCGAGGTGAGACCCAGGGCCTGGACCGTGTCCCGCACCCGCGGCGGCATCTGCAAGAGGGACAGGCTCTCGGTCACGACCGTCCGGGACTTGCCGACGGCCGAGGAGATCTCCTCGTGCGTGTAGCCGTGGCTCTCGGCCAGCATGCGGTAGCCCTCGGCCTCTTCGAAGGGCGTCAGGTCCTTCCGCTGGAGATTCTCGATGAGGGCGATCTCCAGTGCTTCCTCGTCGGAGACCTCCATCTCGATGACCGGCACCTCGTAGAGACCGGCCTCCTGGGCGGCCCGAAAGCGGCGCTCGCCGGAGATGATCCGGTACAGCACCCCGGCCGGAGCCTGCTCGTCCTCGGCGACCGGCCGCGGGCGGACCAGGATCGGCTCGAGAACGCCCTTCTCGCGAATCGACGCCACGAGCTCGTCGAGATCTCCCATCGTCGAGCGCGGCTGGTTCGCATCCGGCTCGATCGTCGAGAGCGGAACCATCTTCCCCACCGGCGTCTCGTGGCGCGCGGTGAGCTCCTCGACGAAGTGGGTGTCGTGACGCATCTTCACCCGGGTCGGCAGACCTCTCTTGCGGGACGGCTCAGACACGGCTCAGCACCTCCTCCGACAGCCGGTAGTACTCGTACGCGCCCGTCGAACGGGGCGCGAACGTGAAGATCGATTCGCGGTAGGCCGGGCTCTCTTCGAGGCGGACGCTCTTCGTGATCACGGTCTCGAAGACCTTGTTCCCGAAGACCTGCTGGATCTGCTCATAGATGTCTTTGGCCAGCGTCGTCCGTTTGTCGTACATGGTGATCAGAGCGCCGAGGATCTGGAGCTGCGGGTTCGCCCGCACCTTGATCTTGTCGATCGTCTCCAGGAGGTCATCCGTCCCCTCCAGGGCGAAGTAGCTCGCCTGGATGGGGATCAGGACGTGCGTGGCCGCCACCAACGCGTTCACCGTGATGATACCCAGCGTAGGGGGCGTATCGATGATGATGTAGTCGTAGGCGTCCTGGACCGCGGCCATCTCGTCCTTGAGGCGGTAGTGGCTGTCGAGCTCCCCCAAGAGCTTCGCCTCGATCTTGGCGAGCGAGATCTGGGACGGAGCGATCGAGAGGTTCTCGATCTTTTCCGCCGGCAGGATGACGTCCTGGATACGGACATGATCATCCGACAAGGCTTCGTACATGGAGTGCTTCAGCGCGTGGATGTCCAGGAAGGACATCGAGCTGTTCCCCTGCGGGTCCAGGTCGACGACCAGAGTCTTCACGCCCTTGCTGGCGAGAGCGGCGGCGAGGTTGATGGTGGTGGTCGTCTTGCCGACGCCACCCTTCTGGTTGGTAATCGCAATGATCATGCGCGGCCGGCAGTCTATAGAGATGCTTCGGACCCGGTCAAGGAAAACTCGGGCCCCGGCGGATGTCGGCGCGCCGACATCCGGGCTAACCCTCTGAAAATCCGCGGTTTACAAGGAAGAACGACAGTGGCGGCGACCTACATGGTCCATTTGCCCAGCTCGTCCGGGCTGATCTCCTCGAGCCACTTCTTGAGCTTCTCCTCATCGGTCGCCTCGGACGTGAGATCCGCCGCCTGGGCTTTTTCCAGGACCGAGCGGAGCACGAAGATCGGCGCTTCCGTCCGCAACGCCAACGCGATGGCATCGCTCGGCCGGGCGTCCACAGAGATCGACTCCCCTCCCCGGCGGAGATGAATGACGGCGAAGAACGTGCTCTCCCGCAGGTCGGAGATCACGATTTTCTCGACCGTGGCACCGAGCTGCTCCACGACAATCCGGAGGAGGTCGTGGGTCATCGGACGTGGCGGCTCCACGCCTTCGATCCGCAAGGCAATGGCGTTCGCTTCGAAGACGCCGATCCAGATCGGCAGGAAAAGCTGGCTCTCGGTGTCACGGAGGATGACGATCGGTATGTTGGACGCTGGGTCCAGCATGAGGCCCTTGATCTCGACACGCAGTTCCTGGTTGGGCTCACTCATACCGCTATTCTGCGGGGGGCGGAGGGGGAGGTCAAGCGGAGACGGCTGACGCCACGCGCTCCGCCTTGAGGCTGTGGGTCAGGGCGTCTTCGATCCGTACCCGCGTGACGCCGCCGAGCTCAACCGGATCGGGGCCGGTGGCAAAGTGGGCGATCCGGTGGCAGGGGGTCCGCCCCATCTGCATCCCCGGTTCCCGCCCCCAGCCGGTCACCACCACGTCGTATTCCTTCCCCACCAGACCCAGATTGATTTCCTTCTGGATCGTCTCCTGGCGCGCGAAGAGGCGCTGGAGCCGCTCACCGGCGACGTCGGAGTCCACCGGTCCATCGAGACGCGGTGCCGCGGTGCCCGGCCGCGGCGAGTATTTGAACGCGAAGAGAGTGGCGAACCGGGTCTCCTCCACCAGATCGAGGGTCTGCTGAAAGTCGTCCTCGGTTTCACCCGGGAAGCCGACGATGAGATCGGTCGACAGCGCCAGGTCCGGCCGCGCCGCCCGGAGCTGGGCCACCAGGTCCGTGTACTGGGCCCGCGTGTAGCCTCTCCCCATGCGCCGCAGCACGGTGTCGGAGCCGGACTGGACCGGCAGGTGCACGTAGGGGCAGATGTTCTCGTGCCGTCCGACCTTCTCGACCATCCGGGGTGTGAAGTCTCGCGGGTAGGAGGTGATGAAGCGCAGACGCCGCACCCCCGGCAGACCCGCGATCGCCTCCAGCAGGTCCGCAAAGTCCAGTTCGCCGCCCGGCTCGCGCCAGTGGTTCACGGTCTGGCCCAGCAGCTCGATCTCCTGGAAGCCGTAGTCCAGGAGGTGGCGGACCTCGCTCAGGATCTCGCCCAGCGGCCGGCTGCGCTCCGGTCCCCGGGTCTTGGGGACGATGCAGAAGGTGCAGTTCTTGTCACACCCCTCGATGATGGTCACCATTCCCTTGTACTCGCCGTGCCGTGAGACCGCGTCGATGTCGTACTGCCGGTCTGCGGGGAACCCGGTGGCCACGACCCGCTCCCCCATCCGGCGCCGCGTCACGACCTGCGAGAGCTCGCCCACCCGGGCGGGACCCAGAACGAAATCGAGATCCGGCACCCGGGCCAGAGCGCGCTCCCCTTCCTGCTGCGCCACACAGCCGCACAGGCCGATGAGCAGGTCAGCGTTGCGCCGCTTGAAGAGGCGGTACTCGCCGATGCGCGAGTAGACCTTCTGCTCGGCTTTGTCCCGGACGCTGCACGAGTTGAGGAGGATGATGTCCGCTTCGTCCGGCTCACGCGTCGGCAGGATGCCCTGTTGCATGAGCTGGCCGGCCATCCGCTGGCTGTCCAGCTCGTTCATCTGGCATCCCCAGGTCTCGATATAGAAACGCCGCGGCGTCTTGGGGACAGTCACCTTCAAGCCGGTCATTCGGCATCCTCATTCTCAAGGGGTGGGGGCTTCTGTTCGTAGATCTGCGGCTCCTCGGGATCGGCGGTGGCAGGCGAGGTTTTGGTTTTCTCCTCGGCCGGTTCGAGCTCTCCCCCTTCCCGCAGCCATCCGGGGAGCGCGCCTGCCCGTCTCCCCTCATCTAGAAAGTCGTTGAGCTCCTTGCGGGTTGCCTCGACCGCGGTCCGGTTCTCCTCCAACTGCGCGAGGACGCGGTCCCATTCCGGCTTGATCTTGCCGTCCCGGACGTAGGGGTCCTCCTCGGCGTAGAAGCGGCGCCGCCAACCGGCCGCCGAAAGCTCGAGATCCTCGGTCCGGTCGGCGGCCTGGCGCAGGCGCGTGCGGATGTCGAGGGCTCGGCTGCGCCAATATTGCTCATCCCTGATGGTCTGGAGGGCTGCGGCGGCCTCCACATTCACGGCCGGCTTCGTGGGTGCGGCGATGGTGATCTGCCCCTTCGAGTGCTTGACGCTCTCGTCGGTGATGACCGCCACCGGCGGACCCGAGCGCGCGCGGCGCTCCCGCTCGGCCTTCGAGGCCTGGACGAGGCTCACCGGGCCGCGCTCTCCCCCGGGATCGACGACGTCGACTTCTTTGGGTTTGGTCTCGGGCGAGATCTCCTCGGTCCGGGAGGGCGTCTCCGCCGGCTGTGCGGACTTCGGTTGAACCGGCTTCGGTTGAGCCGGCTTTGACGGGGCGGGCTCAGGGCGGGGCGGCGCTCCGGCACAGCCCGCCGCGATCAGGGAAAGGCAGAGGAGGGAGCCGCAGGCGAGCAGCCTAGGCCCGGCCATAGCGATCTTCCAGTCGAATGACGTCGTCGAGCTCAGGCGTCGAGACCTCGATGATGTCGCAGCCATTCTCGCCGGCGACCATGCGGTGCCTGGTGAAGGGGGAGATCCGGTACGACTCGCCGCCGCGCAGGACCCGGGAGACCATGGCTCCGTCTTCTTCCACGACCAGCTCGACCTCCCCCTCGCTGAGGAACAGGGTCTCGTCCTTGATCTCGTGATATTGCAGAGACAGCGCCTGCCCGGGATTCACGTGCAGGATCTTCCCCACGTACCGGTCGGTGTGCGCGAAGATCAGCTCATAGCCCCAGGGCTTCTCCACTCGGCGGATCGGAAAATTCATGCACTACCCTTTCGTTCGGTGTCGGAGACGACAGGTTCACGGCGCGCCGACCGGGAGAAGCCGGGTCCGAGGGCCTTCTCCAGATGGCTTTGGACCTCGCCGGCGGTCGCATGCCTCAGACAGCTCTGCGCGAGCTCCGCGAGCTCGGTTGCGGAGCGCTCGCGGATCCGGGTTTTGACCTCCGGGATGGCTCGCGGGCTCACCGACAGGCGCCGCAGGCCCAGGCCGACCAGCAGCAGGGCGCAACGGGGATCGGACGCCATCTCCCCGCACAGGCTGATCTCGATGCCGGCCTCCTGAGCGCTGTCGATGACCAAGCGTAGCATGCGCAGAATCGCCGGATGGAGAGGCTGGTAGAGGTCGGCCACGTGCTCGTTGTTGCGGTCCACGGCCAGCGAGTACTGGATGAGGTCGTTGGTGCCGATCGAGAAGAAGTCGACCTCGCGCGCCAGCACGTCGGAGATCAGGGCGGCGGCCGGCACCTCGATCATGATCCCCAGCCGGACGTCGCGGCGGAACGGCAATCCTTCGCGCTCCAATTCAGCCAGCGACTCCTCGGCGAACGCGCGGAAGGCGCGCACCTCTTCCAGACGGGAGACCAGCGGCAGCATCACCCAGAGGTCTCCGTAGACCGCGGCCCGGTAGAGAGCCCGGACCTGGGTGCGGAACACGTCGCGCCGCGCGAGGGTGAGGCGAATCCCCCGCAGGCCGAGCACCGGGTTCTCCTCGCGGGTGTCCATGACCTCGCGCGCCAGCTTGCGGCCGCCCAGGTCGTAGGTGCGGATGATCGCCGGGTGCGGCGCCGCCGCCTCGATCATCTGGCGATAGATGGCGACGTGCTCGTCTTCCGTGGGCAGGTGGGGGCTTTTCTCGATGTAGAGGAACTCGCTGCGGTAGAGGCCGATGCCCGCGGCGCCGAAGCAGGAGACCTCGTGGACCTCCTCCGGCAGATCGATGTTGGCCATCAGATGGATCTCGACCTGGTCGCTGGTGACCGCCAGCAGGTCGCGCGTCTCCATCATCGTGCGGTCGCGGGTCTCGATCTCGCTGCGCCGCTCCCGGTAGAGCTCCAGGGTCTCGGAGTTCGGATGGAGGATGACTTGCCCCGTCTCGCCGTCGACGATGATCGGAGCCTGATCGGTGAGGCGGTTGGTGACGCCCACCAGACCGGAGACCAGGGGGAGGTTGAGCGACCGCGCGATGATCGTCGTGTGCGAGGTGCGGCCCCCGGACTCGATCGCGAAGCCGATGACGCGCTGCCGGCCGAGACGGATCACGTCCGAGGGCGTCAGGTCGTCCGCCACGATGATCACCTCGTCGTGGAGCTCCGACAGCTCGTGGTGGGAGATCCCCTGAAGGCTGCGCAGCAGGTGCCGGCTGACGTCGGTCAGGTCCTCGCTCCGCTCCCGCAGGTAGGCATCGTCCATGTGCGCGAAGAGATTGTCGAGCTCCTCCGCGGTCTTGTGGACGGCCCACTCGGCGTTGACCTGCTGAGTGCGGATGCGCGACTCGACGCGTCCCAGGAAGCTCGGATCGGAGAGCAGGAGGATATGGGCGTCGAAGATCGCCGCCAGCTCGTTGCCGAGGTCCTCGCCGGCACGGGCGCGGGTGCGTTGCAGCTCTTCGCGCGCGAGGCGCGCGCCGTGGTGGAGGCGCTCCACCTCCGCGTCCATGTCCTCTTCCGAAAGATGGATGCGGAAGATCGCCGGGCCGCGCGTCTCGATGACCACGGACCGGCCGATCGCGACCCCCGCGGAGACCCCCAGCCCGTGAAGGACCTGCATCTCGGGAATCGGCATCTCAGCTCTCCTCGTCGAAGCGGTTGGCGATCAGGTCGGTGACCGCGCGGAGCGCGTCCTGCTCGTCCGCTCCTTCGCAGCGGACCTTCACCTGGCTTCCCTGGGCGGCGGCGAGCAGCAGGATGCCGAGGATGCTCTTGGCGTCCACCTCCTCGCCGTCCTTCTCCACCGTGACGCGGCTCTGGAATCCACCGGCCGTGTGAACGAGCTTGGCCGCCGCGCGGGCGTGCAGCCCGAGACGGTTGACGATCTCGGCCTCCTTCTCGATCACTTCTTCACCCCCGAGATCGGCACGGGCTCCGTGGGCACGCACTTCTTCGACTGCATCTCGCTGACCAGGCACAGGCTCCTCTGCCCCTTGCTCTGCAGCCAGCGCGCCATGTCCGCCAGGACCTCCGGCTCCTCGGCCTGGCACGCGAGCCGGAGGACCATCGGCAGGTTCACGCCGGTCAGGATCTCCACCTTCCCCGCCTCCAGGAAGGTGACCGCCACGTTCGACGGCGTGCCGCCATACATGTCCGTCAGGATCAGGACACCTTGCCCTTCGTCGAGCCTCTCGAGCGCCGCCCGCACCTTGGAGCGGGCCTCGTCGAAGGTGTCGTTCCAATCGAGCGACAGCGCCTCGAAACCGTTGAGGCGGCCGGAAATGACCTGCGCCGCGGATAACAGCTCCCGGGCCAGGCCCCCGTGCGTCAGTATCAGCTTGCCAATCATGTCTTTACCGACCGATATCGCGATGGATGAGGCGTGCCGGCCACCCGCGCTCTTCGAGCTCGGACTTGAGGCGCTCGCAGACGGCCACCGAGCGGTGCCGCCCTCCGGTACAGCCCACAGCCACCGAGAGGTAGCTCCGGTTCTCGCGCCGGTAGCGCGGGAGCAGGTGGACGAGGAGATCCGTCAGCCGGTCGACGATCTCCTCGAAATCCGGCTGCTTCCGCAGGTACTCCAGCACCGCGGCATCCTGGCCGGTCTGCTCCCGCAGGCCGGGCACGAAGTGCGGATTCGAGAGATACCGAACGTCAAACAAGAGATCGGTGCCCTGCGGAATCCCATGCTTGAAGCCGAAGCTCACCAGGGAGAGTACCATGCCGGGCTCCTCTCCCGGATGGCTGGCGAACTCCCGGTACACCTGATTGCGGATCTCGTGGACCGACCACTGGCTGGTGTCGAAGACCATGTCCGCCCGCTCGCGCAGCGGCGCCAGGAGCTCCCGCTCGCGGCGGATCCCCTCGATGACCGGCGCGTCGCTCGCCAGCGGGTGCGGCCGGCGGGTCTCCGAAAACCGGCGGACCAGGACCTCGTCCGCGGCCTCCAGGAACAGCAGCGTGACCTCGACCTCGTCGCGGTCCATCTCGCCGAGGAGGCGCGGGAACTCCTCCGCGAAGCCGGGAGCCCGCACGTCCGTCACCACGGCGATCCTGTCGACGCCGCGCACGTGCTCCAGCGGGTCGTAGAGGAAGCGGCGCAGGAGCGGCAAGGGGAGGTTGTCGACCGTGTAGTACCCCAGGTCCTCGAAGCACTTGGCGACGATGCTCTTGCCCGAGCCGGAGAGGCCCGTGATCAAGACGAGCTTGGTGGTGCTCATGCGGAGGGGCTCCTAGGGCTCCTGGCCGGGCTCCTTGCGCGGGGACGGCACCTTGCGGTTCTGCTCGAGCTGCGCTTCGAGCTTGCGCGCGAACTCCCGGGCCGAGTGATGCCCCTGCAGCTTGAGCACGTGGTTGCGGGCGGCGATCTCGACCATGATGCTGATGTTGCGGCCGAGAGCCACCGGCATCCGGATGTAGGGGCACGGGGTCTCGAGAATATCGTAGAGGGTCTCGTCCAGCCCGAGCCGCTCATACTGCCGGCCTGCCTGCCAGTGCTCCAGCTCGATCACCAGATCGATGTTCGCCCGCTCCCGCACCGAGGCCAGGCCGAACAGATCCTGCACGTTGATGATGCCGATGCCGCGCAGCTCCATGTGATGGCGCAGCGGCCCTTCGCTGAAGCCCACGAGCTCGCCGTTCGGGTAGCGCTTCACGGTCACCCGGTCGTCGGCCACCAGGCTGTGGCCGCGGGTGATCAGGTCGAGAGCCGATTCGCTCTTCCCCACTCCGCTCTCGCCGATCAGCAGGACGCCCAAGCCGTAGATCTCCAGGAGCACGCCGTGCAGCGACGTCGAGGGGACCAGGTGGTCCTCCAGGAAGTAGCTGATCCCCTTGATCACGGTCGACGACAGCTCGGTCGACGAGAGGACCGGCACCTCGCGGTTCCGCGCGAGCTCCAGGAACCCGGGGAGCGGCTCCAGCCCCTTGGTGATGACGAAGACCGGGACCGGCAGACCCGTGATCGTGTCGAGCCGGCGGTGCCGCTCGTCGTCGTCCAGCGTCTTCAGGTACTCGGTCTCGCTCTCGCCGATGATCTGCACGCGCCCCGGCTTGATGTAGGGGTAATAGCCGGCGAAGGCGAGGCCCGGCTTCTGGACCCGCGGATGGGTGATCTGGTTGTCGAGGTGGGACGCGCCGGACAGGACGTGGAGATGCAGGTAGCCGAGCTCTTCATTCAGCAGCTCGGCGACGGGGACCGATGCGGAAGACCAGCGTTCCATCTCACCCCTCCCGCTGCAGGTACTCGTAGAGAGCCTGGGCGTCCGGCTGCTCCAGCAGCGCCTGCACGCGGCCGCCCCCCTTGATCCAGCGCGAGATGGCCGCCAGGATCTGCAGGTGCTCGGCCGGCGACTGGCTCGGGGAAATGACGAGGAAGAAGAGGCGGACCGGCTGACCGTCGGCGGCGCCGAAGTCGACTCCCTCAAGAATCCGGCCGAGACTGACCACCCCGCCAGGCAGCCGGTCGATCTTGCAGTGCGGGATGGCGATGCCGCCGCCGATCGCCGTGGAGCCGAGCTGCTCGCGCTCCCAGAGCTTGTCGAACAGCGCGTCCGCATCGCTCACCAACCCGCGCTCGGCGACGCGCCCGGCCAGGGTGCGCAGCACCTGCGCGCGGTCCGCGGCCGGGAGGTCCGGGAAGATGAGTTCCGGCCGAACTAACGCCCCGAGACGCACAATCCTCCCTCCGTCAGAAGATCTGCTTGCGATCTGTCGAGGAGGGGATGCTCAGCTCGTCGCGGTACTTGGCGACGGTCCGGCGCGCGATCTGGATCCCCTCGCGGTTGAGGATCCGCATCAGCTCGCTGTCGGACAGCGGCCGCTTGGGATCTTCCGCCTGGATGAGCTGCTCGATCTTGCGCTTGACCGTCAGCGAGGAGATGTTCTCCCCGTACTCGCGATCGATTCCGCTGTGGAAGAAAAACTTCATCGGAAACAGTCCGCGGTGGGTGTGGATGTACTTGTTCGACACCACGCGGCTGACGGTGGACTCGTGCATCCCGATGTCTTCGGCCACGTCGCGGAGAACCATCGGGCGCAGGTGCTCGATCCCCTGGTCGAGGAACTCGCGCTGCTGGCGGACGATCGACGACGCCACCTTGTAGATCGTGCGCTGACGCTGATCCAGGCTCTTGATCAGCCAGACCGCGGAGCGGATCTTGTCCTTGATGAACGTCTGCGCTTCCGACTGGCGGCCCTCGCTGCGCATGCTCTGCAGCATCCGGCGGTAGGCGCGGCTCACCCGCAGGCGCGGCAGCCCGTCGTCGTTGAGCTGGATGACGTACTCGTCGCCGACGCGGCGGACGAAGACGTCCGGCTCGATGTAGTGGGGCCGGTCGGTGCTGAACTTGCGCCCCGGATGGATCTCCAGGCTGCGCACCAGCTCGACCGCCTCCTCGAGCTCGGCCAGCTCGACGCCCAGCTTCTTGGCCACCGCGGGGAACTGGCGGCGCAGGAAGAGGTCCCAGGCTTCGATCACCATGCGGCGGGCCAGATCGTCCTGCGGCACCTCGCGGAGGTCCATCTGCCAGAGCAGGCTCTCCGGGAGGTCTTTGCACGCGATGCCCGGCGGATCGAAGTTCCGGATCATGTGCAGGGCTTCTTCGACCTCTTCGAGAGAGTAGTCGTGCCCCTCCGCGTCGCCCATGGACCGGATCTCCTCCGGGGTGGCGACGAGATATCCGTCCGGGTCCAGGTTGCCGATGATCAGCTCGCCGATCTCCCGCTGCCGCGGAGCGAGCTCCGCCATGTGGAGCTGCCACAGCAGGTGGTCGTAGAGGTCCGGCTCGCGGGAGAGGCTGTTCTCGATGGGAGGCTCGTCCCGCTCCTCCATCATCGAGGTGTGGCCGGTCCCTTCCCAGTAGTCGCCGAAATATGCGTCGAGGTCGATGTTCTCCATCGACTCGGTGTGATTGAGCTCCTCGCCGTTGGTCGGCTCGGGCCGCTCCTCCGCCAGCTCCTCGCGGGGCGGGGTCTCTTCTTCGTTGGTTTCGGAGCTCTCTTCGAGCACCGGGTTCTCGACCAGCTCCTGCGTCAGCAGCGTATCGAGCTCCATGCGGGTCATCTGCAGAAGCTTGATCGCCTGCTGAAGAGAAGGCGTCATCACCAGCTTCTGAGCCAGTTTCAGGGATAGTTTTTGCTCTAACGCCATGCCGGTGCAGCTCTAAAGAGTGAAATCTTCCCCGAGGTAGATCTTCCGGACTTGTGGATCGGTCGAGAGCTCCAGGGGGGTTCCGGAGCGCAGAATCTCGCCGTTGTTGATGATATAGGCCCGGTCCGTTATTTTCAATGTTTCCCGCACGTTATGGTCTGTGATCAAGATCCCGATGCCCATCGACTTGAGATGCCGGACGATCCCCTGGATGTCGAGGACCGCGATCGGGTCGATCCCGGCGAAGGGCTCGTCCAGGAGGATATACCATGGGTTGATCACCAGGGCACGCGCGATCTCCAGACGGCGGCGCTCGCCGCCCGAGAGCGAGAAGCCCTTGCTCTTGCGGACCTTGGCCAAGCCGAAGTCCTGAATGAGCTGGTCGATGCGCCGCTCCTGCTCGGCGTGCGACAGGTCGAGGGTCTCGAAAATGGCCCGCAGGTTGTCCTCGACGGACATGCGCCGGAAGACCGAGGGCTCCTGCGGCAGATAGCTGATGCCGCGCTGGGCCCGCAGGTACATGGGGAGATCGGTGATGTCGTCCTCGCCGAGGTAGACGCTCCCCTCGTCCGGAGGGGTCAGACCGACCACCATGTAGAAGGTCGTCGTCTTGCCCGCGCCGTTGGGGCCGAGCAGGCCGACGATCTCGCCAGGGCCGACCTCGATCGAGACGTCCTGGACCACGGCCCGCCCGCGGTACACCTTGCGCAGGTGGCTGGTGCCCAGCTTCTGGTCGCCGGCGCCGTTCCCGTCGGCCATTCCGGTCGAGGTGCTGCTCGAGGTGGCGCTCACCCGTTCGCTCCTGGCGGACTCGACGGAGGCGTTGGAGCCGCGGGAGCCGGCGGAGCCGCTTGCGCCTTGCCCTTCACCTCGGCCTTCCCGGAGTCGATCAGATAGACCACCCGCCGCCCCTGGACCATGTTCCCCTCGCGGTCCTTCATCGTGACCTTGTCGCCCGTGAACTCCACGTCCCGCTGGCTCAGGCGGTAGACCGCGGTCTCCCCCTCGATCTGGCGCCCCCCCTTCGGGTCGTTCAGCTTGGCCTGGCCGGTGCAGGTCATCACCTGCGGCTTCTTCTCCTCGTTCATCGTCACGTCGAGCCGCTGGCAGGCGAGCGTCGTCCCCTGCTGCTCCACCCGCACTCCGCCCGTGTAGGTCAGGACCCGCTTCGCTTCCTGGTAGACCAGCTCGCTCGCCCGGACCTCGATCGGCGCGTTGCGCTGCGCTCCCGTCCCCGTGGCCGGCCCGCTCTTGGCGGGAGCCGCGCTGCCGGCCTTTCCGGCGCCCCCTGGATTTTCGGGTATCCATATCGTCTTCACCCCGCCCGAGGCCGTCAACCGGTCGGCGTCCGGCTCCCCTTTCAGCTCTTCGGCCAGCATCAGATTCTCACCGCGCCACGCCTTCACGTCGCCGCGGAAGACAAACGAGGACGGCTGCTGGCGCCAGAACGCCTCGCGGGAGTCGACCCGCACCGGGCCCTCGCCCGAGCCGCCCAGCGGCGAGCCGGCGAGCTCCTGCGACTGCGTCAGGACCGCGCGCACGCCGCCCTGCGCGTTCACGATCTGGTTCTCCGTGTCGTACACGATCCGCGGCGCCTGCAGGTTCCCCTTCTCGCTCTCCAGCCCCACGGGCTGGCCGAACAGCTCGCCGCGCCGCGCGTCCATGTCGAGCGTGGCGCGGTTGCCGGTCGCCTTCACCTGCGGGTCCTGGAACGACACCTCGTGAAGCAGCCGCACCTCCGCGAGCTGCCCGTCGGCACGGAACGTGGCGTCGGCGCGCCGGCCGTTCGCCCGCCGCACCTCGCGCTGCCCGCTCTTCGTCCGGTTCGCCTGCGTCGTCTCTTCGATCTCCACGCCGCCCATCGCCTCCGCCTGGGACAGGACCCCCTCCGCGAGAATCCCTTCGAGCCGCGGCGCGGTGAGCTTCCGGGCCTCCCCCGCCCCGCTGGTCTGCAAGACCGCGGGATTGCGCTCGGTGCCCTCCAGCTCCACCTTCCGGACCTGGTTGCCCTGCGGCTGCAACATCACTGCCAGGGTTCTCCCGGTGAAGCTCACCACGGTGCCGCTGGTGCTCCCCTCGCGGAGATCGGCGGTCTGCCCGGTGATATCCCAGAGCGCGCGCAGGAAGGTCAGCCCGCTCTCGTCGGGGGTCAGGAATCCGGCGATCCGCTGCGCCGCGATCCGCTGGCGTCCGCGCCGGAGGTCGGCTTTCCCCTCGATGCGCAGCAGCCTCTTCGGCCGGTCGTAGATCACCCGCTCGGACGAGCCCGCCACCGGCGGGTCCGCGCCCGGCACGCTCTTGATGTGCGTGTTCCCGTTGAGCGCGAAGACCTCGTCCTTCAGATCCACCCGCATGCGGTCGCCGGTGACGATGTACATCTGCGCGTAGCGCACCTCCACCGGCTTCGGCAGGATGAGCAGCTTCCCGTTGTCACGGATCTGGAGCTGGGCCGTGCGCAGCTCCAGGTTCGACGGCCCGCGGAGCAGCACGTCCCCTTGCAGGCGCCCCTCGTTGTTCGCCCGGTTGAAGCTCGCCTCCTTGCTCTCCACGTGGTAGGCCTGCTGGTTCTCGTCGTAGAACGTGACCCCCACGCCATCGAGGAACAAGGTGTCCTCGCGGTCGGCGCGGATGCTGTCGCCGCGGATCCGGAAGATCGGCCGCTCGCGCTCGGTGAACGTGTAGTCGAAATCGTCGCCGATCAGCGTCACGCCCTCGCCGGCCTCGGTGTCCCCCTCGTCGACCGCGGCCGACCGCGTCGGCTTGCCGGCGCGCCCGAACAGGAACAGACCGGCCACCGCCAGGACGGTGAGCACCAGCGCCAGCAGGAGCAGCGTGCGGAGGCGGCGGATCGTGGTCGTTCGTCGTGCCATAAAGAAATCAGAACAAAATGGAATCAGATCACATCATGCAGGCCGGCTGTCGAGGAGACGCAGACATGGACCGCCCCGATAGTCGTCATGCTCGATCCAGCCGAGCGCTTCGAAGCTTCCCTGGAGGTCCGCGGCGCGCTCCTGCCATCCCCAGCCAACCACATCCACGGGTGCATCGTCCACTCCGCGGGCGCGAGCCGAGAGATGACCGTTGCCGAAAAGACGGGGAGGCCCCTCCAGCCGCAGCGGACCGGTGCGCAGGAGCGGCCGGGGGTTGCCCTGTCCGTACGGCTCCAGGCGCGCGAGCTGCGCCACCAGCTTGCTGGTCAGACGGCGCGGCTCGAGCTCCAGCTCATACTCGTGCCGGCGGGCCAGCAGCTCGGCCGGCCACGCGGCGCCCGCCGCCTCCCACTCCCGTCTCAGCTCGTCCAACACATCGAGGCGCACGGTCAATCCCACCGCCTGCGTGTGGCCGCCGAAGCGGACCATCCGCTCCTTCCAGGCGAGCAGGAACGCATGCAGATCGAGGCCGTGGATGCTCCGTCCCGAGCCGGTGGCCACGTCCTCCTCGACCGCCAGCAGCAGCGTCGGCCGATTCAGCTCCTTGGCCACCCGCCCCGCGGCGATCCCCACGACGCCCTTGTGCCACTCCGGGCTCCAGCCCACCAGGATCGGCGGCAACGGAGCCCGCTCCGCGAACATCGCGAACGCCTGCTCCACCACCCCCGCCTCCTCGGCCTGGCGGTCGCGGTTCAACGCATCGAGCTCTGCCGCCAGCTCCGCGGCCCGCTTCGGATCGCGGCTCAGCAGAAGCTCCAACGCCCGTTCCGCCTCGTGGAGCCGGCCGGCCGCGTTGATGCGCGGGCCGATCCGGTAGCCCACGTCCGCGGCGGAAAACGGCGGCTTGACCCCGGCCTGTTGCAGGAGCGCCTTGAGCCCGGCCGAGCGGACGTCCGCCAACGCCGCCAGCCCCAACGAGGCGATCACCCGGTTCTCCCCGAGCAGCGGCACCAGGTCGGCGATCGTCCCCAGGCAGGCGATGCGCAGCAGAGGCGCCGGATCGAGCTCCTTGCCACAGCGGCCGGCGAACGCCTGCGCCAGCTTGAGCGCCAGCCCGGCCGCCGCCAGGTCGCGGAACGGATAGCAGCAGACCTGCTGCCGCGGATTGATGTGCACCGTGCCAGCCGGCAGCTCGCATCCCGGCAAGTGATGATCGGTCACCACCACGTCGATGCCCGAGGACCTCGCCTCCTCCACCGCCGTCAGCGACGAGCTGCCGCAGTCGGCCGTGACGATCACCGAGCACCCCTCGGCGCGGGCGCGCTCCACGTGGACCGGCTGGAAGCCATACCCCTCGCGCAGGCGGTGCGGCACGATCGGGATCGCATCGCAGCCGCAATTCTTGAGAACGGCCAGGAGAATGGCCGTGGCCGTGACGCCGTCCACGTCATAGTCGCCGACGATCGCCACCTTCTCATGGCGGTCGCGCGCGGCGAGAAGGCGCTCGACGGCGGTCTCCATGCCGTGCAGGAGGAAGGGATCGTGGAGCTGATCGAGAGACGGCTGCAGGAAGCGCCGGGCCCCGGCCTCATCCGTCACGCCGCGGCGGGCCAGCAGGACCGCCATCCAGCGCGGGAGTCCCACCCGCTCGAGATCGGCGGCACCATCCGGCACCGGAGCGGCCACCCACTCCGCTGCGGGCACGCTCGCGTTACCCCTCGTCGAAGACCCCGAGGGCCCGGAACTTGTCGTACCGGCGGGCAATGAGCTCTTGCGGATTGAGACGGGACAGATCGTCGATCGCCTTGGCGATGACGTCGCCCACACGCCGGCAGGTCGCCTCCGGATCGGTGTGGGCGCCGCCGGGGGGCTCGGGGATGATCTCGTCGACCACTCCGAGTTGCAGGAGGTCGGGAGCCGTGATGCGCATCGCCTCGGCGGCCTCGGCCTTCTTCTCCTGGTCCTTCCAGAGGATCGCCGCGCACCCTTCGGGCGAGATCACCGAATAGGTCGCGTACTCCAGGATGTAGACGCGGTCGCCCACGCCCAGGGCCAGAGCTCCGCCGCTCCCCCCTTCGCCAGTCACCGTGACGATGATCGGCACCGAGAGCACCGCCATCTCCATGAGATTGCGGGCGATCGCCTCGGCCTGGCCGCGCTCCTCGGCATCGAGCCCGGGATAGGCGCCCGCGGTGTCGATGAAGGTGAGGACCGGCAGCCGGAACTTCTCCGCCAGCTTCATGACGCGGAGGGCCTTGCGGTAGCCCTCCGGCCGCGGCTGGCCGAAGTTCCGGGTGATGCGCTCCTTCGTGTCGCGCCCCTTCTCATGACCGATCACGGCGACGCTGCGCCCACGGAACCGGGCGAAGCCGGCGGCGATCGCCGGGTCATCCCCGAACGCGCGGTCGCCGTGCAGCTCGACCCAGTCTTCCATGAGGAAATGGACGTAGTCGAGCGTATAGGGACGGTCCTGATGGCGGGCCACGAGGACCTTCTGCCACCGGGACAGGTTGCCGTAGACCTCGGTCGTATTTTTGCGGAGAGCGGTCCGCAGCCGTTCCAGCTCCTTCTCCTGGCTGCTCCCGGCGGGATAGCCCTGAAGCTCCTCGATCCTCTTCCGGAGCTCCGCGAGCGGCACGTCGAACTTGGATTCAGTCCCTTGCATCGGTCCGGACGGTAGCAAAGGCCGGGCCATGTGGCAACCCTCAGGTGATGGTTGAGGATTTATGGCGGTATCCTCAAGGAGTTTCGAGGGTTTGTCGGCGCGCCGACAAAGGTGGATCTTAGGAGGACTCGACCAGATCAAAGAAGTGAAGACGCCCTGAGGCATCACCAGCGATGATGATCCGGCCATTCTGGGCCACTGCCATGGCTTCCACTCGGGCGTCTAGCAAGAAGAGCCCTAGCCTCTCTCTTGTTTCCACATCCCAGATTTGGAGGCTTCGGTCCGAGCTAGAAACCACCCGGCGGCTGTCTAGCGCTACTACCCCACTAATTTCATGGGTGTGTCCGCCTTCAAGGA
>DATFPH010000283.1:0-26773 GCA_035264905.1 Thermoanaerobaculia bacterium
CCGTTATCGGGCCTCAAGGCGGCCACTTCGATCCACCATGAGCCCTGCTCGCCACTATGCCCGGCAGGGTGGCCGCCTTCGCCTCGGAATGGGTGGCCGGCTTCCCGTCGGAATGGGTGGCCGGCTTCGTCGGAATCCGCAATCATCGTGATCTCTGACGTGATGATTGCCGAGTTGGCAGGAGCCCCAGATCAGGTGCAGGCTGTTTTGCGAGCTATAGACCCAGCCAATGTGGAGTATGTGGTGTTAACTGACGAAGCGACGCAACTCGCCGGGGAGTATGTGCGGCAGGGAGCGTTGTCGTCGCGCATGATTGCAGACTCTCAGCACATTGCCGTTGCGACAGTCGCTCAGGTAGATGTTCTTGTGAGTTGGAACTTCAAGCATATCGTGAACCTCGACCGCATTCACAAATATAATTCCGTTAATCTTCGGGAGGGTTACGCTCTTTTGGAGATTCGGAGCCCTCTGGAGGTACTACAGGATGAATCAGAAGATTAAAGAGTTTGATTCCGTCCAGTTGATGAGGCAACTGCGAGATCATCTGAGCGAGGAGATGGCGCAGATGTCTCCTCAGGAACGGATTCTTTACATCCAGCGAAAGGCTGCGGCAAGCCCGCTTTTGGCCCTATTTAGCCACCAAACCAAAACTGGAGAAGCCAAACCAGGCGTTCGAGCGGAGCGCTGATTGGGGCAGTCGGGCTGCTGAGACCCGCCCTCCAGACACGGACGGGTACAACGGGCGCTGTTCTGGGGCGCGTGACCGTCCCCTCCGTCACCGAGCTTGGCCAGATGGGGCACGTCCTTGGCGCGCTTGGCGCCAGTGAAGTCATATTCCTTCCGCATACTGTCGCCCCCTGTAGGTGTGCCACTCATTGCGCCACCTCTACCAGGAAGCGGATCGCCTCGTCCTCCCGACCGACCTCGGTCACTGCGAGGCCGTGGCAGCTATAGCGGGAGGCTTCGACGGGCGCGCAGGCTTCCGTGTTTACCAGCGAGCCTCCCATCCACTCCCGGTACTCAATGCTCACCGGGGTCCTCGCGTCGAGGAGCATGAGTTCCCGGCGGTCTTCGCCTTCGATGGGCTTGCGCAGCTCCATGCTCTCGTAAGGCACATCCACCCAGCGGCCTCTTGCCTGCCCTGCGCCGTCCCAGTCCCCGTCCCGATCCTTGTCCTCATAGCATCGACCGCCACGTCCGCACCAGCGGTTGTTGAGCATCTTGAAGACGCGGAAGCCTTCGGCTCGGATCGGGGTGCCCGATGTGCTCACGAAGTCAGCACGGGGCTTCGCCATGTACGAGGCCTGGTATGCGAGGCGGGCGACGATCACTTCCCCGGATCTGACGACCACCTCCTCACCAGCTGCCGGACGCAGGCCAATCTTCCGGTGAACCATGGGTGTCGTACGCAGCCGTTCCTGCTCTGCCAGAATCTGGTCGGCGATGCCGGCGCCCTGCAGAACGGCCGCCTTACCCGGGTCGGTCGTCCAGATTACGGTTTGGGCATCAAGGGGCAAGGCGATTAGGACAAAGGCAAGCGTCGCTACCGCCGATCCTTCGTAAATTGACAGTCTTCGGCTCATGGGTTGCCTCCTTAACGTCACCCGATCACCGCTCCCCAAAAACCGAAAATCTGTGGCCTTGGCGTGGGGCCGGCCGATCAACTCGGCTTAAGATCTTCGAGCTTCCGCCGGAGCTGGGCCACCTCTTCCTCCGCAGCCCGGAGGGCATCCTCGGCCCGGGCGGCCCGGCGCGCCTGCTCCCGCACCTCCTCATCCCAGAGAAGAGGCTCGCCTGTCGCCAGATCTAGGAGGCGGAGCCGCTGTCCCTCGGGACGGAGACGCAGGCCCGTGACGTTGCTGATCAGCGAGCCGTCGGGAGAGGGGGAGAGGGGACGGTACCTCCCTTCAACGAGACGGAAGCCCTGCAGGACGGGCGACAGGTACTCACCGAAGGGGTCGTGCAGGAAGTACTCTTCGACGCCCAACCGTTCGTAGACCTTCTTCTTGTCCTTCTGATCCTCGGCCCGGGTGTGGAGCGAGGTCACCTCGATCACCAGGGAGGGAGCGTGGCCTTCCTCCCAGAGCTTGTAGATCCGCCGCTTCGGCTGCTTGGGGACTCCCTTCACCAGGAACACGTCCGGACACACCACGGCGCGCCGGTCGCCTTCCACGTAGTAGAGGAAGAGGTTCCCGGCCACGTAGACGTCAGCGATCTCCAGGAATTGATCCTTCAGTGCCGCGATGAGGTCGAACATCTCGTCGCGGTGGAATTCGGTCTCTCCCGTGGGCTGGCCGTCGGATTCCGGATAGTCGATATCGTGGCGAAGGGGAATAGTGGCCATACGATACTCCAGTTGCCCTGAGCCGGACCAGACCCTCGGATGGAGCAGCGGCCGGCATGGGTTCCAATGTCGTCGAGGATACCACGGGAATCTCCTTCTCCTAGGGTTCTCCAGCCCCCTGTCACCGCCCTCACCCCCGACTGTCACCTAATCGTGACCAACCCACTAGACAATCCCAGGGATTCACTACTACAATCATCACAAATGGGTGACGCGCCTCTTCACCTCGCCGGCCCCAGCGCCGATTCGCCCCCCGGGAAACCGCGGTGCACATGTAGCAAGCGGGTGTGAGCCGCTTCATGGCCCGCACCCGCTGACACGCACCTGAAACCCAGCAGAGTCTTTTTAGTCCGTACGTGCCTACCGGGGCACGTCCTGTGGCAGGTCTGTCTCCAAGGGGGTGCCGATGAGCAGTCTCCGTGGCGTGGAAGGGGAGGTCACCTGGGACCTCGTCCACAAGCGCAACTCGGTCGAGCGCTTCAAGCACGAGAAGGGCGGGCTGGCGGTCATCCATGACCTCCCCGCCATGATCACGGCCGGGTATGAGGCGGTCGCGGAGGAGGATTTCGTCCGGCTCCAGTGGTATGGCCTCTACCACGACAAGCCCAAGCTCGGCTACTTCATGCTGCGCGTGAAGATGCCCGGCGGGATCGTGACGCCGGCGCAGCTCCGGGTCATTGGCGAGATCGCGGACCGCGACGGCCGCGGCCATGCCGAGCTGACCACCCGGCAGAACGTGCAGCTCCACTGGATCGAGCTGGCGCGCATCCCTGAGGTCCTCGCCACCCTGGAGGCCGCCGGGCTGACCACGGCCGGCGCGTGCGGCGACAACGTGCGCAACATCACCGGCTGCCCGGTGGCGGGTATCGCTCAGGACGAGCTGTTCGACGTGCGCGGGCTGCTCGACGAGACCGCGGATTTCTTCCTGCGCAACCGCGAGTACTCGGACCTGCCGCGCAAGCACAAGATCACCATCGCGGCCTGCCCGCACCAGTGCAACGCGCCGGAGATCCACTGCCTCGCCCTGATCGGCGCGCCGCGCGACGGCCGGCCCGGCTTCGCGGTGCGCGCCGGCGGCGGCCTCTCGACGTGGCCGCGGCTGGCCGACGATCTCGGGGTCTGGGTGCCGATCGAGGAGTCGCTCGAGGTCCTCCGCGCGATGGTCGACGTCTGGCGCGAGGACCTCCGCTACCGGCTGTCGCGCACCCGGGCGCGCCTCAAGTACATGGTCCACGACCTCGGGCCCGCGGTGTTCCGGACCCGCGTCGAGGAGCGGCTCGGCCGCCGTTTGGAGGATGGCGCGGTGCCGCTTCCGCCCGAGGCGGAATTCGATCACGCCGGGGTTCACCCCCAGCGGCAGGATGGCCTCTTCTACGCCGGCTTCCCGGTCTATCTCGGACTGATGGACGGCGCCGCTCTGCGCGCCGTGGCCGATCTCGCTGAAGAGTACGGCGGAGGCGTCCGCCTGACCCGCCGGCAGAACTTCATCCTGACCGGGATCCCGGGCGAGCGGGTGGACGAGGTGGTCGGTCAAGTGGCGACTCTCGGCTATCCCATCGATACGCACCCTCTGCGCAGCACGAGCATCGCCTGCACGGGCGATCCGTTCTGCAATTTCACGGTGGCGGAGACCAAGGGCCGGCTGCGGGGGATCGTGGAGCATCTGGAGGCGACCTTCGGCGATGAGGCCGGCTCCCTCCGTCTGAACCTCGATGGCTGCCCCAACTCCTGCGCCCATCACTGGATCGGCGACATCGGCCTCCAGGGGACGACGCTCCGCGAGCGCGGTCCCCAGGGGGAGCGCCTCCAGGGATACGACCTTTTCCTGCGCGGCGGCCTGGCGCGCGAGGCGGCGATCGGCCGTCCCGTGCTGCGCCGGGTCCCGGCGCCGGCGGTCCATCTGTACATCGAACGTCTTTTCCGCGCCTGGCTCACGGCGCGTCTCGATGGAGAGCCCCTCCAGCGGTTCTTCGCCCGGTGCTCGGACGAGGAGCTGGTCGCTTTCGCCATCGGAGGGGAAGTTCCTTTGATGTCTTCGACGCCGGCGGAAAGCCGGAGCGAGGTCTGATCATGCTGGAAGTAGGGTACGCCGACGACCTTCTCGACGATTGGGAGGCGGGGCAGCTCGCCGAGGAATTCGACTACGCCACGCCGCAGGAAGTGATCGCCTGGGCGCTGGAGCGCTGGGGCCGCCGCGCCGCTCTCTTCACCAGCTTCCAGGCCGAAGGCATGGCCATCCTCGACATGGCCTGGCGGATCGATCCGGGCGTGCGCGTCTTCACGGTGGACACCGGCCGCCTGCCGCAAGAGACCTACGACATGATCGACGAGATCCGCAACCGCTACGGGATCACGGTCGAGGTCAAGTTCCCCGACGCGGAGCAGGTGGAGAACATGATGCGCAAGCACGGGCCGAACCTCTTCCGCAAGTCGGTGCCGGCGCGCCTGCTCTGCTGCAACGTGCGCAAGGTGGAGCCGCTCCGCAAGGCGCTCGAAGGGCTCTCCGGCTGGCTCACCGGCCTGCGCCGCGAGCAGTGGGCGAGCCGGGCCAACATCCGCAAGATCGAGATCGACCACGATCACGGCGGCCTCGCCAAGATCAGCCCGCTGGCCGACTGGACGATCCAGGAGGTCTACGACTACAACCGGGAGCACGACGTTCCGGTCCACGGCCTCTACGCCAAGGGGTTCACCAGCATCGGCTGCGGCCCCTGCACGCGCGCTACCGCGGCCGGGGAAGACCCGCGCGCCGGCCGCTGGTGGTGGGAGAAGAACGCGCCCAAGGAGTGCGGCATCCACTGTCCGATCGAGACCGGCGGCTTCGAGCACGAGATGGAGGCGATCGTCCACCAGGGAGCGAAAGGTCCCGAGGAGGCTTCGGCGTGACGGTCGCCACGGCGGTCGAGGGCCTGGAGCTCGACGTGTTCCAGCGCGAGGTCCTGGGCGAGGAGATCGCCGCGCTGCTCGCGGGCCTCCAGACTTCCCAGGCGCGGGCGCCCTGGGAGGATCTCGCCGCGGCCGTCGCGGACGGCGGCGTGCCGGAGCCGCTCCTGCCGCGGCTCGAATCCGCTCTCGAGATGACGCTCCAGACCGGCCGCGCGCGGAAGATTCACGGCGCGGAGGGCGAGCAGGCCCTGCTGCGCCTGTTCCACAAGACTCCACGGGGTGCGGCGGCACGCCGGTCCACGGAGGCGGTCAATGCCGCGCTGCGCGCCCTCGCCGGCCAGACGATCGAAGGCCTGGTGGTCACCTCCCAGGGGCCGGGCGTCTTCCGCCTGGGCCTGTCCACCGACCACTACCGCCTGTCCCTGGAATTCGACCGGCATGGGGTGACGGTGGAGAGCCTGGAGGTCTGAGATGCACTATCCGGTCTTCCTTGATCTCCGGGGCCGTCCCTGCACGGTGGTCGGCGGAGGGCACCTGGCCGAGGAGAAGGTGCGCGGCCTGCTCGCCGTGGAGGCCATGGTGACGGTGATCGCTCCGGCCCTGACGCCGGCTCTCACTGCGCTGGTGGAGGCAGGGCGCCTGCTGCACCGCCCGCGCGGGTATCACCCCGGGGACCTCGACGGCGCCTGCCTGGTCATCTCCTGCGAGCAGACGCCGGACATGGCCGAGGCGGTCTGGCAGGAGGCTCTGCACCGCAACATCCTGATCAACACGCTGGACGACGTGCCGCGCTGCCAGTTCATCGCGCCCTCGATCGTGCGGCGCGGGGACCTCGCCATCGCCATCTCGACCGGCGGCAAGGCGCCGGTCCTGGCGGTGCGGCTGCGCCAGTGGCTGGAGGCGCAGCTCGGCGAGGAGTACGGGCGCTTCCTCTCCCTGGCCGGCTCGGTGCGCGCGGCCCTGGCGCGGCGCTGGCCGGATTTCGCCACCCGGCGCGAGCTCTGGTACCGGCTGGTCGACTCAGACGTCCTCGATCTGCTGCGGCAAGGGGACGAAACCGCGGCGGTGGGGAGGTTCCGCGATATCCTCGGCGTCGAGCCCGAGAGAGCGGTGGAGGAGGAGGCCGCTTGAGGAGCGCCGGGATCGTCTACCTCGTCGGAGCGGGACCCGGGGATCCGGACCTGATCACGGTGCTCGGCCTCCGCTGTCTCCAGCAAGCCGACGTGCTGGTCCACGACCGGCTGGTCGCGCCCGAGCTCCTCGACGAGGCGCCGTCCCGCGCGATCCGGATCGACGTGGGCAAGGAGGCGGGGAACCACCGCTGCGCGCAGGAGGAGATCAACGCTCTCCTGGTGCGGCATGCACAGGCCGGCCGGGTGGTGGTGCGCCTCAAGGGGGGCGATCCCTTCGTGTTCGGCCGCGGCGGCGAGGAGGCGCTCGCCTGCGCTGCGGCGGGCGTGGACTGGGAGGTCGTCCCGGGCGTGACGAGCGCGACGAGCGTTCCCGCGCGGGCCGGCATCCCGGTGACCCACCGCGGGGTCGCCACGAGCTTCGCCGTGGTCACCGGCCATTGCCTGGGCGACGACCGGGTGGACTGGGAGGCGCTGGCGCGGATCGACACACTGCTGATCCTCATGGGGCTGTCGCGTCTCGGCGCGGTGGCTGATCTGCTCCAGGCGCACGGTCGCGCTGCCGAGACGCCGGCC
Organism: Thermoanaerobaculia bacterium; assembly: GCA_035264905.1. Lineage (GTDB taxonomy): Bacteria > Acidobacteriota > Thermoanaerobaculia > Multivoradales > UBA5704 > UBA5704. Next base: position 6,937 of record DATFPH010000283.1, read on the forward strand.
GCGGTGATCTCGCGCGGCACGCTGCCGGACGAGCGGGTGGTGGTGACGACGCTCGGGGGGCTGGCGGCGACCGTGGAGCGGGAGGGGTTGGCGACGCCGGCTCTGGTGGTGGTGGGGGAGGTGGTGCGGGTGCGGGAGGAGCTCGGGAAGGAACGAGCGGGCACGAACTTCGACTTTCTTCCACGACGAGTGCAAGATTTGACCTCGAGTTTACGACTTATATAGGGGCGGGAGCGCATATCAGCCGAGGTCGGCTGGTGGTCTCCCACAGGAGACGCCATGCCGCCCCGTCACGACCGATTGTTCAAGAGAGTTCTGCGCTTCTTCCTGCCGGATCTTCTCCGGCTGGTGGTACCGAGCCTCGCCCTGGGGAAGCGCCGGAGCTCTCCGGTTTTCCTCGACAAGGAGCTCCTCGAAGAAGACCGCCGGGAAGCCGACATCCTGGCCCGATTCCCGATGCCAGGCGGCGGCTCGGTGCTGGTCCACGTAGAGGTCGAAGCCAGGTCCCGCACGCGGATGCTCCGCCGCCTTCGTGAGTATGCGGGCCGCATCCAGGCCCGCTATGGAGGCCCGGTTCTGTCGATCCTGGTGAATCTGCGCGGCGGTACACCCGGAATCCATACCATGGCACCGGATGGGGAAATCGCCGGTCCGGGCCTGAACTGTTTCCGCTATCTGGCGTTCAACCTCTCCGGTTGCCGGGCGGAGGACTACCTGAGCAAGCCGGAGCCGCTCGCCTGGGGTCTGGCCCCACTGATGACGCCCGGCCGCTGGAGCCGGGCCGAGCACAAGCTCGCCTGTTTGCAGCGCATTGATGCGGGACGGCTGGACGAGCAGAGGCGTCTGCTGCTGGTAGATTGCGTCGAAACGTATCTGGTCTTGACGCCGGAGGAGATGGAGGAGTATAAAAGACTCAGTCCGAGGGAACGGGAGAAGCCAATGAACCCAATGCGAGATTTGACCTGGTCGGAGCGGATGATCGCCGATGGGATGCGGCAGATCGTCCTGCATCAGATGGATCAGCGCTTCGGTCCGCTGCCGGAGCCAATTCGTAAGAAGGTGGAGGGCATCTACTCGGCTACGCGCCTGACCCGCCTCGCCGACAAGCTTCTTATCGCAGGTTCTCTCGAAGAGCTGGGTATCCGGTAAGTCCAAGGACGGCAAGGCACAGCCTGAGGTGAGGGTACAATTGCCTCCGTGATTTCCTGGCTGTCGTTCCTGTCGTCCCTCTTTCTCCTCGCATTCCAGATCTCCGCGGAAGCTCCCGCTCCTGTTCCCACGACTGAATCCGGCTTGGCCGTCGAGGCTCTCGACCGCCGGGATGCTCCTTTACGTGAGCCCAAGACCGAAAACTTTGCCGTCACTGAAGAGGGCGTGCCGCGCCGGGTGCTTGGTGTGGAGACGGGGAAGCCCTGGCGGGTGGTCGTCTATGTCGACCGCATCCTGGCCGGGACGCGCTCGGTCCGCGGCGCCGCCGGTCTCCTCGCCGCTCAGGCCCAGGAGCTGACAGCTCTGGGTCCGGTGGAGGTTGTGATCGCCGAGCCGGAGCCGCGGCCCGCTCTGCTCCCCACCCGCGATCCGGCGGTTCTCGACGATGCCCTTTCGCGGCTCCTCCTCACCGGCGACGGGCGCGACGATTTACGCGTGCTCCGCCAACGGTTTCTCGCGGAAGTCGGCGCGCCGACAGACCGCCCCGAGGACCAGGCCGAGCGCCTGGAGGAGGCGGTCGCGGCCGAGGCGCGGCTGGCGGGACATCAGCAGGACGTTCTTCTGGAGTGGCTCGCGGATGCGCGGGGGCAGGGCGGTCCGCGGGTCCTGTTCCTGGTGAGCGACGGCTTCGATCTCGATCCCCGCGCTCCGTATCTGGGCTGGATCTCAGACCGGGCGCGGCGGTCCGCCCTCGGCGCCGGGCTCGCCGACCCGAGCCTGGCGGAGCGGAGCCGGGATCTGGCGCGCTCCGCCGCGGCACTCGGCTGGACCGTTCTTCCCATGCCGGTCGGGAACCAGAAGCTTCCTGAGTTGGGGCGGTGGCGCACGCAGTCGACCGAACAGGTCCCCATCGGCGTGGTGGTCACTCCCGGACGGAAGAAAAAAGACGAGGCTCCGGCCGAGCCTGCGCCGCCGGAGCTGGCGGACCCGCGGGCACCGCTCGCGGCGCTGGCAGAGGAGACCGGCGGCGAGGTGCTCACCACCCAATCGGCGACGGCGAACGCGCTTGCCCGGCTCCGCTCTCGTGTCTGGGTGCGCTACGAGGCTCCTGCGCCTTCGGACGGAGCGCTTCATCCGATCGAGGTGCGGGTTGCTTCCGCGGAAAAGACGAAGGCTGGCAGGTGGAGCGGGCCCGCGGTCCCGGACGTGATCGCAGTCCGGCGCGCACAGCGTCTCCTTGCCGAAGAAGAGGACAATGAGGACCTCCCGGCCGCCGCCATGCTTCGCCAGGTGGTCGATGCATCGGGCATCGCATCGTGGCTTCTGGAGCTGCGGCCCGAGGAGCCGGCCCGCCAGCGGCTCACGTTGGCGATCCCCTCAGGCTCCGAGAGCATGACCACCCAACGCCTGTTGTCCCCCGCGGATCTCGCGGATGGCGTGTGGCGAGTGCCGCTGTCGCTGCCATCGGGCGCGGACCGGATCGCGGTCGTGCTCGACGACCCCGCGGGCGGACCCTGGGGAAGCCGGCTTCTCCCGGTGGTGACGGAACAGGCGGAAGAGGAGGAGGACGACGAGCCGATCCTGGAGGTGGCGGAGGCGCCGGTCCGGACGAAGCCCTGGAGCGGCCGCGGCGTGCGCATCGTCTCCCCGGCCGGCGGCAAGGCGATCGGGCCGGTCGACGTCGAGATCGATCTCCGTCTCCCTCCGGAACGGCGCCTGGAGCGGCTCGAGATCTTCTGGAACGACGAGTTGGCGGCGACCTTATATGGAGCGCCCTACCGGCACCGGGTGAACGTCCCGCGGGAGCGGCCGGTGGGCTATCTCCGGGCCAGCGCCCTGCTGGACGACGGCACCACCGCGGAAGATGCGGTCCTGCTCAACTCGACCGCCATGGGCGAACGGTTGGACGTGCGGCTCGTCGAGCTCTACGTCGTGGTCACCGACCGCAACGGCCGGCCGGTGCGCGGTCTGACGCGGAACGATTTCCGGCTCCTCCAAGACGGCCGCGACCAGGCGATCGCGGGCTTCGACGACGCGGGCTCGTCCCCGTTGAGCCTCGGGTTGGCCTTCGACTCCTCGGCGAGCATGTTCTTGAAGCTCCCGGACGTGCGGGAGGCTGCACGCACACTCTTGACTGGAGGCCTGTCGGCCCGCGACCGGGCTCTCCTGGTGGACTTCGACTCCGAGCCGCGGCTGGTCACGGGAATCACCGGCGACCTCGCCACCGTATCTTCCGGCCTCGACGTGATGCGGGCGGACGGCGGCTCGGACCTTTTCGAGGCGATCGTCTTCTCGCTGCAGAAGCTCCAGGGAGTCGCCGGCCGCAAGGCGCTGGTCGTGTACTCGGACGGCATCGGTGAAGGGGAGAAGACCTCCTACCGCACCTGTATCCGAGAAGCGCGGCGGAGCAACGTCCCGATCTACCTGATCGTCACCAATCAAAAGGCGGCGAGGGCTGCGGAGTCCGGCATCCTGGAGCCGCTCGACAGCTACGCCGAGAGGCTCGACCGCCTCGCCGCCGCGACCGGCGGCCGCGCCTTTTTCGTCATGCCCAGCCAGAACCTGCGGGAGGTCTACGACAACATCCTCCGCGAGCTGCGAAGCCAGTACCTCCTCACCTACTACCCGCGCGAGGCCGCGCCGGAGGTGTGGCGGAAGGTGGGAGTGGAGGTGAAGGGGCGGGGATATCAGGCACGCACGGTGTCGGGGTTCTACACGCGGTAGGGCCCTCACCCCCGGCCCCTCTATCCAGCCATCAACCCGTGAATCTCTCCGTCCGCGAAATCGATCCGCAGCGCCTGCGGTGACGCCGGCAGGCCCGGCATCCGCAGGATGTCGCCGAGCAGGAGCACCACGAAGCCGGCCCCGGCCGACAGGATGAGCCTGCGGACCGTGATGTCGAACCCTTCGGGGCGGCCCACGACGTTCGGGTCGTCGGTGAGCGAGGCCGGGGTCTTGGCCACGCAGAGGGGGAGACCCTCGGCGCCCAGCTTGCGGATCAGCTTGAGGTCCTTCTCCGCCTCGGCGCTGAAGACCACGTTCTTGGCGCCGTACATGGCGCGCGCGATCTTCTCCATCTTCACGGGGATCGGCTCGGAGAGCTCGTAGAGCGGCCGCAGGGGCGAGGGCGTCGCCTGCGCCTGCTCGACCACGGCCCGGGCCAGCTCGACCGCCCCGGCGCCTCCCTGGCTGTAGTGGTCCGCCGTGACGCAGGTCACGCCGATGGCGGCGCAGGCGCGGCGCACGACCTCGATCTCCTCGTCCGAATCCGTGGCGAAGCGGTTGAGGGCCACCACCACGGGTTTGCCGAACGCCTGAGCGCTCTCCACATGCTTGAGCAGGTTGCCCACGCCGCGCTCCACCGCGGCCGGATCGGGGTTCGCCAGGGCGTCGTTCGGCACGTTGCCATGCCGCTTGAGAGCGCGGATCGTAGCCACGATCACCACCGCCGAGGGGTTCAGCCCGGCGGTCCGGCACTTGATGTCGAAGAACTTCTCACCTCCGAGGTCGAAGGCGAAGCCGGCCTCGGTGACCACCCAGTCGCCGTAGGCCAGGGCCATCTTGGTGGCGATCACCGAGTTGCAGCCGTGGGCGATGTTGGCGAACGGGCCACCATGGACGAAGGCCGGCACACCCTCCAGGCTCTGCACCAGGTTCGGCATCAGGGTGTCTTTCAGGACCACCATGAGCGAGCCCACGATCCCGAGGTCGGCGACGGTGACCGGCTCCTGCTTCGCGGTGAGGCCGAGGAGCAGGCGGTCGAGGCGCGTCCGCAGGTCGGCGGCGTCCTCAGCGAGGCAGAGCGAGGCCATGATCTCGGAGGCCGCCGTGATGTCGAACCCGGTCTCCCGCGGCACCCCTTCGAGCGGACCGCCGAGACCGATGATGACGCGGCGGAGCGAGCGGTCGTTCATGTCCATCACCCGCTTCCAGAGGATGCGGCGGGGGTCGATCCCCAACGCGTTGCCATGCTGGAGGTGGTTGTCGAGCAGCGCGGCGATCAGGTTGTTGGCGGTGGTGATGGCGTGGAAGTCGCCGGTGAAGTGGAGGTTGATGTCCTCCCCGGGCACGAGGACGGACTTGCCGCCGCCGGTGGCCCCTCCCTTCATCCCGAAGATGGGCCCGAGGGAAGGCTCGCGCAGGGCGATGCACACCCGCTGGCCGATTTTGGCTAGCCCCTGAGCGAGGCCGATGCTGGTCGTGGTCTTGCCCTCTCCCGCGCTCGTGGGTGTGATGGCCGAGACCAGCACGAGCTTGCCAGGCGGGCGCCCGGACTCGCGGGCCTCCAGACGGATCTTGGCCTTGTCATCTCCATACGGCACCACGAAACGGCGGTCGATCCCGAGGTCCTGCGCGACGTCGAGAATGGGACGGGGCTGACTCATGCGGTGAGCTCTCCTTCGAGAAGATGAATCCAATGTCGGCTGCGCGCCGCATCGTATCGGAGTTGGCGGCCGGACGGGAGGGAATTTGTGTCAATCGTTGATCCGCGGCAGCCGGGGGAGCCGAACCTCGAAACAGGCGCCGCCGTCCGGCCGGTTCTGCGCCGAGACGGAGCCGCCGTAGCCCTCGGCGATCGCTTTGACGATGGCCAAGCCCAGGCCGGTGTGTCCGTTGCGCGCGTGGGGCTCGTCGGGCCGCCAGGTGAAGAAGCGGTCGAAGATCCGGTCGCGGTGCTCCTCCGGGATGCCCGGGCCGCGGTCGCCCACCCGCAGCACGGCCGTATCCGGCTCAGCCGCCAGCTCGACCGTCACCTCGCCGCCCGGAGGGGAGAAGCCGACGGCGTTGTCCAGGAGATTCTCGACGACCTGGGCCAGGCGCTCGGGGGCGGCCACTGCGTGGACCGGTCCGGGGGGTGAGCGGAAGGCGATCCGGGAGCCGTCTCCGGTATGCAGGCGGAAGCTGTCGAGGACCGCCGGCAGCAGCTCCCGCAGGTCCACCGGTCCGGCCGGCTCGGCTTCCAGCCGCGCGTCGATCCGGCTGATCTCCCGTACGCTCGACAGCAGGTGCTCCATGCGGGCCACTTCCCGCCAGGCGATCTCCAGGAAGCGCCGCCGGTCCGCCGGATCCTCGACCTCGCCGAGCATCTCGGTGGCCGAGCGGATCGAGGCGAGCGGGTTCTTGAGCTCGTGCGAGACGTCCGAGGCGAAGGACTCGATGAAACGCAGATGGCGTTCGAGACGCCCGGTCAGCTCTTCCAGGGCGCGCGCGAGATCCCCGATCTCGTCGTGCCGCCGCGAGCCGCGGAACCGCCCGCGCAGCCGCCCCCGGCGGTCGACCACGGCATGGGCCTGGTCGCGGAGCTGGCGGAGCGGCCGGGCGATGGTGGCCGAGACGAGCAGGCTCAACACCGCCGCCGCCACCACCGCGGCGAGGACCACACGGAAGATGTCCAGCCGCACGTCGTAGAGCGCCAGCAGGATGCGGTAGGTCGATTGCGAGACGAGCACGGCTCCGACCACCTGCCCCTTGCTGCGTATCGGAATCGCGCTGTAGAGAGTCACCGAGCGCTGGCCGGCGGTGGGCCGGATCGTGGCGCCGTAGCGTCCCGCGAGCGCCGACCGCATCTCGGGACCGAGCAGCGGCGCGCCGGGCGAGTAGACCTTCTCGGTATCCTGCGGCGGCTCGGGACGCGCGAAGGGGCGGCTGATCCGCCCCACCAGACGATAGAGCCAGGCGCCGATCCGGTAGAGCGGGTTTTCCCGCGGGTGCGGCAGCGACTCCGCGCTGCTGGCCGACCGGTCATACCGCCCCTCCCGTCGAGCCGGCGCCGGACGCGGTGGCACCAGCCGCGCCGAGTCGGCGAGCAGGTTCCCTTGGCGATCCACGACGCGGAGCCGTGAGCCCGTCCGCCCTTCCAGACGAAGCAGCAGCACCTTGGCTGCCGGCGCCTTCAGCTCGCCTTGGCCGGCGAGCGCCGCCGCGACCAGACGCCCCTGCTGCACCATCGCCCGTTCCTGCGCCTCCAGCAGCTCCTTCTCGTAGACCTCCAGGTAGAAGAACCCGGCCGCCGGCAGGAAAACCAGCAGGATATTGAACAGCAGGAGGCGGACCGAGATTCTGGCGAGGAAGCGCACGGTCACCCTTGCCGGAAGCGGTAGCCCAGCCCGTAGACCGTCTCAATGCCGTCGAACGACGGATCCGCCTCGACCAGCTTCTTGCGCAGCCGCTTGATGTGGCTGTCGATCGTCCGGTCGCTCGCGTAGGCGTCGTGCGGGTAGGCCTCCTCCAGGAGCTGGACCCGGGTCTTGACGTGGCCGGGGTGGCGGACCAGCGCGTGGAGCAGGGACAGCTCGGTGACGGTCAGCGGGAGCGGCGCTCCCTTCCAGGTCGCCTGATACCTCCGCAGGTCGAGCCGCAGCGGTCCGGTCTCCAGGATGCTCTCCTCGCCGCCGTCCGGCTCGCGCGAGAGGGCCGCGCGCCGCAGCAGCACCTTGACCCGCGCCGCCAGCTCGCGCATCGAGAACGGTTTGCACAGGTAGTCGTCGGCTCCCAGCTCCAGGCCGAGAACGCGGTCGATCTCCTCGTCGCGCGAGGTGAGGAAGAGGATCGGCAGCCGCTCGGACAAAGCGCGCAGCCGCCGGCAGAGCTCGCGGCCGTCCATGCGCGGCATCAGGACGTCGAGGATGGCCAGGTCGGGCAGGTTGCGCTCGAACGCCCGCCAGGCTTCCAGGCCATCGGCGAACAGCTCGACCCGGTGGCCTTCGCGGCGCAAGGCGAAGCCCACCGTCTCCCGCAGGTTCTCCTCGTCGTCCACGAGGGCGATGCGCGCTCCACTGGCGCCGGATAGATTGCCGGATAGATTGCCGGTCAGATTGCCAGGCGAATCGGCCATGCCCGCAATCTACCGCATCTTTACTCGGCCGGGCGGGACGCCACATTTCCGCCACGATCTCCGTGCCTCTCTCCACGATACCGCCCTTCTCACGGCGGGCCGGCGCGGTCTGATGAATGTCTGCGGGGGGGCCGGGCGCCGGAGCGTCCGGCCCCTATCCAAAGATAACCCGGAGGACGAGAGACATGTTCGGAGAGACTTCTGTCGCGGCGGCCCCTGCCCAGCGGCGGCCCCTGCGCGATTCGGTGCTGTTCAAGATGGTCGTCATCGGACTGCTGATGCTCGCCTTGCTCATCCCTCTGTCGATGGTGCGAGGCCTGATCTCGGAGCGGCAAGCGCGGCACGACCAGACCGCCACCGAGGTTGCCAATTCCTGGGGGATGGAGCAGACCCTGAGCGGCCCGGTGCTGCGGGTCCCGTACCTCGTGCGGGGCAAGGACGAGAACGGCAAGAACCAGGTCTGGACGGTGAATGCCATCTTCCTTCCCGAGGAACTGGCGATCTCCGGGCAGATCAATCCCGAGCGGCGCAGCCGCGGGATCTTCGAGGTGGCGGTCTACCGCGCCCGCCTGAGCTGGAAGGGGACGTTCCGCCAGCCGAGCTTGGCTGTATGGGGAGTCGCCGAGGAGGACATCCTGTGGAACGAGGCCGAGCTGGCCTTCGGAGTGCCCGACATGCGGGGTCTGCGCCGGAGCGTGAAGGTCTCCTGGGCGGGGCAGGACCTGGCCCTGTCCCCTGGCGGTGCGGTCGAGGGGATGTGGAGCCGCGGTCTGCGCACGCCTGTGGCGGGCCTGGCCGGCGGCGAGGCCGGACGCACCTATGCCTTCGCCTTCGACCTGGTGCTGGACGGCAGCCGGTCGCTCAAGTTCCTCCCTCTGGGCCAGCAGACGACCGTCACCCTGAGCTCCCCGTGGCCCGACCCCAGCTTCGTGGGCGCCTATCTGCCCGAGTCCCGCCAGGTGGGGGAGAAGGGCTTCAATGCGACCTGGAGCGTGCCGTACTTCGGACGGAGCTATCCGCAGCAGTGGCGGTCGACCGAAGCCTCCACGGTGGCGCCGCAGGACGCCCTCGACGCCTCTGCGTTCGGCGTGGATCTTTTCCTGCCGGTGGACGCGTATCAGAAGACGGAGCGCTCGTTGAAGTACGGGATGCTCTTCCTGCTGCTCACCTTCCTGACCTTCTTTCTGTACGAGGTCTTCAACCCGTTCTCGCTGCACCCGCTGCAGTACCTGCTGGTCGGCTCGGCCCTCATCCTCTTCTATCTGCTGCTCCTGTCGATCTCGGAGCACGCGCCGTTCGGCCTGGCCTACACGGTGGCCTCGGCGGCCACCGTGGGACTGATCGGCGGCTACTCGGCGGCGATCCTGCGCGGCCGGCTGCGTGCCCTGGGCACGTCGGCGGCGCTGGCGGCCCTCTACGGCTACCTCTACGTGCTGCTCCAGGCCGAGGACTACGCCCTGCTGCTCGGCTCGGTCGGCCTCTTCGCGATCCTCGCCCTGGTCATGTTCGTGACGCGGCGGATCGACTGGTACGCGCCGCGTCCGGGCGGGAAGGCGGCGCCGGCGGCGTAGCAGTCAAGGTGCCGTGACGGTTTTGAGCCAGAGGTCGAAGAAGATCCGCAGTTGTTCCGCCTCGCGCCGGGTGACCTTCCGGGGCAACCGGACTTCGAGACCGCCATCGGCCAGCGGAAAACGCTCGATGAGCCCCGAGGAGATGGACCCTTGGGGCTCAGGAGCAGGGGAGGGGGGCGGCAGGGATGCCGTCCCCGGAACCGCGTTGGTGGTGAGCCCGGCGAATCGGATCGTTTCTCGATAATTGCGCAGGAACCCATCGGCTGAATCCGGATTGAATCCGAGCTTCTCCAGGAAGTTGCACAAGGTGGCGTCCGAGGGGAGGTCAGCCTGGTACTCATCCCAGACCACACGATAGGTCGGCGGCAGTCGGGAAGCCTCTTGCAGCAGGCGTCGCTTCTCGGCAGGCGGGGTCTCGTCCCGCAGGAGCGCCAGGGCGCGGTCGGTCAGGTGGATCTCGTCATCCCCTTCCATGAGGCCGAACGCCCGCAGCGCCGCGATCGTCCGCGGCGCGCCGCTGCTCTTCAGTGACGAGTAGCCCCAATAGGTGACCGCCACCTGAACCGGCGCCGCATGCTGCTTTTCCTCTCGAAAGAACACCCGTGCCCGGTCCACTGCCTCGCGCAGGGAGATGAAGGGAAACGAGGGGCTTCGGACCCGGGACTTTTCCAGAGTGGGCGTTTGCATGTCTGTCTCCCTTGTCAGCATAAATCCCTCTCCTTATCTCGTCAAGCCAGTGATATGGAGATAGAGAGAGACAAGCTCCTGGTTTCCACAGCCTGTGGATCGAGACAGGAGAGAGACAGCGGTGAGATAAGAAACTCAGGAGATAAGGAAGGCGGGTGGCGAGACAGAAAAGCGGGGGCGTAAGTTGGATCGAAGAACGGACCGATGCTACAATGTCATGGACGGCAGGTGCGGGATGTGGTAAGAAGTCATGAGAAGCCGAGAAGTGACAAGGCCGGCGCTGTTGGTCTTGGCAGGAAGCCTGACCGGCGGTTTGCTGGGAGGAGTGGTGAGCCGTAGTCGAGGCTCAATCGCCATGGGTGCGGCGCTAGGAGCTTTGGCAGGCGCCGCGGGGGATTACATGAGCGCACAGCGTCAGTTTCGTGAGCACCGGCAGTTGACCGATCCAGCCGTTTGTGAGATGGCTGAGTATCTGTGCGAGCATCTCAGCGAAGAAGTCACCGCCTATCTCAGCGGCTTGAGCGAAACAAAGACGGTCAGAGCTTGGGCGGAGGGTGAGATCTCTCCGGCTCCGGAGGAGCGTTTTCGGCTTGAGGTGGCCTATTGGGCCGCACGGTGTCTGGTCCCGGATTGCGGAGACGAGATGACCCGCTCCTGGTTCTTCGGGATGAACCCCTCTCTTGAGGACACTGCCCCTGCCTATGTTCTGCGGAATTGGAACCGTGGGAGCTGGGCAAACGTGCTCACTGCAGCTCAGGAGTTCGCGGAGATCTGATTCTGAGCAGGCTCCTGTTCTGGCGGGTGGGCCACGCGCCCACTCCCCTCGACTTTACCCCTCACAATCGCTGCCCCTGGTCCCACCGCTTCGATGATCCCCAGAGAGAGTTCCGCACTCTCTATGCAGCTACCGATCGAGAGACATGCTTTCGCGAGGTTCTTGCGCCTTTCCGTCCTGATCTGAGCGCGCGCGCCCAGTACGAGGAGGAGCTAGGTCGTGCAAAGTTGACTCTTGCAGGGCTCGTCAAAAGGTCTTGGCTGGAGAAGAGGGCTCTGGCCCAGGGGCGTCTTGAGGTCCTCTCTGGCGAGCTGATCGATCTGAGGTCCATGGATGTCCGGGGAGATCTGGAGCGCCGGTATTCCCGGACGCTTCTGGATCTCGGACTTGTCAATCTTGACTTCGCAGAGCTGCAAAGCCGTTCCCGTGAGCTGACACAGTTCCTGGCAGGAGAGCTCTATCGGAAGGGTGCGGCAGGTGTCCTCTATCCCTCCAATCTGAACGGCCAGCCTTGTGCCGCCCTGTTTGAGGGAAATGCTCGGCTCGAGCCTATGGGTGAGCCCATCCCTCTGAAGGAGCTCATGGCTGAATTGAACCCGGTTCTTCAGGAATTGGGGATTCTTCTCTCTCCCTGAGAACGGCAAAACCCCCGCGGCCCTCTCGGGCTCGCGGGGGTTGGGAAAAGCAGGTTTTTGTGGCTTGGCCCTACTCGTCTTCGTCTTCGTCGTCGCCTTCGCCGCCAGCCTCGCAGTCGAGGAGGTCGTCGTTGGTGATGATCCAACCTGCCTGGCCGTCGCAAATATCGACTCCGGGCACGACACACTCATCGCCATCCTCGTCGACGAGCCGCACGTCGTAGCTGTCGCAAGGAATGCCATTCAGAGTGAAGGTGCCACCCGTGCTGATCACGTGGTCGCCGAGCTGATCCGGGCCCCACTTGTCCGTGTCCACGGGGGACAGGAAAAACTGGTGAAGCTCCCAGTCGGACTTGTTCTTGATGACGACGGTGTTCCCGGCCGCCTGGGCAGTGACGGGAAGCAGGAAGGCGACAGCGCACACAGCACCGGCCAGGGCCACAATGGACTTCTTCATCTAGATCTCCTTTCGGGGGTGAACCGAGACTCATCTTAGCACGATTCGGAGCGGGGACTTAGTCCCCGCGAAGCTGATCCGAGCACAAGGTGAGGTCTCATGCCTGATGTCCGAGCCACCCGATTCATTTCATCTCGTCCCCGCCGGCTTCTCCTCCGCTTTGCCGGGCCGCCGCAGATCCGCCCGCAGCAGGTCCAGCTCCTGATAAGGAATGACCTCTACCTGCCCGAGCTTCTTCTGGAGCTCGGGCAGGAACGCCGAGGCGTTGCCGACCACGACCACCAAGGTGGACTCGGGGTGGATCCGCCGCTCGGAGAAGCTGCGCACCTGCTCGGCGGTCACGGCATCGATCCGGCCGCGGTAGCTCTCGATGTACTCCCGGCCCAGGCCGTACTTCATCGCCTCCAGCACCTTGCCCGCGATCCCGTCGGGCGTCTCGATCTGCAGCGGGAACACGCCGCTCAGGTAAGTCTTGCGCGCCTCGAGCTCGGCCGCGGGCACCGTCGTCTTGTTCAGCTCCCGCATCGTGTCCAGCATCACCTCCACGGTCTGGACGGTCGATTCGGTTTTGGTGAACGTCGACGCCTGGAATGAGCCGGGCTGAACCGCCTTGACGAAGCCGCTGCCCGCGCCATAGGACAGACCCCGCTTGTTGCGGACCTCCTCGTTGAGACGGGCGCCCGAGCCGCCGCCCAGGATCGAGTTGTAGACGTCTGCCGCGAAGGCGTCCGGATCGGTGAAGGCGATCCCGATCTGTCCCACGCGGATCTCGCTCTGGACCGCGTCCGGCATGTCGATCACCACGATCCGGCGCTTTCCGCCCTGCGCCATCTCCACCTTCGCGATCTCGTGCTCCTTCCCCCGGGGCCAGGCACCGAAAGCGCGCTCGACCCGCGCGAAGACGTCGGCGGCTTTCACGTCCCCCACCACGGCGAGGATCGCCTGGTTCGGGACGTAGTGCTCGCGATGGAAGGCGACCAGGTCGTCCCGGGTCAGGCTGCCGACCGATTCGGGCGTGCCGTCCGCCGGCAGACCATACGGGTGGCCGTTGAAGACCGCCCGGTCGAACGCGGCGTCGGCCAGATAACCGGCGTCCTCCTGCTGCACCTGTAAACCATTGAGGGTCTGGCGCCGCCAGCGCTCCACCTCCTCGGCCGGGAAGCTGGGGTGGAGGACCATGTCGGAGAGGAGGTCCAGGCCGAGATCGAGCTGATCCGCGGTCGCCTGCAGCGAGGCGCCGGCGGAATCCATGCTTCCATAGGTATCCAGACTGCCTCCGACCGAATCGATGGCCTGGGCGATCTGCTGCGACGAGCGGGTCGCGGTCCCCTCGCGCAGGAGCCGGGCGGTGGCAGCGGCGAGCCCGGCCTTGGCGGCGGGATCGAAGGCTCTTCCCGCCCGGAAGAGCATCTGGACCGTCACCGACGGCGTCTCCCCATGCTCGATGACGACCACCCGAAGGCCATTGGCCAGCGTCTTCTGCTCGAAGGCGGGGAAGTGGACCTCGCGGGGCTCCTGGACCGGTGGATAGGATGGCTTCTTCGGTTTCATGGTCTCCTGAGCGGCGCCGAGGACGGTCGCCTGAACGGCCAGCACCAGGGCCGCGATGGTGCAGAGTGGGCTCCTCATTTCTTCACCTCGCTCGGCCGCATCGCCTCCGGCAGCATGTGGACCACCGTGCGGTTCTCGGGACGGAAGTACTTGCGCGCAACGGCCTGCACGTCGGCCGCCGAGACCTTCTGGTATTTCTCGATCTGCTGGTTGACCAGGCGCCAGTCGCCGAAGAGGACGGCGAAGTGCCCGATGTCGGATGCCTTGCCGTTGACGGTCTGCCGGCCGAGCACCTGGCCGGCGATGAGCTGGTTCTTGGCCTTGTCGAGCTCCTCGGTGGTGACCGGCTGGTTCTGCAGCTTCTCGATCTCCTCGATCAGGGACTTCTCTCCCTCGTCGATCGTGTGCCCCTGCTGCACGATCGTGGAGAAGTAGAAGACTCCGGGGTCCTCCAGAGTCAGCGACTGCCCGCTGGCCTGCAGAGCGATCTGCTGCTCATAGACCAGCTTGCGGTAGAGGCGCGAGCTCTGGCCGTCGGAGAGAATCCGGCTCGCCACCTCCAGGGCATAGAGGTCGGGGTGCCCTTCTTCCGGCACGTGATAGGTGAGCATCGCGACCGGCAGCGGCGTGTTGGCGTCGTATTCCATCAGGCGGCGCTCGGCCGTCTGGGCCGGCTCTTTCGGGATGTCGCGCGGGATCTCCTTCCCCTTGGGGATGGGGGCGAAGTACTTCTCGATCCAGCCCAGGGCCTGCTGCGGATCGAAGTCGCCGGCGAGGACGAGGGCCGCGTTGTTAGGCACGTAGTAGGTGCTGTGGAACGCGCGCACGTCCTCGATGGTCGCCGCGTCCAGGTCGGACATGCTGCCGATCGAAAGGATCTTGTAGGGATGCCTGGTGAACGTGTTGGCCAGGACCACCTCGAAGAGCCGGCCGAAGGGCGGGTTGTCGATCCGCAGCCGGCGCTCCTCCTTGACCACGTTGCGCTCGGAGACGAAGTTGGCCTCCGAGACGTCCAGGGCGCGCATGCGGTCGGCCTCCATCCACAGCAGCCGCTCCAGGTGGTTGCTCGGGATGACCTCGAAGTAGAGGGTGCGGTCGAAGTCCGTCGTGGCGTTGAAGCGGCCGCCGATCGACTGGATGTAGTCCTGCATCTCCCCGGAGGCGAGATTTTCCGAGCCTTGGAACATGATGTGCTCGAAGAGATGGGCGAAGCCGCTGCGGCCGGCGCGCTCGTTCTTCGACCCGACGTGATACCAGACCTGGATGGCGACGACGGGGACGGAATGATCCTCGTGGAGGAGGACCTTGAGCCCGTTGGCGAGCTGGTGCTCGCGGACCGCGAGTTGGGGGGGCTGCACCTTGAGCGGCGCCGCGGCACCGAGCGCCGGGACGGCGGCGGCCAGCGCGAGGGCGGGCCAGACGATCTTTCGTTTGCGCATCCTGAGATCTTACGTGGAGAGGGAGGGAGAAGGGGAGATCCCCTGCTAAAATGCCCGTCCACGTGCCGGAGTGGCGAAATGGCAGACGCAGGAGACTTAAAATCTTCCGCCCGAAAGGGCATACGGGTTCGAGTCCCGTCTCCGGCACCAAAACAAACTCAATGAAATCAATAACCTACTAGGTAAGTGTCACGGTAGTCTTTCCTCGGCATGGAAGTTCGTGTACCATTTTTGTACCAGTACGGGAGGAGGTTCAGGGATGGCCACGATCCGGAAGCGCAAGGGGAAGGAAGGACGCACGAGGTACCTGGTACAGATCCGTCTAACTGGGAAGCCGAGTGTCTCCAAGAGCTTCGACCGGTTAACGGACGCGAAGGCCTGGGCTTCGCGGACCGAGAGCGAGATGCGCCGTAACCGCATCCTTGGCGGCCGCCGAACAGTCGCCGAAGTCATCGAGCACTATCGGGCTCACCAGCTTGCCACCCTCGCTCCGGCCCACATCGTCCACCGTGAACGTCAGCTCCGTTGGTGGAAGGAACGAGTGGGAGGGGTTTCGCTCGAGGACTTCGGCCCTGGCCACGTTCGCGAGCACCTTCGGACCTTGGAAGGCCGGAAGGTAGCGACGCTGAATCGCTACCAGGCCGCTATCTCCGCAGTCCTCTCGTTTGTAGTGGAGGAGGAGTGGCTGTCCGGGAATCCCCTGCACGGTCGGCGCCGACGCCACCGGTCTCTCTCTGAACGAGAAGAGGAGAGAGATCGAGAGGTGACTCCCGAAGAATGGGAGCGTCTCCGCGAGGTGTGTCGGCGGTGCGAAGATCCGAGACTCTTCGCTCTCGCGGTCTGCGCTCACGCAAGCGGAGCGCGGCAAGGCGAGCTGTTGGGCATGGAGTGGCGGAGGCTGGAGCTCAGGCCGACGGTCCTAGACCCTGCGACAGGAGAGCGTCGCCCCGGCGTACCTCGCTGCGAGGTCGTCGATACCAAGAACGGCGTCAGCCGAGTGCTCTATTTTCCTGGGGAAGCTGGGGAGATCCTTCGTGTCATGCGAGCGAGCGCCGTTCTGTCCCGCTTCGTCTTCGCTCGTCCTGGAGATCCTGCGGATGCCGAACCGAAGTTTCCAGGTCACGCCTGGCGGCATTGGCGGGACAAGGCGGGCCTGTCCGACGTCCGCTTTCACGATCTGAGGCACACTTGGGCATGCGAGATGCTCGACAGCGGCGCCACCCTCGCGCAGCTCATGATCCTCGGGGGCTGGAAGACGGCGAGCATGGTCCGAAGGTACGCATCGCGGGCGCAGAGGCATGGGTCGGATGCTGTCGAGGCACGGCATGCGAGGATGGTTGGGCAAGGGATCGGTTGACGATCACCGACTTTCAAACGCCGGTCACCTGACCTTGCCTTGACCTTTTATCTACTTATCGGTAGATTAATCCCATGAGCGACGCTCTTGTTCCTCAGCGGGGCTTGGCGAGGGCGACCTTCCGCCAAGCTCCCGCGTCGATGAAATCCTCCCTGCCCTTACATTTCGGTGCCTGGCTAGGGGAGCTTGTCGAACGTGTCGAGGTTCAAGAGCGAGAGATCGCAACGCTCAAGGAGCGACTGGGAAGGCTGGAGCCCATCGAGGCACCGATTACGGTGGCCCAGATGTGCAAGAAGCACGGATTCAAGCAAGGGGCCATCCGGGACTGGCTCTTCCGTCGTTCCACGAACGGGCTGGAAAAGGCTGGCGCCGTGGTCACGAGGGGACGCCGCGTCTACCTCTACGAAGGTGCGTTCCTTCGCTGGTTACGAGACACAAATTCGAGCTTACGAAGATAGCGTCGACCTACTCGGCGGCGTCGACTGGACGATCCGCGTCGCTCGCGAGAAGAGCTTCGAGGGTGTTTTTGTCGACCAAATGATCATCAAGAAATTTCTGAAGCTGGTGCCGCAGAGAGTCCTCGTGTGTGACCAAGGGAGTGTAGACATGAGCCGGCCGACCGCGGACGGCCGAGGTTGGTCCGGGGAAGGAGCGAAGATAGCCCTTCTCCTCCAAGCGAGCGAGGAAGATGCCAACCGTCTTAGGGCTGAGCTCCTCTCTGAGCTTGGTACGAAGGTGGTCTGCGACCTGAGGCGGAGTCGCCTCTCCAAGGTCCCAGACGCAGCGCATCAAGCGCCACTCAGTGGGAGAGAGGGGTACGAGCGTCTTCATCGGTTGTCGGCCTCACAGTGCTACCGGTTACCGGTTGCTGCTCCGGAGGTGGTCAAGCTCGAAGGCGCTTTTCGGTGCCGCGGAGGGTTCACTCATGTCCGCAAGTGTACCTCAGGTAGGGTGTTTTTTAGTGGAATGCGCGACAGATCCTAAGAGCCTTCTTCATTCGAGAGGGAGGCAGCTAGGGAGAAGCGGGGTAGGAAGCGACATCAGCGAATTTAAGGAGACTCGGCAGGGAAGGAACAGTGCAATTGCGAGGGCGGTGAGCCCGGGCAGGCTCCTTGGTGGGCCAAGGGTGTCTGGCTGATCACGATCAGCGATGGACGAGGGGTGGCGTCCCTCGGATAGCTTGATCATATTTCGAGAGTCAGCATCATCCGCGCCCGCAGCGCGCGCGCGCGAGAAGACAAAGAAATCCTCCAGGGAGATTAGATTGACGGGTCCCCCTCTGAGTTACTCGCGGGGCAAACATCGCTAAGTGCGCTCAAGTGCCGTCTCATCGCAGCGTATTCGTTCAAAGGTCGCCCGGGTCGGTATGGGCGGCCTCCACTGCGGCTGGGCAGGGCGGTAAGGTGACGCCGCTTGAGCGGATATGGTCGACAAAGGAAACCAGATGCGATACCGGGAGAGCAACCTCCTCACCCTCCCAGGTGATGATGGTAACCTTCAACACCTTGTCCAGCAGGAATAGAGTACGACCGACGGTCACTTCCATATGTACCTCTGCGTGTCAGGAGGAGGGGAGTGGCGTCAAGAGACGCTGGGGTCAATGTCACCGGCAGCACAAGAATGCGAAGCGGGGCTCGGAAAGGACGGCTTACGACGAGGTCTAAGGCAAAAAAGCGCGCCCGGATGGTACCGCTCAGCATGGGAGGATGATACTCGGTCATCCCGGCACATGGAAGCGGAAGCTTCGATTTTGGCGTCACATTAGTCGTTCATCATGCGGTGATGCTCTCAAATGCGCTCATTGAGGGATGCATTTTGAATTTCCTCGGGTGGCACCAGGCCCCCGGGCTCTAGCGATCACCTTGCCGCGTGCGGTTTCGGGACTTAACGTCGGCCGAGCCGGTGGTCACTCCACAATCCAGGGAGACTCGTCGTCAAACGTGTCGAGCATTGGGCATGGTGAAGCGGCGCAGGGACTTGAGTTTGAGAATTCGCGTTCCGCGGCGAGCCTTTCTATGGTCTATGGCCGACCAATTCGGAGGCCTCAGCGGACTGCAATTCTTGAGGGTGGAGAAACCCAATGGCCTGAAGAATCCGTGCTGCCTGCGGGGAGG
Organism: Thermoanaerobaculia bacterium; assembly: GCA_035264905.1. Taxonomy (GTDB): domain Bacteria; phylum Acidobacteriota; class Thermoanaerobaculia; order Multivoradales; family UBA5704; genus UBA5704. Next base: position 25,507 of record DATFPH010000283.1, read on the forward strand.
GGGCAGAGGTAGGAAAAAGAGTGCGGATGAACGCGCCAGGTGGAATTCCGAGGAAGGTGCATATGTCAAGCACGATTTTGAATCTGAGGTGGACCCTTCCTTGCAAAATTCTCGTGAGATAGCCGGTCGGAAGGCCGAGCCCGCGTTCGCAAGCTCTTTTTGAACGGCCGCTTAATTGGATCGCGTCGGCAAGCGCGGCTCTGAGCCGCTGGACCTCGGCCTCGGATGCCGTGCTCATACGAGCTCCGGTGCGGCACAGGCGTGCTCAGAAAGAGCGAAGGTCGAGTCCTGAAGATCCACCTGTCGACGAACAGGAAGCCGCCGAACCTCGACGACCGCTCGCCGGCTATCCCGCCATTCGGCCTCCCAGTCTGGATGCCAGGTTGCAGGAAGGAGGATAGAGCCCTCGTGATCTCCGACAGCCCCAACGAGACACGCTGCACCTCCCAAAGCAAGTATTCCTTGAAGAGCGGCCACAAAAGCCCGCAGTGGTTCGCGACGGGACCAGGGGCGGCGGATGCGAGTGATCCTTTCGGCTTCCCGAAGGGCGTCCGGTGAGAGGTAAAGGCCTGGAGCGTAGTCATGGAGGAGGGCCTCAATGGGCGGCGAGGAGGTTTTGGACGCCGAGAATAGCCGAGGAAAAAGCCAGTCGTCGAGATCGCCTAGGAACTGAAACGACCGTGGCCGGCTCAGCAGCGGTTCGGTCGGGGTCAAAACGGCGAGGCTGGCCTTTGGAAAGACCTCTGCGGTGCATCGGGGCGGGAGCGCGACGAATGTTCGATCGTGCGGAATGGTGATAAGTGGGAAACGGCGGGCCGTAAGAATGTCGAGCAACGGCATGGCCTGCCTATAGTGCGGCCACATCATGGGATTAGCAATCCAAGGCATGTGTGGTCCTCGGTTCGTGCCGGAAAAGGCTCCCCGAGCCAACCGGATTTCGACGGCCCGCGTCTTTCGAGGCTTCTCTTCGAGCGGGCGAGGAGTCAAAGGCGCAGCTAGAGACACTAACCGGAGCCCCGGAGCCGTGAGGAGCTCATCGGTTGCGAGGAACGACTGGAGTGTTACCTTACTCATCGAGCTTGCCGGCTGAACGACATCGATATTTCCGGCTTCGTCAAGAGAGAGCACGGATGATCCGGCAAGCGCCGAGGGGCGGATTTCCCCTGGATCTATGCCTAGGACGAGAGTGCGGGTATGAAGCATCCGATCCTCCACCAAAGGACCTTCGAAGCGCTCGTGAAATCGAAAAGTGGCTCGCCTCCGAGGG
>DATFPH010000284.1:0-35649 GCA_035264905.1 Thermoanaerobaculia bacterium
GGCCCACGGCCCCTCTCATGCCAATCTCCCCCCCGCCCTACCCAGCGAGACCGGGGCCGCTGCGCGGCCCCACGGACTTGACTTACACAGGCCTTCTCATGGAAGTGCACGTGGGAGAAGGGTCTAGGGAGTGAGCGTCCCGGCGAAGCCGGCTTCCCTGGTCATGCCGACCTTGGCCGCAAAATCCTCCGGGGCATCGATCTTGACCCTCTTCAGCCGAAACATCAGGCTCGGCCTTGCCTCTCGCGGCTCGGACACCTCGACCTTGAAGTGCTGAATGAGGCCATAGAGCTCGTCCAGCCGCTCCTCCGGCACCTCGTCGACTTCTGCCTTGATCAGCTCTTTGAGCGTCATGCCGATATTCTACCTCAAGGAGCTCCCCCGCAGCCGCCGCGCCTCCGCATACGGAAAAAAGTCGATCAGCTCGCCGCTCCGGTTGCGCTCCTGGACGCTCCGCCAGTACGCGGGATCGAACAGGTTGCCGTGCTCCCGCTCGAAGACCTCGCGCAGGTGGCCGTCGAATCCCAGGAAACGCTGCAGCTCTTCCGGGAAGACGTCCCGCTCGGCCACGCTGTACCAAGGCTCGGCCGACATCTCGTCCTGCTCGTTGCGGGCCGCCGGCACGCGCCGGAAGGTGCAGTCGACCAGGGGGGAGAACTCGTCGTAGTCGTAGAAGACCACCCGCCCGTGCCGGGTCACGCCGAAGTTCTTGAGCAGGATGTCCCCCGGGAAGATGTCAGCCGCCGCCAGGTCCTTGAGACAGAGCCCCCAGTCGAGCACGGCCGCTTCCGCCGCCTCGGCTGGCTCCTTGCGCAGATAGATGTCCAGCGGCGTCACCCGGCGCTGGACATAGAGGTGGCGGACGATCACATCGTCCCCCTGCACCACGACCGTGCTCCCGGCGACCCGCAGGAGCTCGTCGAGGAGCGTGGGGTCGAAGCGGGAACGCGGAAACGTCAGGTGCTCGAATTCCTGGAAGTCGACGAGACGACCCACGCGATCGTGCTGGAGCACCTGCCGGTACTTCTCCATGATCTTGTCCCGCGTCGTCGCCTTCTGGGGTGGGAAGCGGTCCCGGATGACCTTGAACACGAACTCGAAGGACGGCAGCGTGAAGACCTCCATGACCAGGCCACGCTTGCCCGGAGCGACGACGAACGGGTCGTCCGACGCGGCGATCTGCGCCACGAGGTCGCGGTAGAGCTCCGTCTTGCCGTGGTTGCCGTAGCCGAGCGAGTTGTAGAGCTCGGAGATCCGCTTGCGCGGCAGGAGCGAGCGCAGGAAGCCGATGACCTCCCGCGGGCTCTCCACCTCGGCATGGAAGTACCAGCGGGCGAAGCTGAAGACGACGCTCGCCTCGGCCTCGGTGGTGAGCACGGCGTCGACTGAGAGACCGCCCTCCTCGGCGACGACCGCAAGGATCACCGGCACGACCCGCTTCTCGCCGCGCGCCCGGCCGATCACGTAGGCCGCCTTGTTGCGGAAGAAGACCGGACGGAGGACGTCCAGAGCCACGATCTCCGCTCCACCGAGGACCTCTCGTAGGCCGCGCTCGATGTGGGCCGCGGCCTCGCGGGAGTCTGTTTCGAGATCGCGGAAGGGGACGCGGAACCCGGCGTCGTCGAGCACGCGGCGGACCACCAGCGGCTCCACGGAGCGCACCGCGTACATGCGGGCGCTCGCCATCTCCCAGCCGCGGTACGGCAGTGGGATGTCCTCGGCCACGAAATCGATCGAGGGATCGACTCCGCTGTGGGCGAAGACCTTGCGGGTGAGCGAGTTGAAGAAGGTCAGCGCGAGCTCGTAATCATTGCGCCCGAGGATGGCCTGGTGGTACGCCTCCTTGAGAGCCCCCCAAACCTTCCGCTCGGTCAGCTGGTCGCCGAGCTGCTCGTGCAGCGCATCGCACGTATGCGCGATGCTCCGCCCATGCAGGCCCAGCCGCTCCACCGTATCCTGCCGGATGCCGATCCAGTCGCACCGCTCGAACCGCTGCCGCACCCGGTGCGTCACCGCGCGCACGCGCTGGTGGAAGTCGTCGAACGCCCAGTGGATGGTGTCGGCCCCGCGGGTTGCGGCGGTGGAGAGGTCCATAAGGTCTATTCTCACTCCACCTGCACCAGCAAACCCTCCGCCACCCTCCGAAAGCCCTCCACCCACTCCCGCGCCGCCACATCCCCCTCCTCCGCCTGCCTCTGCAGGTCCGGAAAGATGGTCCGGCGCATCTCGTAGACGCGGTTCTGGGCGCGCCACAGATCGATCGTGAAGGGCGTCGTGCCGGCCAGAGCCACGATCGACTCCACCCGCCGCAGCAGGTCCGGGTCTTCCGGGCTCTCGCGCAGGCGGTCCAGCAACCCCTCCAGGGCCTGCTCCAGGGCATAGCTTAGGCCCTTCGTGTCGAGCGTCACGCCGAGCGCCTGCGCCTCGTCGAGCAGACGCTGCACGTGACCCGGATCGGACGGGAAGTCCTCGATGCAGCGCCGCAGGTCCACGTTGAGCACCAGCTCCGCCGCGGCGCGGAACGCGTTCGGCAGCGGCGTCCCCAGCGTGTTCAGGAACCGCATGAGCGGCGCCTGGTGGAGATAGACGTCGCGGAACTCTTCCTCGGTCTCGTTGAGGGTCGAGGCCAGGATGAGGTCGAGGACGCGCCGCTGCTCGTCGCGGAAGAGCGAGCGCAGCGACAGCGAGACGTCCCCGAAATAGCGATCCAGCAGTCGGATGACTTGCGCCAGGTCCCCGTGCTCGAAGGCACCGCCGACCTCGGCGATCAGCCGCTCGTGATCCTCCTTGTTCACGTAGGGCTTCACCCCTGCGTTCAAGTTGTGATCGCCAAAGTGCAGCACGCCATAGGCGAGCAGGGAGGTCTCGCCGGTCAGCTCGGAGGTGACCTGCACGCGCCCGATGCTCAGCCGGGCGCGGCCGGCCCGGTAGGAGCGGCCGTTCTGCCTCTCCACTGCATAGCCGTAGACCCGCGCAGGGTTCGGGTACTCCTGAAAAAGGGAGGTCACGGCATAATGGGCGGCCACCTGCGGCAGGTCCACCATCGACGGCTTCACGTGCTTCTTGAACAGGTCGCGCCCCGTGCCGCTCTCCGGCACGTTGCTGCGCGCCTTCTCCAGCCGCCGCAGGAACTGCGCCTCGCTCGATTCGTGGAAGAGCTGCTCGGCGAGCTGCACCACCCGGCCGGCATAGCGCAGCACCTGGATCGTCTCAATCCCTCCCACGTCGTTGAAGAACCAGCCGCAGCTCGTGTACATGAGCAGGGCGTGACGCTGCATCTCCAGCAGCTTGAGCGCCCGCACCCGGTCGAGCTCCTCCAGAGGCTGCCGCGCATGCCGCTCAAAGAAAGCGCTCACGTTCTCCGGCGAGCGGTTGAGGATCACGAAAACGTAGTCGTCGCGGGCGGCCCAGGGATCCGCGAAGATCTTGGCCGCCTCCTTCTGGAAACGGGGAGCCAGCTCGTCCCGCAACCAGTCGAGGGCGAGACGCAGCGGCGCCCGCCAAGCCTGGTTCCAGTCCGACTGGCCGCCCGTATGGCAGCCGCAGTCGCTCTGCCACCGGTCCACTCCGTGCGCGCAGCTCCACGACGTGTTCTCGTAGATCTCCACCTCGTGCTCGGGCGGATGGATCTCCAGGAGCTCGCCGTAGTTGGTCAGCTTCGCCAGACGGTGCGACTCGATGTGATGAATGGCGTAGGAGAGGGCCATCTCGCCATACCGGTGATGGTGTCCATAGGTCTCACCGTCCGTTGCGATGTGCGCCAGGCGCGGCCGGTCGGGATCGCCCGGCACGGTCGAGAGGAGCCGGTTCGCGAAGCGCTCGCCCGAGGAGAGGAGCCCCTCGAACGCCACGGCCCGCGAGGTCGATCCGTCGTAGAAGAAAACCGCGATCGTTCCGCCCGAAGGAAGGACGACCTCATAGGGGACGGTCGTGTCGAGCCCGCCGCCGGAGACGTCTCGCCATTCGGATGGCTTTCCTCCCTTGGGCCGGATCCGGCGGGCCTGGTGCGGCTCCAGGATGGTGAAGCGGATCCCCTGCTCGGCGAGCAGCTCCAGGCTCTCCACGTCCACCGCCGCCTCGGGCAACCAGGCGCCCCGGGGAGGACGCCCGAAGCGGTGCTCGAAGTCGCGCACGCCCCAGACGATCTGGGTCTGCTTGTCGCGCCGGTTCGACAGCGGCAGGATGGTGTGGTTGTACGGCTGCATCAGGGCCGAGCCATGGCCGCCGAAGCGGCTCCGGCTCTCGCGGTCCGCCTCCAGGATCGCGCGATAGACCTCCGGATGATGCGTCTCAAGCCAGGCGAGCAGGGTCGGCCCGAAGTTGAAGCTGATTTGGCTGTAGTTGTTGACGATCCGCGTGATCCGGCGCTCGCCGTCGAGGATGCGCGAAGCGGCGTTCGGGCCGTAACACTCCGCGGTGACCCTCTCGTTCCAGTCGTGATAGGGGTAGGCCGAGTCCTGAACTTCGATGGCTTCAAGCCACGGGTTCTCCCGCGGCGGCTGATAGAAATGGCCGTGGATGCACAGATACCGGTTCATGAGAGGGGGAGATTCTAACCCCTCTCCAGCACCACCACCGACCGCGGAGCCTCCCGAATCTCGCCCCCATCCTCCACCGTCTCCGGAACCTGCCCTCCCGGCCCGCCCCAGCGCTCGTCCGCAGAGTCGAGGATCTTGCGCCAGGCCCCCTCGGGGAACCGGATCGACGCCGGCTTGCTCCCCTCGTCCGCGAAGCTCAGGACGATCAGGATCTCGTTGAACACGGCAGGACCGGGCGCCGCCCGCCGCACCAGGAGCACCCGCTGCTCTTCCAGCGGCGTCGCCGTCACCGAGTCCTTGGAGAGATGGGCCAGCGCGGGAATGCTCCTCCGGAGACGGAGGAGCTCGCGGTAGAAGCTCTCCAGGACGCGATGCGTCTCTTCCTCCCGCAGCGCATGGTTGAGCCGCGAGCGAGCGAAGGTCTCCTCCGCCTGCGGATCGGGCGGGTCTCCCTGCCAGAGGAAATCGGAGAACTCCTCCTTGCGCCCATTCCGCACGGACTCGACGAGGTCTGGGTCCGAGTGGCTGACGAAGTATTGGAACGGCGCAGTCTCGCCGTACTCCTCCCCCATGAACAGGAGCGGCAGGAAGGGGGAGAGGATCACCGCGCCCGCCGCGAGCTTCAGGCTCTCGAACGAGACGAGCGCGGTCAGCCGCTCTCCCTGCATGCGGTTCCCCGTCTGGTCATGGTTCTGCGCGCAGGCCACGTGCCGCCAGGCTTCGACCTCGCCCGCGGGCACGCCGTGCCGGCGCCGCCGGAAGGCCGAGTGCTCACCGGTGTAGACGAAGCCGCCCGCCATCGACTTCGCCATCTGCGCCAGGGAACCGAAGTCCTGGTAATAACCCGACCGTTCGCCGGTCAGCAATGAATGCAGGCAGTGGTGGAAATCATCCGTCCACTGCGCATGCAGGCCGCAGCCCCCCCGGTCGGGCGGACGCACGAAAGCCAGCGTGTTGAGATCGCTCTCCGGGAACAGGTACAGCGGCCGTTCGAGCCGGTCGGCCAACTTGCGCACGGCGGTACCCAGCTCCTGGAGGAAAGGCCGCTCCGAGGCGTCGGCGATGGCGTGCACCGCATCGAGGCGGAGGCCGTCGAAGCGGTACTCGGCGAGCCAATGCAGAGCATTCTCGATGAAGAAGGCCCGCACCGGATCGCACTCCGGCCCGTCATAGTTGAGCGCGAGCCCCCAGGGCGTTTTATAACGCGCCGTGAAGTAGGGGCCGAATTCGGAGAGGTAGTTCCCTTCGGGGCCGAGGTGGTTGTAGACCACGTCCAGCACCACGGCCAGACCGCGCGCATGGCAGGCATCCACCAGACGCTTGAGCCCCTCCGGCCCGCCGTAGCTGTTCTGCACCGCGTAGAGCGCCACGCCGTCGTACCCCCAGTTGCGGGTACCGGGGAACTGGGCGACCGGCATGATCTCGATCGCGGTGACGCCGAGATCCCGCAGGCGGTCGAGGTGGGGGATCACCGCGTCGAAGGTCCCTTCGGGCGTGAAGGTGCCGACGTGCAGCTCATAGAAGATGAACGCGGGAAGCGGCAGACCCCGCCAGTCCGCGTCGGTCCACGCAAAGCTCCGGTCGACCACCATGGATGGGCCGTGGACACCTTCCGGCTGGAACCGGGAGGCCGGATCGGGGCGCCCCTGCTTGCCATCGAGGCGGATCAGATAGAGATCGCCCGGCCCCACACCTTCCGCCTCGATCGAAAAATATCCCTCCCCGCTCGGCTCCAGAGGAAGAAGGCGCGGCCGCTTGCCGCGGATTTCGACCTCCACGCGTTCGGCGGCCGGAGCCCAGACGCGGAACCGGCAGCGGCCGTTTCCGAGGTCGATGGCTCCAAGGGTAGGTTTCCAGACAGCTTCGGACAGAGATTGGGCGGCTTCAGTCATAGGCTCCAAGACGACTTCACGAAACATACTGCATCTTCCTCAAGAAAATCGGCAGGTTGCCCCCTCTAGGGGTGAGCGCGAGTTCTTGCGGGATGCGTGCCAGAGGACTCCCTCCTTCCGCGAGCACCCGCCCTCCGGCAGCGGTATAATCTCTCGCCATGGGCAGGATTTTCCTGGACTCGGAAACCTTGGTGGACAAGCTGAGCGAGCTCCTCGCGACCAGAGCCGAGGACGAGGGGATCGCCGCAGCCTGGCTGTTTGGGAGCGTGGCCCGGGGGACCGCCCGGCCGGACAGTGATGTCGACGTGGGAATCCTCTACCATGAAGACCCGCCCCGCACGCTCGCTGGAATCGGGAAGGTCTTCAACCTCGAGGAGGAGCTGACCGAGGTCACCGGCCTCCCGATCCAGATCGTCGCTCTGAACCACGCTCCCGTGGACCTGGCGATCCGCGTGCTCCGGGACGGGAAGCTGTTGTTGGGGCAGGACTCCTTGCGCCGCGTCGACTTCGAGGTTCGAGCGCGCAACGAGTTCTGGGACCTCGAGCCTTATCTTCGCCTCTATCGAGGGCAGACCGCCACAGGCCCATGATCGACATAGACCTCCTCCGCAAGAAGCTCGCCCTGATCGAGAGCTACGTGCAGGATCTGAGAGCTTTGGGTCGGCCCTCGGAAATTCAGACCGATCTTCGGGAGCTTCGGTTCGAAGCCTACACGCTGCAGATCTCGATCCAGGCGGCACTGGATGTCGCGGCGCATATAGTTTCGGGCGAGCGTATGGGCGAGCCGCGCACGAACCGCCAGCTCTTCGAGCTTCTGGTTCGCAACGGCTGGCTTCCCGAGGAGCTCGCCGTCTCTCTGAATGGAATGGTGGGATTCCGGAACATCATCGTGCATGGCTACGAGATCGTCGACGCTGCCATCGTCGAAGAGATCGCGCACCATCACCTCGCCGACCTCCTCAGGTTCGTCGAGGCGATCAGGGGAAGGTTGAAGTCGGCGTGAGTTTTCCGAGCACACCAGCCGGCAAGGCATTAAGCGGCTCTTGAAAGCTGCTCGCAGTGCGAAAGTAGAGTTGCCAAGCGGTTCCCAACACGCGATAGGTAAAACTGATACTCGTCTGGCACCCACTTAGCTCCGCGGTGTTTCAGTTGGAACTCGTGCTCCGCGACCATGACCGGTCTCACTGCCTCGAACACGGCCTTCACGAACGCGTGCTCCTTGAGTTCTTCAGCTGTCATCTCTGCCCTCGTGATGGTGCCTAACTGCTCGAACACAGGCGGCACGAAGCAAGGAACTCTTTTAAACCTCCGCCCTTCGGTGTTCCCTTCAACAAAAAGCGAGCGGCTTCCCAGCAGCTGGCGCGGTCGATACCGGCGAAATGATGTTTACCGGCGAGAACCTTTCCTACTCCCTATCGCTTCAAAAACACCACGCCCAACGGCGGCAGCGTCAGTGTCAGCGAATGCGTACGGCCGTGGAGCGGAACCGGCACGGCTTCGACGCCTCCCATGTTGCCGCGGTTGCTGCCGCCGTAGCGCTCGGCGTCGCTGTTCAGGATCTCCCGCCAGTGGCCGCCGCCCGGGACGCCGATGCGGTAGTTGTCGCGCGGGTTCGGGGTGAAGTGGAAGACGGCGACGACCGGCTCCCCGTCTTTGCCTTTGCGGAGGAAGGAGAGGACACTGTTCTCCGCGTCGTTCGCGTCGATCCATTCGAAGCCGTCGGGTGAGACGTCGAGCTCGTGCATCGCGGGGTCTTCGCGATAGAGGCGGTTCAGGTCCTCCAGCCAGCAGGAGATCCCGGCGTGCGACTCGTCCTGGAGCAGGTCCCAGTCGAGGCTCGCATCGTGGTTCCACTCCTTGTACTGCGCCAGCTCGCCGCCCATGAACAGCAGCTTCTTGCCGGGCTGCGCCCACATGTAGCCATAGAGCAGGCGCAGGTTGGCGAGCTTCCGCCAGTGGTCCCCCGGCATCTTGCCGATCAACGAGCCCTTGCCGTGCACCACCTCGTCGTGCGACAGCGGCAGCACGAAGTTTTCGGTGAAGGCGTACATCGCGCGGAAGGTCATCTCGTTGTGGTGGAACTTGCGGTGGACGGGATCGCGCGACAGGTACTTGAGCGTGTCGTGCATCCACCCCATGTCCCACTTCAGGCCGAAGCCGAGCCCGCCCACGTAGAGCGGACGCGACACCATGGGCCAGGCGGTCGACTCCTCGGCGATGGTCTGGATGCCGGGCGCGGCCTCATAGACTTCCTTGTTCATTGTGCGGAGGAAATGGATTGCATCGAGGTTCTCGCGTCCGCCGTAGCGGTTCGGAATCCACTCCCCGGCCTTCCGCGAGTAGTCGAGGTAGAGCATCGAGGCCACCGCGTCCACCCGCAGGCCGTCCGCGTGGTACTTCTCCAGCCAGAAGACCGCGCTGCTCGTGAGGAACGCCCGCACCTCGTTGCGGCTGTAGTTGAAGATGTAGCTCTGCCAGTCAGGGTGGAATCCCTGCCGCGGGTCGGCGTGCTCGTAGAGGTGCGTGCCGTCGAAGAAGCCGAGAGAGAACTCGTCCGTGGGGAAGTGAGACGGCACCCAGTCGAGGATCACGCCGATCCCGTTCTGGTGCAGATGATCGATCAGGAACATGAAGTCCTGGGGCGTGCCGTGGCGGCTGGTCGGCGCGAAGTAGCCGGTGCTCTGGTACCCCCACGAGCCATAGAACGGGTGCTCCATGATGGGCAGGAGCTCCACGTGAGTGAAGTTGTGTTTTTTCACGTGCTCGGCGAGGAGGGGCGCGATCTCCCGGTAGGTCAGCGACCGGTTCCCCTCCTCCGGCACCCGCCGCCACGAGCCCAGATGGACCTCGTAGATCGACATCGGAGCGGCGAGCGACTGCTTCTCGCCGCGCCCGGCCATCCACTCCGCGTCCCCCCACTCGTACTCCAGGTCCCAGACGACCGAGGCCTGGCGCGGCGGGACTTCCGTATGAAAGGCGAACGGATCGGCCTTGTCCGCCCGGTAGCCGCGGAAGCGCGACTCGACGTGGAACTTGTACCGAGCGCCCTTCTCCGTCCCGGGGACGAAGACCCCCCAGACCCCGGAGCCGCCGCGGAGCGCGAGGGGGGTCTCCCGCTTGTCCCAGCCGTTCCAGTCGCCGATCACCGAGACCTGCTCGGCGTTCGGTGCCCAGACCGAGAACCAGGCCCCGGCCTTCCCGTCCTTGTCCATCCCAAGATGCGCCCCGAGCTTCTCGTGGAGACGGAAATGGGTCCCCTCGTTGAACAGATAGAGATCGTGCTCTGTGATTGGACTCGAGGACTGGATCATCTGGGTCGTCTGGATCGTGGTTGCAGGCATACGTTTCTCTCCTGAATCCGGGGAGCCTCCCCGAGCGGGCTCCGTTCAGCGCTTCCGCCGCAGCTCATCCACCCGGCGCAGCGAGTCCACAACTTCGGGTCTCTGGGAAAACTCTTCGAAAGAGAGACGGGCCTTGCGCCGCCAGTTGGGCCGCTCCATGTGCGTGCCGGGCACGTTCTGCGGCTCCGTCTCTCCCCAGAGGTCCTCCAGGTTGACCAGCACCATCCGCGCCGGGCTGGCGGCCAGCCACTCCAGGAGATTCCGCAGCACGGCGCGGTCGGCCGTGGTCTGGTCCCTCCGAGCCTCCTCCGGCAGGTCGCGTTCCATCTCGCGGCGGATCTGGGCGCGCCGCTCGCGCTCGGCGCGCGCCTGCTCGGCATCGAAGAATCCCAGGCTTTCCAGGTCGTCCACGTCCTTCGCCTCCAGGAAGGCGGGGAAGGTGGGCATGTCGTGCGTGTTGAGGCTCGCCGCCGTGCGCTCGGGCGGCTGGCGCAATCCCCCCTCCTGAAAAAGACTGCCCGGCTGCAGCTCGTATTGCACCACGTACATGCCCAGGACGTCGTGGCGGTCCATGGATTCGTAGACCTCGGGCGGCACCGTGCCCAGGTTCTCGCCCACGATCATCGCCTGGTGCCGGTGCGACTCCAGGGAGAGCACGGCATAGAGCTCGTCGGCCGGATAGGTGACGTACGCGCCGTCGGCCGCTTCCATCCCCTGGGGGATCCAGAACAGCCGGTGGAGCTGCATGACGTGGTCGATGCGCAGCAGCCCGGCGTGCTCCAGGTGATGGCGGAGGGAAGCGATCAGGTAGTCGTAGCCGCGCTCGCGGAGAACGTCGGGCCGGAGCGGCGGGAACCCCCAGTTCTGCCCCTTGGTGAAGAACGTGTCGGGCGGCGCGCCCGCCGCGGACGCCTGGGCGAAGAGCTCGCGCTCACGCCAGACGTCGAAGGAGCTGCCGTGCACGCCGAGTGGCAGGTCGAGATAGAGCCCCGGCCCGCGCCGCCGCGCCTCTTTGGCCAGGGCGGCGAGCTGCTGGTCGCAGGCCCACTGGGTCCAGAGGTAGTAGCGGTAATCCTCTTCGTCGAAATCGGCCGGCGCGAGCGAGCCCTCGCACAGGCGCTCGGGCCAGCTCTGCCACGTTTCCCCCCGCCGGTCGCCCACGGCGCGGAAGGCGGCGTACACCTCCAGGTCCTTCTTCTTGCGGACGAAGCGGTCGAAGTCGTCGTAGCGGTCCCCGGGCCGGGAGAAGAAGCGGTGGGCCAGCTCTTCGAGCACGCGGCGCTTCAGGGACGCGAGACGCGCATAGTCCACCTGCGGCTCCCGCTGCAGAGCCTCGATCTCGTTCTGGAGATCCGACGCCTCCAACATGCGGCGCGCGGTCAGGTGCTCTTCGAACTCCGGCAGCCGCCGCGGATCGAGATAGATCTCGTTCCAGAACATGCGGCTCGCCGGCGCGTAGGGGCTCGGCTCGAACGGCTCGTCGAGGAAGGCGGAGAGCATGGGGAGGGTCGCCACCACGCCGCCGCCGAGGCCCGCGGTCCACTCGGCCAGGGTCTCCAGGTCCGAGAAGTCGCCCGCCCCCCAGCTCCGCTCTGTGCGCAGGGCGTAGAGCGGCAGGAAGACGCCCCACAGCGAGCGCTGGTCCGTGTAGGCCTTGGACGGCGCGGAGATCACCAACGATTCGACCGGGTGCCCGTCGTTTTCGACGCGCAGCCGGTGGTAGCCGGGCGGCAGCGATTCGGGAAGGGTCAGCCGGCGCCTGCCCTCGCCCGTCGACGGCAGGCTCTCGCGGTCGAGAACCCAGCCGCGCCGCTCGCCGTTCTCCAGGTCGAGGTGGCAGGCCAGGGTGCCGTTGCCCCCGCGGAGGCGCACCTCGAGGTCGCGGGCATGCCCGTCCCAAGCCACCACCACCGGCTCCAGAACGCGTTCCGCCAGCTCGTCCTGGCGCGCCTGCAGCGCCTCGGCGGCATCCCCCATCTCTTCGACCGGCGCACCCAGCGCCCGCAGCACGCCGAGGAGCGCCTCGGGCCGCGCCTCTACGTGCTTGCCCATGGAATCGGTATAGGAGGTCTGGACCTTGTAGAGCTCGGCCAGCCTCCGCAGATCGTCCTGTTCGTTCGCCAAAAGAAACCCCTCTCAATACGGCATCAACGGGTGTCCGCCCGGACACCCAGGATCTGCTGAATTCCCTGCAATGGGATGCCGACCCACGCCGGACGGTTGTTCAGCTCGTACTGCAGCTCGTAGACGGCCTTCTCCAGGACGTAGACGTCGAGCAGCGTCTCCACTTCCTGCTGCGACGACGGCATGAAGGACGCGCCCTGCGCCCGGTCCAGGTAGGCCCGCAGGAAGGCGGCGGAAATCCAGCGCTCCCAATAGATCGACCAGGTCTCCAGCTCGGCGACCGCCTCCGGGGCGGTCACCACGCCGGCCGCCGACTCCTCGAACAGCTTGGCGTAAGCGGCGTAATGGAACGAGCGGAGCATGCCGGCCACGTCGCGGAACGGCGACCTCTTCAGGCGCCGCTCCGAGAGCGAGCGCGACGGCTCCCCCTCGAAGTCGATGATGACGAAGTCTTTGCCGGTGTAGAGCACCTGGCCCAGGTGGTAGTCGCCATGCGTGCGGATGCGCTCGGCCGCGATCTTCGTCCCCACCAGCCGGCGGTAGCGGTCGATCACCTGGCTCTCGGCGGCAAGGAGCGCCTCCGCCTTCTGCCGGTCGGCCGGCGTGAGCGTGTCCAGACGCTGCCGCAGCAGACGAAACGAGCGTGACGCCTGCTTGCGCATCGAGTCGTAGAGCGACCGCTGGTAGAGCTCGGAGAAGGGCTCGGGCGCGAAGTCCTTGCCCTCGCCCGCCGCGAGAGCGATGTGCAGCTCCGCCGTGCGCTCGCCGAGCAGCCGGACGGTCGGCAGATAGGTGCCCAGGCGCTCGAAATCGTCCGGCGGGACCTCCCGCTCGGAAAGGTCCATCAGCGACTCTTGCGGGACCGGAGCCGGCCCGTGCTCGGCGCGGCTCCAGCCGGTCTGTGCCCGCTCGAAGTAGCGGCCGAGCGCGTCGAGCGTATACCGCCAGGCGTCTCCCTCGTTGGGGATCAGCTCCTGGAGGATGCCCAGCGTCATCGGCTCGCTCCCGCGGCGCCGGATCTCCAGCGAGCCGGCGCCCCGCGGCGAGTTGCGGAACGTGGTCTGTTCGGTCAGGAACCGGCCGATCTCCAGGTCCGGATTGATCCCCGCCTCCAGCCGGCGGAAGACCTTGAGGACCAGCCGGTCGCCGAAGCGCAGCGACGTGTTGCTCTGCTCGGCGCCGAGGAGCGACGGCTCCAGGTCGCCCGTGCCCCGCAGCTCCGCGAAGATCGGTGCCGCGAGGCCCACGAGGTCGCCCTGCTCACCGCCGAAACGGTCTCCACGCTCGATCAGGTCGAGCAGAAGGCGGCCGAAGCCCGAGTCCGCCAGCGGGTCGTAGAGCAGACCCGTTCCCTCCGGCGCGTCCGACTCGACGCGGGCGATGACCACCGGCGGCAGGGCCTGGCGCACCTTTTCCTGGAGCTCCGGCCGCGCGTCCGGCGCGAACGCCACGGGCAGGGCATAGGTCTCCGGCTCCGCGTCCGTGTACTCCACCTCGACGAGCAGCAGGCGCGCGCCGTCGAGCGGGATCACCTCCCCCACCCGCAGCGCGCGCAGGGTCTTCGCCTTGCCGCCGAACCAGCGGCGCGAGGGCAACAGGTGAGCGATCGTCTCCTCCAGATCGCTCCGGCAGGAGCCCTCCAGACATTCATCCCAGGCGCCGCGCGTCCGCAGCACCGCGAGCGGCCCCTCGGCGGCGGCTCCGGCCGGAGCCGCCCGGCGGCCGAGCAGGGATGGCTCCATCTCCAACGTGAACCAATAGAAGGAGTGCGGTCCCAGGGTGATCGGATAGCAGGCGCTGGTGACCTTCGGGAAGTGCGACCGCCCGAACATCTCCACCGGGGTCGCTCCCGCCAACGGCGAGAGGTCGACCTCGGCATGCTGCGCGAAACGCGAGAGGTTGGCCACCACCAGCAGCGTCTCCCCCTCGAAGCGGCGCAGGAAGGCGAGCACGCGGTGGTTGTCCGGGTGGAGGAGCTCCATCGTGCCGCGGCTGAACGCCGGATGGCGCTTGCGCAGAGCGATGATCCGCTTCATCCACCAGAGGAGCGAGTTGGGGTTCCCCTGCTGCGCCTCGACGTTGACCGACTCGTAGTGGTACTCGGCGTCCACGATCACCGGCAGATAGAGCCGCTGCGGGTTGGCCCGCGAGAAGCCCGCGTTCTTGTCCGCGCTCCACTGCATGGGCGTGCGCACGCCGTTGCGGTCGCCTAAATAGAAGTTGTCGCCCATCCCGATCTCGTCCCCGTAGTAGAGGACGGGCGTGCCGGGCAGCGACAGGAGCAACCCGTTGAGCAGCTCGATCCGGCGGCGGTTGTTGCCCAGGAGCGGCGCCAGGCGGCGGCGGATGCCGACGTTGATCCGCTGTTCCTTGTCCTGCGCGTAGACGCGGTACATGTAGTCCCGCTCCTCGTCCGTCACCATCTCCAGCGTCAGCTCGTCGTGGTTGCGCAGGAAGATCGCCCACTGCGCGCGCTCGGGGATCGGCGGCGTCTGCTGGAGGATGTCGATGATCGGGAAGCGGTCCTCCATGCGCACCGCCATGAAGAGGCGCGGCATCACCGGGAAGTGGAAGGCCATGTGGCACTCGTCGCCGCCGGCCGCCGGATCGCCGAAGTAGGCGATCGAGTCCTCGGGCCATTGGTTCGCCTCGGCGAGCAGCATGCGGTCGCCGTACTTCGTGTCCACGCGGGTGCGCAGCTTCTTGAGAAACTCGTGCGTTTCCGGCAGGTTCTCGTTGTAGGTCCCCTCGCGCTCGTACAGGTAGGGAATCGCATCGAGACGGAGCCCGTCGACCCCCAGGTCGAGCCAGAAGTCGAGCGCACGGAAAACCTCCTGGTGCACCAGCGGGTTGTCGAAGTTGAGGTCTGGCTGGTGCGAGAAGAAACGGTGCCAGTAGTAGGCGTTCGCCACCGGGTCCTTGGTCCAGTTGGAGACCTCGGTGTCGGTGAAGATGATGCGCGTGCCCGCGTACTTCTTGTCCGTGTCGCTCCACACGTAGAAGTCGCGCTCGGGCGATCCCGGCGGCGCCAGGCGGGCGCGCTGGAACCAGGGGTGCTGGTCCGACGTGTGATTGATCACCAGCTCGGTGATCACCTTGAGGCCGCGGCGGTGCGCCTCGTCGAGAAACGTCTTGAAATCCTCCAGCGTGCCGTAAGCCGGATGGACCGACGTGTAATCCGCGATGTCGTAGCCGTCGTCGCGCCAGGGCGAGGGATAGAACGGCAGGATCCAGATCGCCGTGACGCCCAGATCGCGCAGATAGTCGAGCTTCGCCGTGAGCCCCTGGAAATCGCCACGGCCGTCGCCGTCGGAATCGGCGAAGGCCCGCACGTGAATTTCATAGATGATCGCGTCCTTGTACCAGAGGGGATCGCTCAACCGCTCCTCCTGCTAGATGAAATAGTCGAAATCCCGTTCCGAACGCACCCGCCGCCGCACCCGGAAGATGTGGGCGGGGATCGAATGCGGGTCGAGCTGCACGAAGTTGCGCGATCCATGCCAGAGGTACCGCGCGCCGGTCAGCAGGTCGTGCACCTGGTAGGGCTGGTCGCGGGGGACCCCGAGCACCTCCACGTCCAGGTCCACCCAGGCGGACTGCACATGGTGCGGGTCGAGATTGATCGCCACCAGGATGACGTTGTCGCCTTTGTCGTCGGTCTTGCTGTAGCAGAGGACCTGCTGGTTGTCGGCCGGATGGAACCGCAGACCTCGGTCGGCCTGGAGCGCCGGGTTCTCGTGGCGGATCCGGTTGACCAGCGCGATCAGCTCGCGGAGGCTGTCCGGCCGCTCCAGATCCCACTCGCGGACCTGGTACTTCTCCGAATCCAGGTACTCCTCGCTCGCCCGCTCGCGCGGCGTGCTCTCCATCAGCTCATAGGCCGGACCATAGATGCCGTAGCTAGCGCCGAACGTCGCGGCCAGGATCAGCCGCTGCACGAAGACGGGACGGCCGCCGATCTGGAGCGGCTCGGTGAGGATGTCCGGCGTGTTGGGCCAGAGGTTGGGCCGGAAGAATTCGCGGACCTTCGTCGTGGTCAGCTCGGTGAAGTACTCGGTCAGCTCCGCCTTGGTGTTGCGCCAGGGGAAGTAATTGTAGGACTGGGTGAAGCCGAGCTTGGCCAGCCGGTACATGATCTTCGGCCGGGTGAACGCCTCCGCCAGGAAGAGCACGTCCGGATGCTCGCGCTTCACCTCAGCGATCAGCCACTCCCAGAAAGGGAACGGCTTCGTGTGGGGATTGTCCACGCGGAAGATGCGCACCCCCTGCGCCACCCAGTGGTCGACCACGCTCTTGAGCTCCTCCCAGAGCGCGCGCCAGGCCTCGGTCTCGAAATCGAAGGGATAAATATCCTGGTATTTCTTCGGCGGGTTCTCGGCGTACTGGATGGTGCCGTCCGGCCGCTTGCGGAACCACTCCGCGTGCTCTTTCGCGTACGGGTGGTCCGGAGAAACTTGATAGGCGAGGTCGAGGGCGATCTCGATACCGTGCTCCTTCGCCGCCTCCAGGAAGTGCCGGAAGTCCTCCAGGGTCCCGAGGTCCGGATGGATCGCCTTGTGCCCCCCTTCGGCCCCGCCGATGGCCCACGGGCTCCCCACGTCCTCTGGCTCCGCCCTGAGCGCGTTGTTCTTCCCCTTGCGGAACGCCCGGCCGATCGGATGGATCGGCGGCAGATAGAGGACGTCGAACCCCATCTCCGCGACATACGGCAGGCGCGCCTCGGCATCGCGGAAGGTGCCATGGCGGCCCTCCGGGCCCGTGGAGCGGGGGAACATCTCGTACCAGGTGGAGAACCGCGCGCGCACCCGGTCGACCAGGATCTCCAACTCGCGGTGGTAGGACGCGAACCGGCGGTCCGCATGCCGGTCCATCAGGGCGGCGAGCTCGGTGTCGAGCGCCATGCGCAGCCGGGTTTCGGGATCGTCCCCCTTCTCCAGGTCGTCGGCGAGACCGGCGAGGACGCGCGCATCCGCCCGCCGCTGGGCCTGCTCGGCGCGGCGGCTCGCGTTCCTGACCAGGGCGGCGCCGATCAGCAGGTCAAGCGCAACGTCCTGCCCGGCATCGACGCGCTTTTCGAGATCGCGGCGCCAGGTCTTGAAAGGATCGACCCAGCCGGTGACCGTATAGCGCCAGCGCCCCTGGTCCGTGACCATGAGCTCGGCGCGCCAGCGGTCGTTGCCCAGCGGCTGCATGGGGACCTGGCTCCAGGCGGAGGCCTCCGGACTCCGGTATAGCAGCCGGCAGGAGATGGCGTCATGGCCGTCCGTGAAGATGTCGGCCTCGACCACCAGCCGCTCGCCGATGACTCGTTTGATGGGAAACCGGCCGCCGTCGATCTCCGGCTCGACCCCCTCGATGACTACCCTCTGCCTGCCCGCTTCGTCGCTCATCCTCGAAATTCCCCCGTGACCCGCCATGCAGGGCTCCTGCCACCACCCCCGGAGCGGGGCCGCCCCGAGACATTGGTTTACCAGACTTTGGGGTGAGGGTGCAAAACAGGGCCTTCGGCGGTAGCATCGCCGCAACAGGGAGACCCATATGTCAGAGCTCGCCTCGACTCTCGATGCCGTCACCGTCTTTCCCGACCGTGCGCGTGTGACGCGCCGCGGACGGCTGTCTCTGGAGCCCGGGCTGCACAGCCTCGAAGTGACCGACCTCCCTCTCGCTCTCGTGCAGAACAGCGTCCGCGCCTCGGGCCGCGGCACCGCCCGGGCTCGCCTCCTCGGCATCCGCATCGAGATCCGGAACTATCTCGAGACGCCCGCGGAGGCCGCGCGCGAGCTCGAAGCGCAGATCCAGTCCGTTCAGGATGCCGACGCCGACCTCGCCGCCCGGGCCGAGGTGCTCGACAAGGCCCTGAAGGCGCTCGACGGGCTCGCCGCGCAGAGCGACGTCTTCGCCCGCGGGCTCGCCTTCCGCAACCGGTCGCCCGAGGACCAGGGCGCCCTCTACGACTTCATCGTCCAGCGCGCCACCGCCTTGCAGACCGAGATCCTCGCCCTCTCCCGGCAGCGCCGCGACCTTGCCCGCGAGCTCGACCGGCTGGGGCGGGAGCTCGGCCAGGTGCAGTCCGCGCGCCCGCGCCAGCGCTATGCCGCCCTCGTCGAGGTCGAGGTGCTCTCCGCCGGTGAGCTCGAAATCGAGCTCACCTACGTGGTCCAGAGCGCCCGCTGGAACCCTCTCTACGATCTCCGCTTGACCGGCGAGGAGCTCGAGGTCACCTATCTTGCGGAGGTGGCGCAGGGCACGGGCGAGGACTGGACCAACGTGAGCCTGACGCTCTCGACCGCGCGGCCCGCGCTCAACCTGGTGATCCCCGAGCTCGAGCCCTGGTACGTCGGCCCCCGCCCCGCTCCCCGGGCGAAAGCGGTGCGTGCCGCAACGCGAGGGATGGACCTCCAGATCCCTGCTCCCGCGGCGGCGCCTCAGGCTCTGATGGCGGATCTCGCTGAGCCTGACGAGGAGGAGGTCCTTCTGGAGGCTCCCACGGCGGGGGTGAAGGAATCCGGGGCGGCGCTCACCTACCAGATTTCCAATCGGGCAGACGTGCCCGGCAACCACAATGTCCGCAAGGTGACCGTGGCGAGCTTCCGGCTGCGCCCTACCCTCGACCTGGTCACCGCGCCGCGCGTCGAGCCGGTCTGCTACCGCCGCGCCCAGGGGAGGAACGAGAGCCCTTATACGCTTCTCCCCGGCCCCGCCCAGCTCTTCGGAGGGGACGAATATCTGGGAGCCACCTGCCTCCGGCATACCGCGCCCGGCCAGGAGCTGGAGCTGGCCCTCGGCGCCGACGAGCGAGTGCGCGTCGAGCGCAAGCTGACCGCGCGCACCGTCGACAAGACCTTCCTGAACGATCGCCGGCGCATCCGCTACGGCTACCGGATCGAGGTCGAAAACCTCCGCGACACGCAGCAGACGGTCGTCGTCCGCGACCAGCTCCCCGTCGCCCGTCACGAGCAGATCAAGGTCAAGCTCGAATCTGTCGATCCCAAGCCGTCCAAGCACACCGAGCTGAATCAGCTCGAATGGAAGCTCACCCTGGCCCCAGGGGCCCGGCAGGTCCTCCACTTCGATTTCAGCGTGGAGTCGCCGCGGGAGATGGAGCTGAGTGGGCTGGGCGGGTGAGGCTGGGACTACAGCCAGTCCTCCACCATCAGACCTTGGACCCGACCGAATTCCGCAGTGTTGTTCGTTACCAGGGTCGCCCGGTGGCTCAGCACAGTTCCCGCGATCAAAACATCATACGGTCCGATCTTCAGACCGGTCCGCTCCAGATCCGCGCGCACCTGCGCGGCAGCCGCGGCTTCCGATGGACCGAAGGGAAGGAGCGTCACGAACGTGGTCAACTCGTCGAGCTCCCTCTGGCGCCGCTCCGGGTTTCGGGACTTCAGCCGACCGACTTCCAATTCATAGAGGACGACCGATGGTAGGGCGATCTCGAAAGGCGGAGTCTCGAGCAGCCGCTTCGCGACGCCTCCCATCCCCTTGAAGAAGTGGATGACCGTGTTGGCGTCCAGGGCGTACATCAAAGAGACTCGCGGGGCACGTCCTCTCCCATCCCTGCCCGGATCTCCTCGAGAGATGGGAAATCGTCGTCGGACCAAGTTCCCGCGAGCCTTGCGAGCGAGTCCGGCCACTGCGTTGCAGTCTTCTCCCGAATCAGAGCCGCGACCCAACGGCTCTGGGAAATACCAGCGGACTTTGCGGCCGCCTTCATCTTTGATTCGGTCTCAGGATCCAGATAGAGGGTGACCTGTCCCATAGGGCTTCTCCATATACGTGCGAGTATATGTGCGCCCAGAGCACAAGACAAGGCCCACCTGCGGCCTTCGGCGTTGGGCAGCGGCACCCGGCTCGAATCCCTCACGTCCCGGCACCTTCGGCAGTAGAAGGAGGATTCGAGATGAGCAACGTGAAAACAATCCTGATCGGAGCTTTCGTCCTCGCGGCCCTGCTCGGCGGCAGGCCGGTTACCGCCAACAACGGCCAAGCACCCCTATCCGGAGGCTCGTGCCTCTCGCTCGCGGGGCAGGCTCCGGAGCCGCTCTGGCAGACGTCGAGTGGCTGTTACCAGATGTCCTACTGCTGGGGTGACGCCTATTGCTGGGAGCTCTGCCCGGAAGCGAACGCGGCTTCCTGTAGCAACAACGTCTGCCAGTTCGACCTGCCTGGAGGAGGAAGTGGCACCAGCGGCGGCTGCCCCTATCAGAGCCATTGCGCCGAGGATTACCACTGCGTCTTCCCCGGAGGGATCACCGGCACCTGCGTCGGCGGCACCTGCGTCTGCTGAGAGGCTCCACCGACGCCCCAGGGTGCAACCAGATTCCATCCGGGGCGTCGAAGCCTGCCGACGCGATACTCAGGAGAGTCGAGCTCAGGCCAGGCGGACCGCAGGGTCGCCGAAGATCGCGAGGCTGCGCATCGTGTGGTGAGTGCGCCACAAGCGGCTGAACCTCTCCCCCGCCGCACCGAGATGCGACCGAGAGTCGTCCCACAGGTGGGTCAACTGGACCGAGAGCTCGGCAGAGTACTGATTGACGTACTCCATGGCAGAGCCCAGTGGAAAGCCGGTGAGCAGGCGCCCCAATGCGCTCTCGAGGACGCGGGCTTCCTGAGAGGAGGGCAAGTATCCCTGGTCGGTGTGGGAAACAACCGCCAACGCACCGCCGCCGGGGTGGCCGAGGAGCCGCTGCGGGAGCCGCGCGATGAAGGGGTGCGGCGCGATCCGTGGTGATTCGCGCTGGTCTGGGAAGAGGCTGTCGGCCTCGGGCGTACCCCCACCGTAGGAGGCGAAAAAGAATGCGATGAGCCCGTTCAGCCGCGCCGCGCCGCTCACGTCTTCCGCGCCAAAATAGTGTTCCCGCGGGATCGGGCCCTGCCAGGTAGGCCCGGGCCAGTCCCGGCAGACCAGGGCCCCCTGGTCCGGAATCTGACGGGGATCGCCGCAGGAGAAGCGCAGCCCGTGACTCGCGGTGACGAGCACGTCTGGCGTCTCGTCTCCGCCGAGCAGCCGGCTGAGCCGCTGTTTCGTCGCCTGTTCGCCCGGAACCCGGAGCACATGCCCTTCTTCGGACAGCTTGGCGGCCAACGGGCCGATCAGCTCCAGGCTCATGCGCGAGGTCGCGCGGTCGACTTCATTCTCGACCCCAAAGAAGACGACCCGGCTCGGACGCTCCCGGGGGCGCGCCTCGTGCTCGACCACGCTGCGGGCGTAGCACGCATACTCCTCCGGGCTCTCGAACCAGATCCGGCCGAGGGCATACTGGAGATCGAGCTCGTGCTGGAAGAGGAAGGGGATCGTCCTCGGGTCTCCCACCAGAAGGAGGTAATAGGGGATCTGTCGTGGATCTGCCGGCCCCGGAGGGGCCTTGTGCGCCCGGAGGAAATCCAGCTTGGTCCGGCCCGGCTGGTGCTCGAAGACCTTGAAGAGAGGGCCGGCCTGCGCGCGCCGCCATTCCAAAAGGGGCTCCAGCGCCCTGCGCACCCCGGGCGGCGTGTCCTGGGCGAAGATGACACCCCAACCGGCCGAGGCTACGCTCTGCGGGTCAAAGTCCTCCATCGAGGTACGCCGGGGATCGTCGAGGGAGAAGCGCTCGATCCACCAGCGGTGCTCGCGGAGCTCGGATGGCGATAGCGGAGGCCGTCCCTGGACCCTGCCGGCCGGGTCGAGACCAGACCAGAGGCTCTGGACGTACTGCCCCGTCGCGCCGTCGAGGCCGTTGGCCAGGATCTCCTCGCTCATGGAGCGGTATCGTATCTCGTGCGCGGGAGATTCAACCCAATCCGGGATCACCCTGCCAGAGGCAGGCGCCGAGGTATAGAATTCCCACACGCTATGGAACCGGACCGGCAAGACATCTTCGTCCTTTGGGATTACACGAGCGAGGCGCGCCTGGCTTTGCAGGCTCTGGAGAACACGCCGGCCGGCGCCCGCCTGCGCTACGCCGATCCCGATGCGGTCGGGGACCTGCTGGAGGACTCCCTGTTGCCGGGGCTCCGGTCCTCCGAGAGAGTGCTGATCATTCATCCTCCGGACACCGAGCTTCTGTCCGTGGCCCTGGAGGCCGGGATCGCCATCGGCCTTGGGAAGCCGGTGGCGGTCCTGGAGCTCCCGAACCGTGAATGGTCCCTACCCTATGCCATCAACCTGCTCTTCGACGCCGACCTGCCCGAGCGCGCGATCACCGATGATCTCGCGGCGTTGGCGGACCGTCTCCGCGAGCCCTCGTTCTGGCATGCCCTCGGGAAGACCCGCCCGGAATCGAGCCACGTCGACCGTCTGGCCCTCTGTTCCCGCGATGGAATCGGAGCCGCCCTGCTCAAGCTCCTAAAGGAGGCCCGGCCCGATTGGACCAACCTGGTCCCGGAGGACGTCCCCGGCGACGCCGCCTGGCTTGCCGCCCAGGCTGGCCAACTCCTCTGGGTGGTCATCCCCGGCTCGGCGCAACGCCAGTGGGGAAACCTCGTCTCCGCGCTCGCCACAGGCTTTTTCCTGGGCAGCGCATGGGCGCGGCCGGACCACCTCCCCCGCCTCGACGTGCTGCGCCACCGCGAGGCTCCAAGGATTCGCTCCATCGAGCCGTACTGCCGGACGTTCGACGATCTCGACGATTTTCGTGATCTCCTCCTCGAGGAGGAGGAGGGGGAGAGGCGACCCGCCGCGATTTCCATCGACAAGCTGACGATCCGTGACTTCAAGAACATCCGTGAGCTGGAGCTGGATTTCACCGCGTTCTCGTCGCTCTCAGGGAATTGGACCTGTATCGCCGGCATCAACGGCTCCGGCAAGACCGCCATCCTCCAGGCTCTCTCCATGGTCCTCCTCGGTCCGGAGCTCGTCCGCGACATCGGCGGCCAACGGCTCCAGCAGATGCTCCGCCGAAAGGATGACGAGGTTCTGAACGCGGAGATCCGGGTCAGCTTCCGCCAAGCGGGAAAAGAGCGCGTTTTGGCTCTGCAACTCTCTGAAGAAGAGCTCGGCAAGGGACCCCTGCGCGATTGGAAGCGGCTGGAGCATCAGATCATTGTCGCCTACGGCGCCTCGCGCAATCTGTCCGAGCTTCGGGACGACGGCTACGGTCACATCCGGCCGCAAGCGCGGCGCCAGATCACACTCTTCGATCCTTCCGCACGCGTCGCCAGCGTTGAAGCCCTTCTCCAGCAAGGATCCTCAGCAGCGCCCGAGATCCAGACGCTCCGACGAATTCTCGACCAGATCCTGGGGCAGGAGTTGGAGCCCCAACAGAGAGAGCTCGCGGATCGTCTGATCTTCCGCCAATCGGGATGCGAGGTCGAAGCCATCAACCTTCCCGACGGCTTCCGCTCCACGGTCGCCTGGCTCGCCGACCTCTGCTCCACGTGGCACCGGGTCGCGCCGCCGGAGGACACCGCAACCTCCGATCCGGAGAAGATCCAAGCCATCGTGCTGCTCGATGAAATCGATCTTCATCTCCATCCGAGCCTCCAGCGTGCCCTCGTCCCCCGCCTGCGTGACGCTCTGCCGAACGTCCAATTCATCGTGACGACTCATTCACCGCTGATCCTCTCCAGCTTCGATCGCAACGAGCTCATTCTGTTGGATCGAAATGCGGAGGGAGGGATCCGCGAGCTCGACCGGCAGATCTTCGGGTTCTCCGCGGATGAGATCTACGACTGGTTGATGGGCACCCGGCCGCAGGGTACCGTCATCGAGCAGAAGCTGCGGGATCGGAATGATCCCGATCTCGCCCTGTACTTCTACCAGTCCACCGAGCGGAACGAGGACGAGGCCAAGGCGGATCTGGAAGAACGGCGCCGCCTGATCGAAGAGAATCTCGGCCCCAAGGCTCGATGAGAAAGCTGCAGAGACCTCCGGCCACCCTCCCCACTCTGACGGGCGCTGGAAAGGGCGCGCGGACGGCCGCCGAGCACGTTGAAATCCGGCGTGCCAGGCCCAAGGCGCCGCTGCAGTTTCCCGATCACTGGACCGAGGCTGACGTCCGCGGCGCCCTGCTCGCTTTTCATGGGCGTGTTTGCGCCTATTGCCAATGCGAGCTGCCGCGCAATGACCCCGGCGCAGTCGAGCATTTCCGTCCCAAGTCGATCTATTGGTGGCTGGCCTACGACTTCACCAATTACTTTCTGAGCTGCCGGGTTTGTAACAGCGAATGCAAGATGGACAAATTTCCTCTTCCTCCCGGTTCGACTCACTGGACGTATGTGGACCGGGATCGGCTTCACGAGGAAAAATTCCTCCTGCTCGATCCTGCGGCCGACGATATCGAGAGTTGGATACGTACGGATTATTGGGACGATACCTACAAGATCGTTCCCGCCCGAGGGCTCGCCACGGATGACGAGCCCTATCGACGCGCTTTGGCGACGATCCGCTTTTTCAAGCTGAACGAGGACCCGAGATTGATCGGCGAGCGCTTCACGTTGATCGATCGAGCTTTGAAGAGCCTGGATGCCGTTCGGAAGACAGGCGACGAGCTGAACGCGGAAGAAGTCCGGAGGATGGCCAGCCGATTTCAGCCTTACGGAGCTTCGATCCGGCAGATGCTTGCGCTGACGGACCAGGGTTCCACGCTGATTCCCTCTCCCGCTGAGGAGCTCGTGATGTTCCTGCAGGAGCTTCTTCGCGAGCTGACACGAGCTGATCAGGCGCTCGCTGAATTTCCTGACAGCGGGCCCGCCCGAAGGCTCCGGCGGCAGGTGCTCTGGGCGCTGGCGATCCTCTGGGCGTTCCCACCGGCAGGTACACCCGAGCTCGTGGAAGCCTGTCTCGCAGCACACGACCAGCGCGACGAGGTCGCCGCATACCGCACCCGGCTCGACCCAGGCAGCAACGCCTCGTCCAGCCCCTAAAACTCTCCCTTCTTCTCCAGCACCTCGAGCGAGCGCTCCGCCTGCAGCCATTCGCTTTCGATCACCCAGGACCAGGCGTGCGGCGGCTGTTGCTGCATGCCGGATTCGAGGGCGACCTGGAACCAGCTGTCGGCGTCGGTGAAGCGGCCTTCGCTGGCCGCCTTCACCCCTTGAATCCAGCCGATGCTCGCCAGGTCGCCGTCGTGCGGGAAGGTTTCGAAGACTTTGGCCTCGTCGGTCTTGCCGACGAGATAGCGCGCGGCGCGGGCGAAGAAATCGTCGGCGGGATCTTTCGCGATCTCCGCGACGAGCCCATCCCAGCGCGGGCCGCTGGTCTCCCGCAGATGCAGGTGCGACGCGGCCTTGATCATCCGGACGATGCCCGGGCTCGTGCTCGTCTCGCCGTTCGCGAACAACCCCAGCAGCAGGTCGTACCGGCGCATCTGATAGAGAGTCAAGGCGAAATTGTGCGAACGGTCGGGGACCGTCTTGCGGACCCAGGCGAGCGCCGCGTCCGGGCCGGACTTCTCCTTGATCAGGTCGTAGGTGGCGAACCGGATCTGGTCCTGCCACTCCGGCGCCGGATCGCGGAGCCCTTCGAGGAGCTCCAGCGCGACGGCGAGATCCCCCTTCTTGCCCAGGGCGACGGCCACGCTGGCGAGAACGTGCGGAACGATCCCCGCAGCGGCGAGCTCGGAAAACGCCCGCCGCGCCTGCTCCTCCGGCGCCGTCGCGAAGGTTTCGGCGAAGGCTTCCGGGAGGTGCCGGTTCCATGGCCCGACGATCCCGTTGCGGCTCTCGGCGAGCTCCTTCGCCGCGACCGCATACTGGTTCTGTTGCCACCGGGCGCGGGCGATCAGGCCCGAGGTTTCGGATGACCGGTCGGGATAGCGGTCGAGCGCCGCCTGGGCCAGCTCCAGCGCCCGGTCCGGATGCTTCCGCGCCAGCTCGATGGCCGCGCCTTGCAGGAGCGCTTCCTCCTTATAGGAGTCGAGAGCCGGCTGGACGGCCGCAAAGGCGCGCTCCGCATTCCCCATCTTCAACAGCAGCCGCGCCTTCTCGGTCTGGTAATGAGCCGAGACGAGCGGATCCCTGCTCCGCTTGAGAGCCGCCTCGACCGCCGCGACGGCACCCGCGAGGTCGCCCCGTTCCTCGAGGAAATCCACCAGATAATCCGGTCCTTCGTCAGGATCCGCGGCAATCGCTTCGTAGCGCGACCGGACGAACGCGTCGTCGGCTTTTCCCAGGCTCGCGAGCGTGTCGAGAGCGACGACCTGCGCGTAGCTCGGCATGGCCGGATCTCCGGCGATCTCGCGCAGCCGGGCCGTGTCCGCGCGCAGCTCCGCCACCTGGGCCGGGAGCTCCTCGCTCTGGTGCGGCGCCGCCTCGGCCGCGGCGCTCGCGAGCTTCTCGAACAACCCGGGGCTGGTCAGGCTCCGATCCGCCACCCGCGCCGCCATCACGCGATGGGACGGCCGGGTATCCATCCGTTCGAACAGAGCCGGGATCGGCCCCCGCCGCAGCGGGTCCGTGCTCGCCACATGTTTGGTGATGACGACGCTGAGATCGAACAGGGGAGCGACACCGATCGACCGGGCCGACGCCAGGAGATTGGCCGCCGGCCTCATGTCCCTCGATCCGTCCAGCACCGGGCCGTTCACCTCGATCCAGCGCCGCAGCTCCTCCGCGGTTCCTGCCGCCGGGGTCGCGATGCTCGCCGCCAGGTCCTGCGCGGCGGACCCGGACGCGTATTGATCGATCATGAACCGCGCCTCGTCGAAGAGGCCGGAGTAGAAGGGAGCCCGATATGCCGCCTGGACCGCGGCGCGGTCGACGAGCCCGCCGCGCTCGGCGAGCCGGTCGACCGCGGCCTCGAAGTCGCGGGTCCGGGCCTCCACCGAGGCCTCATCCGGGCCGGCGGGGAGAGAGACCGCCTGAATCGCAAGCTCGGCGAGATCGCTGCCGGCGTTCCCACCGTCGAAGTCCGACAGCCGGGTCTCCAACCCACGCAGGGCCAGGCTCCTCTCGTTCCGGAACGGGGAGCCTTGGAGCGCGGCGCGGAAGCGCTCGTCCTGGCTGCGCTCCGCCAGGAGAGCAAGACGAAGGAAGTGGCAGGAACGGTCCGTCTTGCGCCGGGCGCACAGCGCACCCAGGCGGGCCTCATCGCTCTCCGCATAGAGCCGGACAGGGTCGTCCTGGACGAGCGAAGCGGCCGCCTGTGCGGCAGCCGCCTCATAGCCGAGCGCCCGTGCGATCAGAGGCTCGCTGCCAGCATCGGGCGTCGCGCCGCTCGCCCGTGCGATCACCACCCAGGCCCAGGCCTCGCCGAGGAGAACGTCGGCCTGCTCCAGGTGATCCACCGTCATCGTCGAGAGCCAGGCGAGACCCGAGGTGATCGAGCGCATCTTGGCCGGATCGCGCCGCAGGTCCGCCGGCGAGCCGCCGAGCGAAGAGAGGGCTTCGAGGAGAGCCGCGGCATCAACCGCCTGAATCGAGCCTTCGATCCCGGCGAGATCGGAGCCCGGGGAGCCAGCCGCCGCCGGTGCCGACGGCAGGCCGGACGCCCAGCGGGCGAGCAGGTCGGTCGCCTCCTCGAAACCCGGAAGCTCGGAGAGCACGCCCACCTCGTCAGAGCCCGCGAGAAGCCGCCACCGGCCGTCCACCCACTCGGCCTTGACCAGCTCCGGCTTCGTACCGGTCTGGAGCCGGTGCACCGCGGCCACCGCCGCGAGCAGCCGCCGGTCGGGTTGCAGGCGGTACCGTTCGCGCACGGCGACGGGAAGATCGGCCGGCGCCATCGCCAGGAGCGTCTCCTCTCCGGAGCGGCTCGGCGGTTGCGGTCTCTCCCGCTCGGCAGGAAACCAGGAGCCCGCTCCCGACAGCCAGACCGAGATGGCCAGAGCGGCACAGAGCGAGCTCCAGAGGAGAACGCGGTACCGGTTGCGGCGGAGATCCCCCATCCAACTGGACGAGTCAGCCATGACGTCTATACCTCGCGAGATGACCTGCTTGGGCTCGAAGATTCTAGCGCGCCTGCCGGCTCGAAGGCGAGAGTGGGCACTCTGCGGGGCAGATCTTCTAGTATTGGCAGGCGATGCCAGACATGACAGCCGCCCCTACGAACGCCGCTGCCCCCTCTCTCGTGTCGAAATCCGAAGAGCGCAGGGTCATCTTCGCCTCCTCGCTCGGCACCGTCTTTGAATGGTATGACTTCTATCTGTACGCCACACTGGCGCCGTTTTTCGCCGCCCTCTTCTTTCCCAAAGGCAACGACACCGCGGCGCTGCTCGCGGCCTTCGCCACCTATGCCGCCGGCTTCCTGGTGCGCCCCTTCGGCGCCCTGGTTTTCGGACGCCTGGGCGACCTGGTCGGCCGCAAGCACACGTTCCTGCTGACCATTGTCGTCATGGGTATCTCGACGTTCGGCGTCGGCCTGCTGCCCACGTACGAATCGATCGGCATGGCCGCGCCGGCCATCCTGGTCACCCTCCGGCTGCTCCAGGGTCTCGCGCTCGGCGGTGAGTATGGCGGCGCGGCCACCTACGTGGCCGAGCACGCGTCCGACCGGACGCGCGGCGCCGCCACGAGCTGGATCCAGACCACCGCCACGCTGGGCTTCTTCCTGTCGCTCCTCGTGATCGGCACCTGCCGCGGCCTCATGGCCCCCGAGAGCTTCACCAGCTGGGGATGGCGCCTTCCGTTCCTGGTCTCGCTCGTGCTGCTGCTCTTCTCCGTCTACATCCGCCTCAAGCTGGAGGAGTCGCCGGTCTTTCGTCTGATGAAGGCGCAGGGCAAGGGCTCGAAGGCGCCGCTGCGGGAGAGCTTCCTGCACTATCCGAACAACAAGTACGTGCTGCTCGCGCTGCTCGGCGCGACGGCCGGCCAGGGCGTCGTCTGGTACACGGGACAGTTCTACGCCCTCTTCTTCCTCACCATTTCGCTCAAGCTCGATTATCTCACCGCGTATACCGTGGTCGGGATCTCGCTCGCCCTCGCCACTCCGTTCTTCGTCGTCTTCGGCAAGCTCTCGGACCGGATCGGACGGTTGAAGATCATCTTGGCCGGATGCCTGATCGCCGCTCTCACCTACATTCCCCTGTTCAAGGGGCTGACTCACTTCGTCAACCCGGGCCTCGAGGAGTACGCCGCGGCGAACCCGATCACGGTCGCCGCGAGCGCCTGCAACTTCCACGTTTTCATCACGCCGAAGACCGTCTACTCGGATTGCGACCAGGCGAAGGACTTCCTCACCAAGGCCGGGCTGTCCTTCGAGTCGCAGCCGGCGGTAGCCGGTCAGACCGTCGTCACCCGCATCGGCTCGACCGAGCTCACCGGATGGGACGAGGCCCGGTACAAGGAAACGCTCACGCAGACCGGCTATCCGGCCACGGTGGACAAGTCGCGGATCAACTATGGGATGACGGTCCTGCTTCTGTTCATCATGGTCCTCTACGTGACGATGGTCTACGGACCGATCGCCGCCTTCCTGGTGGAGCTCTTCCCGACCAGGATCCGCTACACCTCGATGTCGCTCCCCTATCACATCGGGAACGGCTGGTTCGGCGGCATGCTGCCGTTGCTCGCCACCGCCATGGTGGCCAGGGCGGGGAACATCTACGCCGGGCTGTGGTACCCGATCGTCGTGTCACTGATGACCGTCGTGATCGGCACGCTCTTCCTGCGCGAGAACAAGGATCGAACGATCCACGACTGAGGCGATCGCGTCGGACGCCTCGGTCACCAGCTCCTCCAACGAGGCATGAGTCGCATCAATCCGCACCCATGCCTCGTTGCACAGCCGTCGCAACTGTCCCAGGACTCGCTCCTGATACCGCACGAAGTCCTCGGCGTCCCCCTTGGCCAAGCCATCCATGCGGCCGGACTCGGTCGCGGAGAAGGTTTCTCTCCGGGTGACCGCGACCTGAGGATCCACGTCGACCAGGACGACCAGATCGGGTTTCGTCAGGTGGGCGAAGCTCTTGAAGATGAAGTCCTGATCGAATTCGGGCTTCAGGAGAAAGCGGGCCGCGAGCTTGTAGTACCAGCTGTCCGCGATGACGAGCCGGCCCTCGCGCAGTAGGGGCTGGATCTTGCACCGGTCCAGGACGCTGAACCACGAGACGATCAGGTGGAACCAGTGCGGGTCTCCCCACTCCCACAAGGGGGCGTCCCGCGGATAGTCCCAAAGGACCTTGCGCAGGTCTCTCAGACGATCGGTGAGATACGGCTCGAATCCCTCGACGCTCTTCTTGTCCACCAGCACGGGGCTCAGACCGCGGCGGCGCAAGTCGTCGATCACCGAAGACGCCAGCGTCGTCTTCCCCGCGGCATCGCCCCCCTCGAAACAAACGAACGTGCCGGGGCGTTGTTTTTCTGGATCCATTTCAAAACATCCGAAGGTAGGCTTCTGTGTCGAGAGAATTCCGCCCACATCTCCAATAGAAAGGTCGGGCGAAAGGAGCCTGCGAGAAGACGTCCTGGAGGCTTCGTCCCATCTCCAGGATGCGACGGGCCGAAGGCGCCGGGCGCGTTGCCAGTGGGGTCTCCGGGTCCGGATGGAACACGTTCACGATGGGGATGACGCCACGCGCGGCCAGAAGAGACATGCCTTCCGTCATGGGCTCCTGCTCTTCGAGGCCGCCGACCAGGATGGAAAAGACCTGGCCGGCGCCGAGGATCTCGGCGGCCTGGGTCAGAGCCGCGAGGATGTGGGACTGGCCGAGAACCGCAGCCTTGCCGGGGCAAACCTGCTCGAACAGGACGGGGTCGAACACCTCCATGTTCATGGCGACCGCGACGTCCAGCCCCTTGAGCTCTCGCAGAAGCTCCAGCCGGGCGGGCGGGAAGACGATGAGATGGAGCTCGACGTCCCGTCCGGATTCCTCGATCACCTCGCGCGCCACGGCACACAGGCGCGCGTAATAGAGAAAGCCGCGGTCCGGGTCCGGGAAGTTGCCTCCGTTGATCATGATCTGCGAAGCGGGACACGTGGAGTCCGCCAGCGCCACCTGCAGAGCCGAGCGGAGCAACGTCTCCGAGATGACCCGCGGAAACTCGGTCTCCCGGCTCCGGTTGGGAGAGATCGAGCAGTATTGGCACGCTTTGCCCAAGTCGACCAGAGAACAATTCCCGTGGACGAACACCCCCAGAGAGCCCCCGCCATACAAGGTCACGATGCTGCGGACAGGGCGTCCGTCCGCGAGCTTCTTCTCATAAAACGATGGAGTCCGTGGAAATGTGATGGGAACGGAAACCGTCTCCCGGCCCACCACGAACCCGCCCTCCGGTTCGATGTCGAGGCACCAGCTCGACTCGCTCCGCAGGTTGACCGAGCAGACCAGATCATCCGGAGAGAGGATCATCTCCTGCGGGAGGGAGCGGCGGAGGAACGGCAGGTCGTCGGGATTGCCATAGGCTCGCTGCTTGACCAGGTACGGCGGACCGTAGGCGGCGAGGAACGCGCTCGTGGGACGGACGCCGTGCGCCAGCAGCTCGGCCTTCAGTGTGGTGGAACTATTCATTGATCAGATCCCAGGAGGTCCGCGTGCTCCACGCACGGAGCTCCCGCTGGAGGATCGCCCGGTTGGGAGGGACCACGGAGCCCGAGATCACTTCCAGGAGCCGCTCGACCGCGGCAACGAGCTCGGCGAACAGGAGATCCATCACCCCGGAGAAGTCCGGCGTCTGCCCCGGCGCAGCGGCCTGCTCCAGAAGCTTTCCGAGCAGCCGATAGGAATAGTCCTTGAGGAGCGCCCGCGCCCGGCGCAGGGCGGCCCGTTCCTGCCCTGCCGTGATCTTTTCGAGACTCTTGAGGGCGTAGTCGAAGCTGAAATTGCGGTCGATCCAACGCTGCGCGCAATCGCTCATCAAACCGATCAGGGGATCGCGGAACACCGCGTTGCGGCGTCCCATGGCCGGCATCTCGTCGCGAGCCAGCCCGGCCTCCTCCACCTTCCGCAAATACGGCGAGCCGAGAAGGCACTCCATCGAGACAAGCATGTAGCTGATGCTCGTCGAGAGCGGAGCCCCTTGGGCATTCTCCGCCGCGAACTCATCATCCTGGATTGCCTCGAACAGCGCCTCGAAGGGCATCGAGAATTGAGGCAGGAGCAGGAGATCCTTGCGGCCTTGGAACTGGTACGACTCCGCAAGCTCCGACAGACTCATCAGAGGATCGAACGTGATGTACGTACAGCGGATCGGAATGCCGCACGCCGAAAGCAGGCGGATCGCCAGGGCATTCTGGCGGGCCGTCGTCTTCTTGTTGAACCGCTCTAGAATGCTGTCGACCCCGGATTCGAGACCGAAGAGGCAGCGGTCCATACCCTGCTCGCGGAGGCGCGTCCAGAATCTCATTCTCTCCACATGCCAGGCCCGTCCACGGTCGGGCCGGTAGACCTGGTCCACCCGCGAGCTCGTCTCCCAGCGAAATCCGTGGCTCCACAGCTTCCGGGCCACCTGGAGGGCCCTGTGGAGCCCCTCTCCCTGCCGGTCGCGACCGACGAACTCCTCGTCGACCAGAAAAATCTTCCGAGCCATCTCGGGCCGCGCCGCAAAGAGGTCCCCCACCGCTCCGAGAATCACGTCCATCTCGTCCGCGTCCTCGCCCACCCACACGCCTTTGTGCCCTCGGGGGCAGAACGAGCAGGCATGCGTGCAGCCGCGGCTCGATTCGAGCTGCATCACACCCCGGTTGTCGAGAGTCTCCTCGAGGAGGTCGAGCTCCGGCAAAACGTTGGGAGAGAGGCCGTTCTGCGGGCCTTTCGCATGAATGCCGCGAACGTCCGCGAGCTTTCGATCTCCGTGCCAAGACTCGACAACGTCCTGCATCGTCACCTCGCCGGCCCCATGCGCCACCAATGCGTCCGGGTAGCGACCGAGCAAACGCGCAGCATTGAGCGCACAGAGACTGCCGCCGAACACCAGGAGCGCCCGGCTCGCGTGTTCAGCAACCTGATCGGCGAGGCATTCGAGCAGGTCGTATTGACCGAAGGTCGCAGAGATGCCGATGACGTCCGGCCGGTCTGCCTCGACCCGGCGCACGAGGTCGGGAATCGTCCAGCCGAGCTGCATGTCCGCCAGGGCCACCTGGCCCTGGAACCGCAGACGGATGGCCCGGGCGAGATCCGAGATGCCCAGCGGAAATCGAGGCAACGGGAAAACCTCGGGATGGCAGAGCGCCACGAGCAGGACCCGGGGCCGAGTCAACCGGAAAAGCGCCTCCGGTGTGACCTCGCCGATCGAAACAGGGTCTTCCGGACGCTCCACGAACAGCCCGCGGGCGATCGGCTCCGGCCAGGCAATCTCTTGCAAAGGCCGCGCGCCCAGATGAGCGAAGATCCAGCCCCTGCGGACCGTCTCCAGGAGCAGGAGCCGGTTCTCCAGCGCGCCCACGACGACCGCCTGATGGAGCAGCGCTCCCAGAGAAGACAGCAGCGCTTCCTGGAGAGCGCGAGGCCTCAGCAGGTGACGGGCAGCGTGAGACAGGATGTGCGGATCGGCAGAGCCGGCCAGCGCGAGACTCCTGCGAAGAACTTCGAGCAGATCAGCCTGCGGCGCAGGTGCTCTCCGGACTTCCAAAGTCGTAGTCATCATGGTGGTCTCAGGTGAGGATGGGTGAAACCTGGACCTCGCCGAGCATCTTGGGCACGAAATCTCCCCAATCGTGCCCCCTTTCATCCGCGCCGGGCGGGTTCAGGAGGTCGAGAATCTCCGAGGGAATCCACCCCGGGAGAAGCTCGTTGACATGCCAAAGGGTGTAGTAGAGGGATGGGTACAGCTTGTATCGGCTGGCGATATAGGCGATCCGCTCCCAATCGATACTGTCGCGCCTGCGTTGCACGATCAGGAGCACGTCCAGGAAGGCTCGCAGGATCGATGCGTTGCTCATGTGCAGCTCGTGGTAGAGGCGGGCCGACAGGTACCACAGCATGTCGGTGAAGCTCTGGGCCAGGCAGCGTCCTGTCTCCGGGAAGTCGATCGTGCGCAGGTTCGCCCAGGCATCCTCCAGATCCAGATCGAGCGACAGATGGATGTGGGCGTCATAGCCGATCACCAGAAAGTAGGTATTCTGAAGCGGCATCATGCGCCAATAGGAGAGATGCTGAGCGATCACGTCCTTATAGGGGATCAGGTCCGGCACCGCCACCAGCTTGGAGAATTCGGCGAGCTCGATCGATCCATCCTCGATCTCCTCGCGCTCCTCCGGAGAGAAAGGCTCGATTTTGAGCAGCTTTCGATTGAAATTGCCTTGCGTAAAGCCCTGGCTCTGGAAAACCTCGGTCACCGCAGGTACGTCCGGAGGGCGCACCAGGATATCGATGTCCCCCATCACGCGAGGGAACTTTCGTTCATAGACCTCCAGGTCGAGGTCCGCCCCCTTGATCAGGACGACCGGAATCGCGCGCTCGGCCAGGGCGTCCAGAGCGGGCCGGAGATGCATGTACTGTTCTCGCGAGATGAGGTTGTACACCTCAGAAAGCCGCTGCGGCACGTCGCCCAGGCCGAGATCGTCCGCGCGGGAATACGCCGCCAGCATCGGCATCATCTTTTCCCGCACAGCTCTCTTCAGCAGCATCTGGCGAAACTGTTCTGCATCGCCGTCCGGAATTCCCGCTCGCTCGATGGGAAACCGAGTGCCGGTGACCGCCCAGAGGCCCGCTTGCAGAAGCGTCCGTCCGACTTCGGGGCTGCTCGTGGAAAACCCTCGTCCAGTCAACACCCCTCCAATAGCCGCAAGCAGCCGGCAAGGAGCGCCCTCGAATGTGTCGAGGGCGCAAGGAAAACCAAACTGCGATGTCTTACGAAGAGGAACCAGGATCCGAGGGCGTCAAAGCGTGCGGCAGACCGCTCGGATCGATCGCCGCCCCGGCGCCCGCGCTCGCCTGCCGCAGGTCGTTGGGGACGAGGTCGAACGATGGCTTGGAATCTCCACAGAGACCGATCCGCTTTGTCTTCTTCTTCATATTCCTCCTTGACGGCCGCGGGATGCAGCCAAAATAGGCGTGCTTCTGTTGTGGGAGCAAACCCTCCCATGACCCTCTCCAGGGGAGAAAAGGCCGATTCGCCTAACCGTTTTACTGCCTTCGACATTAAAGGTGCCGGAAACCATAGAAGCGGGACAGCCTCTTCCGGAGATTATGGGCAGACTCCTCCCAGCGTCAACATAGCGCTTAACTACTGCCACATGAAATAGCCCGTTCGCGCTCGTCGACGAGAGCTCCGAGGTGCTCGAGCAGCCTCGGGTCCACAAAGCCGTTTTTCAGGTCGGCCACCGAGTGGCGGCAATACCCTTCGAGGTCGTAGGAGGCTTCGTCGAGCTGATAGGCAACCGCCTTCAAGACGCCCAGCAGAAGCGCGTCGGAGGTGACCGGAGTCTCGCCTGAAACCATCTTTTCATAGTCGTCCTGGCTCGGCGCCGGGAGCTCGGCGAGCATGGACTCGATCTGTTGCAGAATGCGATCGAGCGCGGCTTTTTCTTTTCGCAGTCGTGGAGGCATTTTAAAGGCGGATTGGCTAATTCTACTTTGTCAGACTGGAAGCCTCGGTCGAAGGTCTTGATTTCCGGTACTTTGGTGGCGTAGAGTTGCGGCGTGGCGTCATTGTGGCGCCCACAGAAGACACCAAGATGCCCAACTCCCCGCCAGAAGGGACGTAAGTCCGAGGAGACGACCGATGCCCCATCCCCGCTCGAAGAGATGGGGCACCGGCTCCATCTGTTCTGTGAGCGCTATGAGCGGCACTTTCTGCGTTGGACACGTTCCGTGTCTCGCCAATCGCAGGCCTACCTGCATGGTTTGATGCAAGCAAGCCGCAAGAACATGGAGCGAATGGAAGAAGTCGTGCCAGATAGCAACTACCAGTCGCTCCAGCACTTTATCTCCCATTCCGAGTGGGATGCCCGGGCAG
>DATFPH010000285.1:0-17432 GCA_035264905.1 Thermoanaerobaculia bacterium
GCAGGGTTGCGCCGGCCTGGTCAACGGCGAAAGCGTCCTGGCAAGGAGTTTCGGTGCGCAGATGGCTGGTGCCCGTCTCGCGGGCGGCGACCACGCGCCACATCAGGTGGGGATCTCGCCCCAGCCGGTGGGAGCCGGGATCTGCGCCTTCTCGCCCGGCCGCGAGCCCGAGACGCTCTTCTGGCTCTTGGAAAGCCAGAGGAAGAGCTCGCGGAACTGGAGCCCCTTGAGCCGCATGGGCTCGCGCTTGCGGGAGATCTGCCGGAGGACGGCGAAGTCCGCCTCCTCGACCCCGATCGCGAAGACCACGACTCCGTCGCGGTCCTCTTCCGCGGCAAGCTCGGCGGCGGCGGCCTGCCACTCGTCCGTGGGTGCGCCGTCGGTGACCAGCATCACCCAGGGGCGGTAGTAGTTGATCTTGTTGCGCTTGAAGTCCTCCTTGCGGCCGCGCAGGAGCTCGAGCCCGCGGCGCAGGGCGCCGCCCAGCGGCGTGTTCCCGCCGGCGGCCAGGCTGGGCACCTGAAGCTCCTGGGCGGTGACGAAGTCCTGGACCACGCGGACCGTGTCGCCGAAGGTGACGATCCCGATCTCGACGCGCTTCTGGGCCAGGCTGTCCTGGAGCAGATCGTTCTGCAGGACCCGCAGGCCTTCCTGAAGCTCGGCGATGCGGGCGCCGTCCATGGAGCCCGAGGTGTCCAGCAGAAGCAAACAGGCCGCGCGTGGCTCGGGATTGACCTTCAGGTCGATGTCATCGAGTCTGCCCATCCGGCATCCTCCTCCTCAGTGGGGCTGGCAGAGTTTGGCCTATCCTAGCAGCCCTCAAGTATAATTTTCTCTGCCCCTTCCACACTCCTTGAGACATAGGGGATGCCCATGAGCACCATGAACAGAGTGATCACCGGTGTTCGCCATGGGAAACCTCATCGTATAAGCCCCGAGCAGGCCTGGAGCCGATCACCCTGCAGGTGAGCGCCTGAAGAGAAGTGCTATGATGGGGAGCCAGGAGCCGAGAAACGACGATGAACGTAACGCTTTCAGGTGACATCGAGCAGTTCATTCGCGAGGAAGTGGCCAGCGGCCGCTACGATTCTCCCCAGGAGGTCGTTCGCGAGGGCTTGCGCCTTCTGGACCAGCAACGGCGAGAGCGGCTGAACCAGCAGATCGAGGAAGGTCTTGCCCAGCTCGATCGTGGCGAGGGTATCCCTGGTGAGGACGTCTTCCAGGGCCTGTGGGAGAAGAGCCGGAGTCGACGCGCGGCTCGATGAGTCGTTGGCGGAGATGCCGAATCTCGGCCACACCCGCAAGGACCTGACCAATCGGCGGGTTCTCTTCTGGCCGGTCGGGAGGTATCTGATCATCTATCGGGCTGACCGGCGACCGATCGAGGTAGTTCGCGTCGTCAGCGCTTACCGGGATGTGCCTCGTCTGCTTTGACCCAGTCTCTCCTCACCGCCCGAACCAGCTTAAGCGTCGACGGCACCGTAGAACAACCGCCGTCGGGGAGCGGAGTCTCCTCGACGGTGACCTGCGCCTGCCGGCGAAAGATTTGCGCCGGGGCCGCGGTGGCCATCGAGACGGTCAGGGAGGCCCACCCACAGAGAACGATGATGGCCAAACAGCGGTTCTTCATGTGGCCGCCAGCGGCCGCGAGAGTCGTGACTTCGGACATGACGCTGGAAGTATAATTCCCGCAATGAGTGAGCGTAGATTTTCCCGCCGTGCCGTCGAGCTCATTTCTGACAACCGCATCCGCCAGGCGATGGAGGAGGGGCAGTTCGACAACCTCCCCGGCTTTGGCAAGCCGATTCCCGACATCGACGAGCCCTATGACCCCTTATGGTGGGTGAAGAAGTGGATGAAGCGGGAAAAGCTGAGCGCCGAGCTCGCCCAGGGGCTCAGGAACCTGCGCGACCGCGGCTGACTGCGGTATCCTCCTCCCCTACATCCCAACCGGAGGAGAGACATGGCTTTCCTGCTCGCCGTCTTCCTGAGCTTCGCCCCGGCGCTCGCCTGCGCCGCCACGGTCTATTGGCTGGACCGCT
Organism: Thermoanaerobaculia bacterium; assembly: GCA_035264905.1. Classification (GTDB taxonomy): domain Bacteria; phylum Acidobacteriota; class Thermoanaerobaculia; order Multivoradales; family UBA5704; genus UBA5704. Next base: position 2,043 of record DATFPH010000285.1, read on the forward strand.
ATGAGAAGGAGCCGAAGGTCCTCCTCGGAGCGGTCTTCATCTGGGGCGCCGTGGTGGCGGCCCTGGGAGCGCTCGTGGCGCAGCTCATCCTCGGCGGAGTGATGCAGGCGATCGCCGCCTCGGAGGAGGCGACCGAGCTCGCCGGCGGCTCGATCTTCGCGCCGCTGACCGAAGAGAGCCTCAAGGGGTTCGCGGTCCTCCTCGTGTTCTGGGTGCTGCGCCGGGAGCTCGACTCCGTCCTCGACGGCATCGTCTATGCGGCCACGGTGGCCCTCGGCTTCGCCGCCACGGAGAACGTCCTCTATCTGTTCGGGCAATATCTGGAGAGCGGCCTGGGGGGGATGCTCGGCCTGTTCTTCCTGCGCATCGTCCTGGGCGCCTGGGACCATGCCGTCTATACGTCCTTCATCGGCGTCGCCCTGGCGCTGGCGCGCCTCTCCAGGTCGCCGGCGCTGCGTTGGATTCTGCCTCCACTGGGCTGGTTGATGGCCGTGGGGGTCCACTCGCTGCACAACACGCTCGCCGCCGTGGCCGCGGAGATGCCGGAATCGGGCGTCCTCATGTTTCTGATCGACTGGAGCGGCTGGGCGTTCTTCGCCCTTCTGGTCCTCTGGTGCATCTGGCGCGAGAAGCGGATGCTCGGCCGTCACCTGGCCGAGGAGGTCCAGCTCGGGTGGATGACGCCGGAGCAGTACCGCACGGCCCTGTCCGGCCGGGCGCGCACCCGCGCCCGCCTGCGCGCCGCCATGTCAGGCCAGACGAAGGCGACGCGGCGGTTCTATGATCTCTGCGGCGAGCTGGCCCACAAGAAGAACCAGCTCGCCCGGTACGGCGAGGAAGACGGGAACACGGCCGTGATCGAGGGGCTGCGGAGAGAGATGGCTCAGCTCTGCTCCCAGGCGAGCCCGGCCCCCTGAGTCCTTCGCAAAGCAATGCCGCGTCCGGGCAACCCGGACCCGCTCTCACCAGGAGGTTCGTGCATGAAGATCCGCTCCCGTAGTATCACTTGCGCCGCGATCCTCGCCACCGCTCTGGCCACCGAGGCCTACGCCGCCGGCCCCTACCAGATCACCGGCACGGTCGAGACCCACGTCGGCCCGCTCGTCCGCACCGAGCTCACGATCCAGGCCGGTGCCCATCCGCTCGACCGCTTCAAGGCGGTCCACCTGGCGAAACCCGGCGCGGCGTCGCAGCACGGCGCGATCCTGTTCCTGCCGCCGCTGGGCACCACGTTCTCGTTCTACGAGCAGCGCGACCCCAACGGAGCGCTCGGCACCTCGATCGCCGAGTTCTTCGCGCTGCGCGGCTACGACGTCTGGGGCGTCGGTCCGCGCTTCGAGGGGATCCCGGGCGGAACCTGCGAAGCGGGCCTCTTGGACTGCTCCATCATGGGAACGTGGAATCTCGCCTCGATGGTCGAGGACACGACCTTCGTCCGCGCCCAGATCGAGGCCTCCGATCCCGGGGCGAAAGTCGTCACCGGCGGCGCCTCGCTTGGCGGCATCCTGGCTCTCGCCATGGCCAACGCCCATCCGGACGACTACGACGGCATTCTGGTCTGGGAGGGAATCCTCTTCACCCCGGACCCGGTGGTGGTCGCCCTGAACCAGGGATATTGCGCGGCGGCCGAGGCGCAGCTCGCCGCGGGAGCGGTCTTCGACGGCGTGGGCACGAACGTCTTCCAGATGGTGGTGAAGCTCGCCCACCAGACGCCGGGAGGCCTGACCCCGATCCCCCTCTTCCCGCCGAACCTGACCAACCACCAGGTGATGGTCCTCCTGCTGAGCGTGCCGTCGCCTGGACCGGTGACCATGCCGGTACCGGGGTACATCCAGATGAGCGGCAGCCTGGCGGAAGACCGTCTCTTCTTCGCCTCCGAGGAGCGGATCTACGAGGACGTGGCGGGCCGCTTCAACGATTACAGCCCGAACCCCGTGGTGCGCGACATCAGCTGCTCGCTGGCGGGAGTCGAGACCAGTTACGTGTCCAACCTGGGCAACTACCACGGCTCCGTGCTGGCGATCGGCGGCGGCCATGCCTTCGGAGCCTACATGGACGATCAGCTCGACCAGATCGGCTCGACCGACAAGACGTTTCTCCTCACGCCCGAGTTCGGCCACATCGACCACTTCATGACCGCGCGGCACCGGTGGTACGTGGAGCGGCCGATCTTGCGGTGGGTGGAGCGGGTGCTGGAGTAGAAAGGGGAAAGGACGACAAGGACAGCAGGGACATCAAGGATCAGTTTTCCGGCCTTTCCTTGGTGTCCTTGCAGTCCTTGCTGTCTTTGGGCGGGCGGGGCCTTCCCTACCCGTGCGGCACCACCGACCGCACCGCCTCCAAAAACCGCGGAAGGCGCTCCATCTTCTTGGGAAGGTCTTCTTTTCCTGACGCGGGATCGGCGCGCAGGAGATCGTTGCAGAACGTCTCCAGGCGGCTCACCACGTCCTCGGTGATGCCCTGGTAGGGGACGATGGGGCGCAGCGCCGGCACGAGCTTGTCCCGGACCTCCTCCAGGTACGGGAAGAGGGACTGGAACATGGTGTCCGGGATGCGGGCGTGCTTCGCCAGGAGCCGCTGCGTCATCTTGAAGGCGCTCAGGTTCGGGTTCGTCGGGGACATCAGCTCGACGAGAAGAGCATCGATCTGCTTCAGGGCCGCCTTCTGATCGATCGGCTTCGCCGGTACCGGAGCGGGGCGGGGCGCGGCCGCAGGCTTCGGCGGCATCGGCGCGGCGGCGGGTACGGCTTCAGGTTTCAGGCTCGGCGGAGCGGCCGGAGGCAGCGTTTCGACCGGCCGGACCGACAGGCACGCGCGGCGGAGCACGGCGCCCAGCAGCAGCTCGAAATAGATCCGCAGGTCGTCTTCGGCCAGCAGGGGGACGAGCGCATCTGCCCCGGTGACCGGCGTGAACGGCTTCCCCTTGGCCATCACCGCCCGCCCGCGCAGGCCGTTGACCTGCTTCTCCCCGATCAGCTCCTTGAGGAGGTTGGCGTCCAGGATCGCCGAGATCTCCAGCACGAGCTGGACCATGCCGGCGTAGATCGCGCTCAGGTCCTCGCTGTCCCGCGGCGTGGTCCAGGTCTGCAGATGGAGACGCTCCAGCTCGGAGATCCGCGCGCTGAGCAGCATCTCGCGGCGGCTGATCTGGTGGTAGTCGCCCGAGTAGAGGGCGCGGCGGTTCTTCTCCTGGAGGAGCTTGCCCAGCTTGGCGCGCAGATTGGGCAGCTCGGCGAGCGCGTACAGATCCACCCGCTCCTGGCGCCGCCAGCGCTCCAGCAGCTCGGGGAAGGAGAGATGGCTGGAGAGCTTCTGGATCGCCTCCGTCGCGGCGCGCAGCCGCTCCACCAGCTCGCGGGTGCTCTGGAACTCCTCGGCCTTCTCGGGAAAGAGCACGGGCTCGAGCTCGACGCCGTCATAGAGACCCTGCCCCACCAGGCTCGCGGCGGCCCCCATCATGGCGCTGGAGTACTTCCCCTTGAGGTCGGCGGCGATCTCGCAGAGGTGGGTCCCCTCGGCGGGTGTCGGCAGCGCGCCGAGCCCGGAACGGAGCGGCGTCAGAGCCGTTTCCAGCCGCTTCAGGTCGTTCGCCACCATGTGGTGGATGCCGCGGAAGAGGAAGCTCACGTCATCGCGCGTCGGCTCGTCGTCGGCAGCCACCTCGTCGCTGGGCAGCGTGTGCAGGACCGCGTCGACCCGCTTCGGGACGCCGCGGATCTTGTCGAGCAGGGCGGAGACCATGCCGAGGAGCTCGGCCGGATCTTCGGGCGGGTAGTACAGGAGCTTCCAGGGAGCCATGCGCTCGAAGTCGTTGACGCACGCGCGCACGAGCAGGTAGACGCCGAGACGGGCGGGGCCGGTTTGCGTAAGGATGGCCTCGCGGTCCGCCGGCGGCGAGGCAAGGCGGACCGGCGGCGCGGAAACGCCTCCGGGGACAGCTTCCTCCAGCTCCTCGGCGAAGCCTTCCCAAGTGAGCAGCGCGTCATCCTTCATTCGCGGGATCTCGGAGGCACAGTATAGCTTAGGAGGGGCTCACCCCCGATCGGACCGATCAGTCGGATCGGACGGATCGGTCCGATCGGGGGAAGTTGGGGGGAAGATTTCTACAGTCCCCGCAGCCGCGACAGCTTCGCCAGGCCGAGCCGTTCCGCGAGCACCTTGATGCGGGCGGCCTTGCTCTGGAGCTGCTGGACGCGGTGGGCTCCGCTCGGGCCGTCGAGCGGCATGGTCGGGATGAAGCGCGGCTTGTGCCGGGCGGGGGCCACGGCTTCGAAGCCGGAAGCAAGCTTGATCAGCGTCGGCTCGCTGAAGGCGGTTCCCATGAAGCTGATGCCGACGGGGAGCACGTTGAACGCGTAGCCTCCCGTCACGTTGACGATCGGGTAGCCGGCCATGGCCGCCGGGAACGAGCTCGCTCCCAGGAAGTGGTCGCCGTTGACCAGGTCCGTCGGCCAGGCCGGCGAGCCGGTGGGCGCCACCAGGGCCTCGACGTTGAAGATCTGGAGAGCCGCATCGATCCCCTCCGGACCTGCGATGCGCGGCCCGCGCTCGAGGGCCTCCAGATAGTCCGCCTCGGTGAAGATCTCCGCCTCCGCCAGCTCCATCAGCTCCTGGCCGAACCACTTGAGCTCCTGATCGGCATGCGCCTCGTTGAAGGCGATCACGTCGGCGAGGTTGTGCACCGGCACGCCCGTGCGGGTCGCCAGATAGGCGTTCAGGTCCTGCTTGAACTCCCAGATGAGGACGATGATCTCGGCCTGATCAGTGAGCAGCTGGTCCATGGTGGGGATGTCGGCATCGTCCACCAGCACCGCTCCGGCATCGGCCATGGCCTGGAGGGACTCCTCGAAGATGCGGTCGGTCTCGCGGCTGTAGCCGGTCACCCCGATGCGGAGGATGCCGATGCGGGCGCCATCGAGCCCTTCGGTGTCGAGGAACTGCGTATAGTCGGTGTGGAACTTCCCGGCGCTCCGCGCGGTCGCCGGATCGCGCGGATCGACGCCCGTCAGCGCGCCGAGCACGGCCGCCGCATCGGCCACCGTCCGACCGTAGGGGCCGACCGTGTCCTGGGTGTGCGAAATGGGGACGACGCCGGCGCGGCTGGTCAGGCCGACGGTCGGCTTGATGCCCACGATGCCGTTCAGCGAGGCCGGGCAGACGATCGAGCCGTCTGTCTCGGTGCCGAGGGCGACCGCGGTGAAGTTGGCCGACACCGCGGCGGCCGAGCCGGAGCTGGAGCCGCAGGGGTTGCGGTCGAGGACGTAGGGATTGCGCGTCTGGCCGCCCACGCCGCTCCAGCCGCTGGTGGAGCTGAAGCCGCGGAAGTTGGCCCATTCGCTGAGATTCGCTTTGCCGAGGATGACGGCGCCGGCCTGCCGGAGCTTGCGGGCCACTGTGGCGTCGCGCGTGGCCGGCGCGCCGGCCAGGGCGAGGGAGCCGGCGGTCGTCTGCATCCGGTCGCCGGTGTCGATGTTGTCCTTGAGCAGGATGGGAACCCCGTGGAGCGGACCCCGCGGGCCGGTGGTCCGGCGCTCCCGGTCGCGGTTCCTGGCGATCTGCCGGGCCTGGGGATTGATCGCCAGGACCGAGTTGACGGTCGGGCCGTGCTGGTCGAGCGCCTCGATGCGGCGGAGATAGAAGTCCACGAGCTCGACGGACGTGAGGTCTCCGGACTCCATGGCCGCCTGAATCTCGGCGATGGTGATCTCCTCGAGGCCCGTCGGCGCAGAGGCTTTCTCCGCGGCTTCGGCCGGCGGCGCCTTCCACAGCCCTCCGACCGAGGCACTCGCGCCAGCCAGGGCTCCGAGGCGGAGGAAGGACCTGCGACTCACGTCGCCAGCCGGGGTTTCCTCTGCGGAGGCCGATTCCTGCGGGTCAGATTTCTGGGGATCGTCCTGGGGTGAACGCGTCTCCGACATCCTGGTCCTCCTTCGCTTTGGCGAACATTCTGTCGAGGAAAAAATAAAGAACCGCTCGCAAGCATACTCGACGCAGCAGGAGGAAGGAACGGGACAGGGCGCGCAGAGCACGCCCTGTCTGTCCTGGAAGGGCTGAGCGGCCCGGCTCAGCAGTTGCCGGGCTGGTTGCCGCAGGCGCTGGCGAGCAGGGAGGTGAAGCGGGTGTCGGGGATCGAGGCACCCTGCGTCTTCGTCGACGTGGACGTCTGGTAATAGGAGAGGACGCCGATCAGCTTCACCAGGCCGGAGTTGTCTCCGAAATCCTGGAGCAGGGGCCCGCCCTGCGAGCCGCCGCGCATGTCCGATCCGTACTCGATCGAGCTCGTCGCGGTCGAGGTGGCCTTGAAGTCCTTCGCGGACACCTGGTGGAGCTGCTCGCCGCCATCGAAATTGGAGGAGTAGCCCAGGATCGTCGCGTGGTTCGGCTTCAGCTTCTTGGTCGCGTAGCCCAGCGTGCCCGTGACCTGGCCGATCTTGCGGAGCACGCCGTTGTAGATCTGGTCCTCCACCTCGATCAAGGCATAATCCGCGGCGTTGGGCAGCGTGCCGCCGCCCTGCGACCAGGTGGAGGGGACGACCACGTAGGACCACTCCCAGGAGCTGAACGGATCGTTGCCGTCGCGGTACGCGGGGACGAACAGGAAGTTGTTGTAGAAGCCCGGCGACTTGCCCGCGTGGACGCACCCACCGGCGGTGATCACGATCCGCAGCCGGATCACCGCGGCGGAGCAGTAGAACGTGCCCGACTTGCCCGGGATGGTAAAGAAGATCTTGCCGACCGTGGAGTAGGGATACCAGAGGTCGGCCGCTTCCGGGATCAGGCGGTGGCTGGTGAAGAGGGCACCGCCGGAGCCGGACGCGCGGTCGGCGATCTCCTCGGCGCCGGCGTCCTCCTCGATCGCGGGAGCGAGGCTCGCGTCCGCCGGATCGAAGAGCGGGCTGGACCGCTGCGGGCGGATCCCCGGCAGCGGGCGGCTGCCCTCGAAGGAGACGCCGCCGGTGTCTCCGAGGACCGCCTCATCCAGCGCAGCGTCCAGATCGGCGAGCTGGTCGAGGGAGACCTCGGGAGCGGGAAGAGGCCGGGCGGCGCGCAGGCGCTCCGGGGTCCAGAAGCCCTTCACCTGACCCGCTTTGACGTTCTTGCGCACGCCGGCAAATTCTTGCGCCTGGGCGGAGGCGGTCGGAAGCAGGGCGAGGCCGAGGCAGAGGCCAAGGCCGATCGCGACGGCACGGCCGGTTCGAATCTCACGGAAGCTCATCTTCTCCTCCTCTCGCGCGCGATCCACGCGCACCAACACAGGTGCACGGGCCGGCACGAGGCTCGTACTTCGTGTGAACGACCCCTCTATTCTATTTCGCCTTACGGTCAAACGCCCGATCTGTGGTGAAATCATCGTCACGGAGGTGACTCGACCTGGTGAAGAGCGGCCACCGGGTCCTCTCGCACTGCGGCATGGGCTACAACCGCTCGGCCCTGGTGGCCGGCCTCATCCTGGTCCACCTGGGGATGAGCGGCGCGGAGGCGGTGGCCCACCTCCGCCGCTGCCGCCCCGGGGCGCTGTTCAACGAGGTGTTCGCGGAGTATCTGGAGACGCTGGAGAGGCTGGAAGCCCTGACTTGAGGGTCGCCAGCAGCGCCCGCACCGCCTCGTCGAGCTGCGAGTCCTTGCCGCTCAAGCCTTCCCCGACCGGTTGCTCGACGTGGAGGTCGACCGGCCGCGGGTTCATCTCCATGTCCTCCCCCGTGGCGCCGGTGATCTTGATGAACGGCAGGCGGACCTGCGAGCCGTCCAGAAGATCGACGTCCGAGGTGTAGATGATCCAGCCGGCGGTGGGCTCGCCCACCACCTGGCCCAGGCCCAGGGTACGGTACCCCTCGGTGAAGTCCTCGCCGTCCGAGAGCGTGTGGCGGTTCACCACCAGGATCGTCGGCCGCTCCAGGGCCCGCTGCCCCAGGAGCGCGCGGGCCGGCGCCAGATCGAATCCGCGGAAGGTCATCCCCATGTACCCCCGGCGCGACAGGACGTCGATCGCGTAGGCGTTCACGTACCCGCCGTTGTTGTTCCGCATGTCCACCACCACGCCCTCTTTGGTCATGTTCTGGGCGTCGAGGTCGAGGAGGAGCTGGGCGAGCGAGGCGTCTCCCATGTCGAACATGTGGACGTAGCCGAGGCGGCCGCCGCTGATCCGGTCGACATAGGCGCGGTTGGCCTCCACCCAGGCGCGGTAGGTCAGCCCCTTCTCGGTCTTCTGGTCCACCGGCCGCACCGCCACCTCCCGCGCCCCCGCGCCGCCGGGAGAGTCGGCCACGGTGAGCCGGACCTGCCGTCCGATCGTGTGGTCCAGGAGCTCGTCGAGGTTGGTCCCGGCGTCGACGGGCCGGCCGTCCACCGCGAGGAGCCAGTCGCCGGCCTCGATGCGGCGGGTGACCGCGGCCGGACCCTGCGGCAGGACCTCGCGGATGAGCAGCTTGCCGGCGGCCTCGGATTTCGCGGCGTCGAAGCGCACGGCGAGCCGTCCGGTCGTCCGCTTCGTCTCCGCGGGAGGGTTCCGGATGCCCGAGTGGGAGGCGTTCAGCTCGCCGATCATCAGGGTCAGGAGCCGGCGCAGCTCGTCCGGCGTGCGGGAGGCCATGGCCCGCGGCAGGTACTGGGCGCGGGCGGCGTCCCAGTCGACCCCATGCATCCCGGGGTCGACGAAGTTGTCGCGCAGGTAGCGCCAGGCCTGGTCGAAGATGCCGAGCTTCTCGCTGCCGAAGTCCACGTCCATCTCGGCCGAGACCGAGAGCGTCCGGGGCTCGCCTTCGCCCAGGGGCGTAGCCACAATGGAGCTCCCATCCAGATACCAGACCTCCTTGCTGTCGGGCGAGAACTGGAGAGACCCCTTGTCGCCCGGGGTGGACGAGATCTGCCGCGCCACGGCCGGTCCCCGGGCCAGCTCGTCCAGCGGATAGACCCAGACGCTCGACTGGCCGGCGGCGGTGCCGATCAGCGCCACGCTCTTGCCGTCCGGCGCGATGACCAGGGAGGCCACGTCGATCCCCACGGGCAGGAGGCTCAGGCGCTGGCGGAGACCCTCGACGACGATTTCGACCGGCGAGGGCGCAGCGGGCTTTTCCGGCTTCTCCGGATCCTTCGATGTCTCCTGATCCTTCGGTTTGTCCTGATTTTTCTTCCCAGCCTTGCGGACCTCCTCCGGGCCCGGATTCTCTTCGGGCTCCGGCTCCTCCGGCTGGAAGAGATCGCGGAACTGGTCCTCCCGGAAACGCGGCGTCCGCGGCAGGAGGTCGATCCGCGCGAGCTGTCCGGGCTCGGAGCGCTGATTCGTGGCGAAGAGGAGGAAGGTGCCGTCGGGGCTCCAGGCCAGGTCGTCGGCGTTGGTGTGGGCCAGGAAGCTCGCCGGGCGGGCCTCTCCCCCTTCCACCGGGACGACCAGCACGTTGCGGAACATCCGCTCGCCATAGCCGAGGACCGCGATCCAGCGGCCGTCCGGCGACCAGGCGAAGGGGCGGTGGGAGCCGAGCGGGGGATTGTCGAGCAGGACTTGCGCGATCCGGCGGTCCTTGCCGGCCGCCAGATCGAGCACGCGCAGCTCCCGCTGGTTGCGCTGGAAGGCGAGGAGCTTGCCGTCCGGCGAGAAACCCGGCGTGTCGTCCACCCCGGGACCGGCGGCGAGCGGGCTCTCCTGCCCCGTCGCGAAGTCGTAGAGCCAGAGCTTGTGGCCGCCGTCGCGCTCCGAGACGTAGACGAGGCGCCGGCTGTCCGGCGCCCAGACGACCTGGTACTCGGCGGCGGCCGGCGTGCGGGTCACGCGCGCGGCCGGTCCGCCGTCCTCGGCGGAAGCCGCGAAGATCTCGCCATGGGCCACGAAGGCCACCTTCTTGCCATCGGGCGCAAGGGCGAGCTCGTCGAGGCTTGATCCCACATCCCGCCGGTCCAGTCCAGGACCGGCGGGCGAGCCTTCCAAGGTGATCGGGACCTCGGTGGCGGCGCCGGAGCTCGTATCGAGCTGCCAGATCCCCAGATTGCGCTCGAAGACGATGACCCGGCCGTTCCAGGAGATGTTGGGCCAGAGCACCCGGCCTTCGGTGAAGCGGGTCACCGCGGCGGCCGCGCCCGGGCCGCTCTCTCCGATCTCCTGGGACCAGAGGTTCTCGGCGCCATCGCGGTCCGACATGAACCAGAGGCGGCGGCCGTCGGGGCTCCACAGCGGCCAGGCCTCCTTGCCCTCGCCGTTGCCGGTGCCGGCCCGCCGGTAGATCCCGTCCTTCAGGAGCCAGATCTCCGACTGGTCGATGTGGCTGTGCCCATGCCGCCACCACTGCGCGGAGACGATGCCGCGGGCGGTCATCGCGAGGGTCCGGCCGTCGGGCGACGGCGCCGCGAAGTACTCGTTGACGTAGCGGTCGGCGCTGACCTCGACCGGCGTGCCCCCTTCGGGTCGCACGCGGTAGACGTCGTTCATGTTGGAGACGTCATGGCTCGGCGACGAGAAGTAGATCCACGTGCCGTCGCGCGACCAGGCGTCGGCGACCTCGGGCTCGTCGTCCCAGGTGAGACGCCGCACCTCGCCGGTGGCGAAGGTGAAGAGATAGACGTCCCCGTTCCCGGTGCGGGTCGAGACGAACGCCAGAGAGCGGCCATCCGGCGACCAGAGGGGCCGCGAATCCTGGGCGGGATGCGCCACCAGGAGGCGCGCCGCGCCGCCGGCGCGAGGAACCGACCAGAGGTCGCCGCCGGCCGAGAACACAATGGAGGAGCCGTCGGGCGAGACAGCGGGCTGGGAGAAGGACGGGATCGGGCGGACCTCCGCCATGTTCTCCGCCGCGGCACCAGGCATGGCGATCACGAGGAGAGTTCCAAAGAGGAGAACGGCTGAGGACCTCTGCACGAGCGACATGACACCTCCACAGAAAAGAATCCGGCGCGACAGTATACGGCCGGAATTCGCGTGTCTCAAAGACAACGGGAGCCTCTCGGGGCTTCCCTCACCAGGATGACGCGGAGACGAGTTCCCTTTCTCGCGGCGGCGATCTCGGTGTAGCGTTGGCTGTATGAGCCGGAGCCCGGGTCCATGGTTCGCGTTCCGCGGCAGCGAGCTGCTGGTGCGGGTCGCCCGCAGGAGGACGAGATCGAGGACGCCCGCTGGTTCACCGCGGACAACCTGCCGCTGCTACCCTCGCCGATGAGCATCGCGCGGAGCCTGATCGAGGATTTTCTGGGGCGGAAGACCTCACCCCCTCGGTCCCCCTCTCCCATCGCCCCCCCGTCCACCGGGAGAGGGGGAAGAAAAGCAAAAAACAGCTGATTGAACGTGGGCTGGGCGGGGGTGCCCCCTCTCCCGGGGGCAGGGGGGGCGATGGGAGAGGGGTCAGGGGGTGAGGTCTTTCGCCACCGGCGCCTTCGCCAGCAGCTCCGCCAGCGTGCTCGCGCACCGCTCCCGCGTCACCACCCCCTCCGGCAGGTAGGCCACGAGCCAGACGTCCCGCGTCTCCGGAAGCACTTTCACCCGGACGCTCCCGGTGATCGGCGTATCGAGCGGCCCCTCGGCGTCCAGGAGGAGGGGCTTTCCCTCCAGGTTGAACGGCCCGCGCAGAGACTCGTAGCTCTCGCCCGGCAGCCCCGCCCGCAGGACCAGGGGCGGCCCGAAGCTCTCCTCCCGCATCATGCAGCACGGCACGGCCAGCTCCACCGACAGACAGTTGTTCAGGTCCACCAGGGGATGGATGGCCGGCAGGTCCTCCCCCTTGAGCACCCGCCGCAGCAGGGCTTCGGAGGACGGACGGTAGCGGGTCGGATCGGTCCCGGCGGCCCGGAACAGCTTGCGCAGGGCCGCCAACGTCTCGTGCGCGGAGAGGCTGATCCCTTCGAGCGAGGCGCGCGCCAGCTCGGAGACCTCGCGGCGCAGGGCGGCCATTCGATCTTCCGCTCGATCTTTCGCATCATTGGGCAGCAGCTCCAGGCGGGCCCAGAACAGCTCCCAGCCCGGAAGCTCCGAACGGAGCGGAAAGGGCGCGCCCGCGCTCATGGGCCGGACCCCGCCACGGCCTTCGGCTCCGCCTGGGGCTTCAGATACCGGTCGTACCAGGCCAGCGAGCGCTCGAAGCGGTCTTGCAGGAAGCTCGGCCGGGTCAGGCCGTGCCCCTGGCCGGGGTAGATCACCAGCTCCGTCGAGCGGCCGAGCCGGCGCAACGCCTGATAGAGCTGCTCCGAATTGAGACAGGGGACGTTGACGTCGTCCCCCGCGCACATCAGCAGCAGCGGCGTCTCGATCTTCTTCACCTGGAAGAACGGCGACAGGCGGATCCACAGCTCCGGATTCTCCCACGGGAGCCCCAGCTCTCCCTCCCACTCCTTCTGGTAGTGGTCGGTGCCGTAGTTCGCCAGGTAGTTGGTCTCGCTCGCCCCCGAGATGCCCGCCTTGAAGCGCCGGCTCTTGACCATCACGTAATTGGTCAGGATGCCGCCATAGCTCCACCCGCCGACGCCGAGGCGCTCGGGATCGGCCACGCCCAGGGCGACCGCCTGGTCGACCGCGGCCATCACGTCCTCGAAGTCCTTGTTTCCCCAGTCGGCGAAGATGGCCCGGCTGAAGGCGCGGCCATAGCCCGACGAGCCGCGGGGGTTGGCCGCGATCACCGCGTAGCCGTGGGCCGCGAAGACCTGCCAGTCGAGCTGCCACCCGGACGAGAACTGCGAGACCGGCCCGCCATGGATGCGCAGCAACGCCGGCACCCGCTTGCCTTTGACATCCAGTTGGACATCCGGGGGGATGGTCAGAAAAGCGTCCACCTCCGTACCGTCCGCGCTCTTCACCTTGAGGCGCCGCGTCTCGGCGACCCGGATCCCCTTCAGAAACTCGTCGTTGACATGGGTCAGGCGGCGCAGCTCCGCGCCCGCCACGGCCGACACCTCGGGCGGATAGGTGCTCCGGGCCTCCAGGACCGCGACCTCTCCTTGCGGCCCCTGATCGAAGCTCTGGATCTCCCGCTCGCCGGCGATCACCCGCTCGACCGCTCCGCCCTGGGCCGGCACGCGCGCGAGGTGGACGTTGCCGCCATCCTCCAGAAGGAAGAGGACCGAGCGGCCGTCGGGCGCGAAGTGGGGATCGGAGGCGTTGCGGTCGACCTCGCGGGTGAGCAGACGGGCCGGCCCGCCCGCGACCGGCACCACCGCGACCGAGCTCGTGTCATACCAGACGTCCTTCGGATCGCCGCCGGCCACGTAGACGACCGACTGGCCGTCCGGGCTGAACTCCGGAGAAAAATCGGACCCCTCCCAGGTGGTCAAAGCCCGCGGGCTGGCACCAGCCTCCGGAGCGACCAGGAAGATGTCGCTGTTGTCGGTGGCATCCGGATCGCCCGTGCGCTTGCTCGCGAACGCGATCCAGCGGCCGTCCGGAGACCAGGCCGGCTGCGCGTCGTCGAAGGGTCCCGAGGTGACCTGGACGCCCTTCCGGCTCTCCACGTCGAAGACGTAGACGTGGGTCCGGCGCTCGTCGAGGTACTCGGTATCCTGCTTGAATTGAAGCCGGCGAATGACGATCGGCTTCGGCTTCTTCTCTTTCTTCTCCTTGTCCGCCGTCTCCCCCTCGGGCGCGTCGTCCGGCTCGGGATCGGTGACCACCAGGGCCAGGCGTTTGCCGTCCGCGGACCAGGCGAGATCGGAGACGCCGCCCTTGTAGTCGGTGAGCTTGACCGCCTCGCCGCCGCGGCGGTCGAGCAGCCAGACCTGGGCCGAGTCCCCCTCGCGGGACGAGAGGAACGCGAGCCACCGGTTGTCCGGGCTCCACCGCGGCCGGTTCTCCCCCTTCGGGCTCGCGGTCAGGCGCACGGCCTCCCCTCCGGCCAAGGGAACCATCCAGACATCGGTGTCCTGGCGGTCCTCCTTGATGTCGTTGCTGCGGACGGCATACGCCACCCAGCGGCCGTCCGGGGAGACCTGCGGGTCCTGGACGGTCTTCAGGGCATGGATGTCTTCGACCTTCAGAAGCCGAGGCTCCTGCGCGGCCAGGGGGAGGGCGAGGGCGGAGAGGAGGGTGAGTAGAAGGGTTCTCAGCGTTCTGGACATGGCGTGGTCTCTTTGTCTGGGCGAATCGTAGCAGAGGCCTTACCTCTGGCTCCTCCTCATCTGGAGCTCCGGAGAGCCGGCGAAGCCGGCTCCCTACGGCATCTCCACCACCACCACCCCGCCCTGCCCCTCCAGCCGCACCCGCCGCGCCTCGATCGCCACCACCTTGTACCCCGCCACGCTCTCCCCCGGCGCCACCACCTTGTCGCCGAACAAGGCGACCGGCTGCTCCGAGAAGGCGATGCCGTTGAGCCGCAGCGTGCCGCCGCCGGCCAGCGGCAGCTCCTGCTGGTAGGTCCGCACCTGACCGGCCTCCTCCGTGGGAGCTGGAGCAGCCGGTTCAGGAGCAGAAGGAGCGGTGGCCACAGGGAGAGGGGCCGCAGGAGCTGGCGCAGGCGGAGCGCTCTCGCGGGTTGGCTTCAGCACGATCTCCCGCTGCCGCATGTCGGCAATCGCGGGCTCCTCGCTCTGGACCGGCCGGGCCGGGGGCGCGACAGGCTCTGGAGCGGATCGTGGCTCCGGTGTTTTCTCGACGACGACGGGAGGCGCGGGCTTGTCTTCGACGACCGCTGGGATCGAAGGGGAAGGCGGAAGAGGCTCCGGTGCGGCTTGGCTGGCCGCCTGCCGCGGTGCCGCAGCCTGCGGCGGCACGGCCGCGCGCTGATCCTCTCCATCGCGGCCGGAGAGGGCCAGGCCGATCCCGACTCCCACGAGCAGGCAGGCTGTAATGATCGCCAACAGCACCGGCAGCAGCCAGGGCCGCCGGGCGCGTGGGCGCAGGCCGGGGATCACCGGCACCTGCCGGTAGCGCAGCTCCCGGGCCGCCTCATCCTGCTTCGCCGCCTCCTGGCGCGCCCGCTTCAAGGCTTCGTCGATCAGGCTCATCCGATCTCTCCCTCCAGCTCGCGGATCGCCCGCCGGACGTGCCCCCAGGTCAGGAGGTCGTCTCCGGTCACGTACCCGCAGAGCAGCGTCTTGTCGCAAACCGCGTTGACCAGCCGGGGGATGCCGCGCGAATAGCGGTAGATGGCCCCCAGCGCCCAGCGGTTGAATCCCGGGGAGCCATTGCCGCCGGAAGACCCGCCGGCCACGTGCAGCCGGTGCTCGATGTAGCGCTCCGTCTCGGCGCGGGTCAACGGCCCCAGATGGTAGCGCACCGTGATCCGCTGCCGGAGCTGGCGCAGTCGGGTCGCATCCAGCTTCTCGCGCAGCTCCGGCTGGCCGAGGAGGACGATCTGCAGCAGCTTGCGCTGATCGGTCTCCAGGTTCGAGAGGAGGCGGACTTCCTCCAGGACCTCGAAATCCAGGTCCTGGGCCTCGTCGATGATCAACACCACGTCATGCCCATGGACCAGCTCCTCCAGC
>DATFPH010000286.1:0-9849 GCA_035264905.1 Thermoanaerobaculia bacterium
CCTCGCCCTGCTCGGAGCGAGGGACGCCGGGATCTTTGTGGCATCGGCTCTCGACGAGAGCTACGAGATCGGGAGCCCCGGCCGGGCTCCCTGGGTCCTTGCCGTGGGCGCCTCGAGCCACAGCCGGCGCTTCGTCAGCTCCCTGGTCGGCGTCAGCGGCGGCGCCACGTCCCCTCCCACTCTCCAGGGACAGAGTCTGACCAACTCGTATGGCCCGGTCTCCATCGTCTCCGCCGGAGCCTACGGAGACTCCTACTGCGAAGATCCCTTCCCGGCCGGCACCTTCGGCGGCAAGATCGTGGTCTGCGACACCTCCTACTACGACTCGGAGGTCCAGATCGGCCAGAACGTCCTCGCCGGAGGAGCCGGAGGGGTCGTCCTCGCGGACTACTACAGCTACTCTCCTCTGCAGGGGCCGGTCGCGAGCGTCCTTCCCTCGGTGCGCCTTCCCTCGACGGCCAGCAGTCAGCTCTGGAGCTGGCTCGGGTCCGGCTCCGGCCACACGGCCCGGATCGCGGGAACGACGGTCGACCTCGATTCCTCCCGCGCGGACCGGCTGTGGCCCTACAGCCCTGAAGGTTCCTACTACGGCTACAGCCAGGACGTCCTCAAGCCCGACGTGGTCGCCCCTGGCCAGGAGATCCTCGCGGCGCACCTCTCCTCCGGCTACAAGGTCCTGAGCGGAACTTCGATGGCGGCCGCCCATGCCTCAGGGGCCGCCGCGCTCCTCATGGACCTCCATCCCGGATGGACGCCGGCTGAGGTCCAGTCGGCCCTGCAGACGACGGCCGTCCCCATAACGCACACGGACGGGACCGCGACCCATCCCCTCGAGACCGGCGGAGGCCGTCTGAATCTGGGCTCCGCCGCGCGCGCGGGCCTGGTCCTCGACGTCACCACCGCTGCTCTGGAAGCGGCCGATCCGGCGACGGGCGGGAGCCCCAGGAACCTGAACCTGGCCGGCCTGATGGAGGACCGCTGTATCGGGAGCTGCGGCTGGACCCGCGTGGTGCGGAGCACATTGTCCACGACCTCCACCTGGACCGTCTCGGTGGATTCCCCGGCCGGTGTGACCCTGACGGTGACCCCTTCATCGTTCACCCTCGGCCCCGGCGGCACCCAGAGCCTCCAGATCACCGCATCGGGCTCCATCACCTTGACCGACTGGAAATTCGGCAGCGTGACGCTCACCGAGATCGGAGCGCAGGCGCCGGCGGTGCGGCTGCCGATGGCCACGTTCTGGATCTACCACGAGCAGCTCACCGTGCAGAAAGCCGGCTTGGGCTCGGGCCGCGTGACGAGCAACCCGCCGGGAATCGACTGCGGGAGCGACTGCTCGGAGCTGTTTCCGGAGGACAGCTCCGTGACTCTCACCGCGACGCCGTCCCCCGGCTCGGTGTTCGTGGGGTGGGATGGATACTGCTACGGACCGGAGCCTACCTGTACGGTCGCCATGTATTCCAGCCGCATCGTGACCGCCTACTTCAATCCCCCGTCCCCGGACAAAGTCCTCACCAACCATGTGCCGATCAAGGATTCAGTGAACGGTCCGGTGTCCGGCGGGACCTGGAACTACTACTCCGTCGACCTGGGGAGCGGCAACAGCGAGCTCGTGGTCGACCTCCTCGACCTGAATGGAGACGCGGGCCTCTATGTCCGCTTCGGGACCAAGCCCGTCAGCTACCAGGATGCGGACTGCGTGGATGACTACTCCTATGGCACCTACAACCGGCGGTGCGTGATCACGAACCCCGCGGCGGGCCGCTGGTGGATCGGGGTCAACAACCAGGAAGAGAGCTTCACGATCCGCTACTCGATCCTGGCGAGTTGGGGAAGCTCCAACGACCGGCAGCTCGCGAACCGCTCGGCGGTGAGCGACTACCTCAGCTCGCAGACGCCGGGAGCAGCCTGGAAGTACTACTTCATGGATCTCCCGGCGGGGAGCACCGATCTGCTGGTGGAGCTGTCGCAGCTCTCGGCGGACGCCGACCTGTACGTCCGCCTCGGCTCCAAGCCCGACCGCAACAACAACGATTGCGCATCGAGCGAGGGCTCGACGCTGACCGACCACTGCGCGTTCACGAACCCGGCGGCGGGCCGGTGGTGGATCGGCGTCAACAACTTCTCGGCCGGAACCATCAACTACAAGTTGAAAGCGAGCTGGCAGGCGGTGGGCGAGCCCATGGACTTCTACACCGTCACCCCCTGCCGGGTGTTGGATACGCGGACGGCGGCGCTGCCTCTGGTCTCCGGGATGGCCCGCTCGGTCCAGATCGCGGGCCTGTGCGGGATTCCTTCGACGGCCCGGGCCGTCTCGGCCAACGTCACGGTGATCGATAGCACCGGCGTGGGCTGGCTCACCCTCTATCCCGGGAACGAGGGCGTCCCATCCACCAGCACCATCAACTTCGGGGTGGGCCAGGTCCGCGCGAACAACGCGACGATGAAGCTCGACGGCAGCGGCGTGGGGAACCTCGGCGCGATGGCGAACATCCAGGGCGCGGGGCAGGTCCACTTGATCGTGGACGTGAGCGGGTATTACGAGTAGGAGAGGACCGATCACGGCGGTGCGGCGGGGAGGGAACGACCTGGGGAGCGGTCAAGCCGGTGGCGGTCTGGTCAAGGCTCGTGTAGGTGCAGGTCGACGGCAAGCTGCGCCTCGCCCTCGACCTGCCGCGGCGCCCTGCGGGTAATGGCGGGACCGCAGCGCATGGGACACCCCGACGCGCAAGTGCTGGTACGCGATCCGCTGGTGCTGCAGGTGACGCTGCCTCGCTTCCTCTCCCTCGGCGACGCCATCGACGTGCCGGTGGCGGTGCCGATCGGGCGGTTTGCGCGGCGACGAGCGTCGAACGGATCGGGCAACTAGCGGCTCGGTGTGACGGAAACCTCCGCGTCGAGGTAGCACTCGCCCTTGCCCGGGGACGAAACGACGACAATGACGCGGATCTTCATCATTTCCTTCATCTCGAATGGGAAGAGCGATGTTGACATCGTCAGCGGAAGCTTGAATGTCGTCGTATCATTCATCCCCATCGCCGGGCCGAAGATACCCGCACAGAACCTCGAGGTTTCGAGATCGGCCCCCAAATCGAACAAATAGATCATTGCTCCGGAGATATCTTCGTTTCCAATGGCCTCGAGCTGCGCCGTCGCAAAGAGCTGTCTCTTGTTGCTCATCACGTTGACGTTGCTTAGCTTGAACCGTTCGGTGCACTGGACCAGCTCTTTGCCAGTGAGAAATTTGATGATTTCCTTGATCGTCACGACAGGCATGGAGTCTCCTTCCTCTTTCATGGAGGGATAAGGATAGAGGGATTGCTTCTCGGCTGCCGGGAGCGTAGCACGACCGAGCCCCTGCTGGGAAGCGCCATAGACCAGGGGAAACAGGGCGAAAGGGGGTGCCGAGATGCTGGCCCGGCGCGACGACGGCACCTCAGAACCCCGGAACCGTCAAGCTCTTCCCGTTGTCCTTCGGCCCCAGCCCGAGCAGGAAGGGAGCGGCGCGCCCGGCCCAGCGCTCCGGGCCGGGATAGCTCTTGGCGGACTGCCCGTAGCAGCTCTCCAGCATCGCGGTGTGGACCACCCCGGGATTGAGCGCCACGGCGGCCAGTCCGGCCGGCAGCTCCTCCGCCAGGGCCTTGGTCATCCCCTCGATCCCCCACTTCGTAGCGCAATAGGGAGCCACCTCGGCGGAGGTGGACTTCCCCCAGCCGGAGCTGAAATTCACGACGACCCCGCGCCCGCGGTCGAGCATCGACGGAAGAAAGGCACGGATCACGTGCGCCGTCCCCTTCAGGTTGATGTCGATGACCCGCGAGAGCTCCTCCTCCGGTACTTCCCAGAGGGGAGCGTTGACGTTGATCACTCCGGCGTTGTTGATCAGGAGATCGATCGGCGGATGGCGGGCGAGGACCCGCCGGGCCCAGGTCTCCACCTCGGCGGCGGACGCGACGTCGACGATCGACAGGGCGTGCGGCTCGCCCAGGAGCCGCTGCACCTCCTCGATCGCGGAGGCGGTCCGGCCACATCCGATCACCACGTGACCGAGGCCGGCCAGACGGAGGGCGAGGGAGCGGCCGAGCCCCCGGGTCACTCCTGTGATCAGGATGGTGCGCGTCTCCTCGGCCATGGTTACGTCATCTAGGCGGTACCGACGGACCCTTGCTCATTCTCCGTGGGAGCGGACAAAAGCATACCCCGTCCCGGCGGGATTCGCGAGACCCTCTCTCCGGGAGTGGGGGCGCTCAGGCCGCTTCGAACTCGGCGATGAGCGGCAGGTGGTCGCTCGCCACGCGCGATACCTGGAGGCGGCACCGGCGGACCGAGGCGAGCTGCAGGGGTCCACGGAAGTAGAGGCGGTCCAGGGCCCCCTGCGGGGAGAACGAGGGGTAGGTGGCCAGGAACCGCCGGCCGCCGTTGCGGCCCTCGACGGCGCAGCGGAATCCCAGCGGGCCCGTGAACACCGGCCAGAGGAGCGAGCGCCAGTCGTTGAAGTCGCCTCCCACGAGCACGGGTGTGCCCTGGAGGACGCCGCTGAATTCGTGGGAGCGCGCCAGGAGATCGACCTGCTTCACGCGCTCGCGGGCGGACAGGCCGAGGTGGAGGTTGAAGACTTCCAGAGAGCGCTCCTCGCCGATCTGGATGCTGGTGTGCTGGCAGCCGCGGCGGATCCAGCTCTCGGCCACCGACAGATCGATGTTGCGCTCGCGCAGGATCGGATACCGGCTGAGGGTGGCATTGCCATAGCGCCCCTTGCGCAAGCTGACATTGTGCCCCACGGCCACGAACGGATAGCCGGAGGCCGCGGCCAGCTCCTTCGCCAGGTCGAGCTCGCGCGAGCGGGGGGCCCCCTCGTCCACTTCCTGGAGGAGGACGATGTCGGCGTCGTGGTGGTGGAGGATGTTGACGATCCGCTCGGGGCGGAAACGTCGATCCATCCCGATCGCGCGATGGATGTTATAGGTCAGGATTCTGAGCTTCAACGCCAAGCGATCTCCGAGTCTCCCCCGCTTCAAGGCGGGCGGAGTCCGCCATATAGTAGCGGCATGCCGCCTGTCTTCACGAGACAGGCTGGCCCGCATCGAGTCTATGCACGAGCCGGACCTGCTTCCGATCAACCTTGAAGGGAGAGTATCTATGAAGTTGAGTCAGACGCTGTTGCCCGAATTCGACCAGGAGATGGCCACCACCCGCAAGCTGCTGGAGCGGGTTCCCGACGGCCGCGCCGGCTGGAAGCCGCACGACAAGTCCATGAGCCTCGGCCGGCTGGCTACCCATGTCGCCGAGCTCGCCGGATGGGGCCCGACCATCCTGGGCCAGGAGTCTCTCGACATCGACCCTCCGGGCGGGGGTGGCTATCAGCCGAGGACGCTGGAATCCGGCCGGGAGATCGTCGAGCTGTTCGATGCGAACGTTCCGAAGACCCGCGCGGCGGTCGAGAGCGCGGAGGACGCGGAGCTGATGCAGCCCTGGACCCTGTTGAAGGGAGGGCAGGTCATTTTCAAGCTGCCGCGGATCGCGGTCCTGCGGACCATGCTCTTCAGCCACGTGATTCACCACCGCGGCCAGCTCTCGGTGTACCTGCGGCTCAATGACGTGCCGGTGCCTTCGATCTACGGGCCTTCGGCGGACGAGGGGTTCTAGAAGCCCTCAACCCCCGGCAAGACGCCACAACGGTTTCCACCTGCGGCCGGGCGAGCACGGTGAAGTGGTCGCCCGGCGCGCGGACCACCTCGACGCCTCCTGTGACCACGCTCTCCCACCCGAGCGCTGGGTCCGCGGCGGCCGCATGGAAACCTCCGAGACTTTTCACAGAGCGGCGGCCGGTGCGGGGCGGCGGGCGTAGCGCGGCACCGGGAACCGGCGGCAGAGGTCCTTCACGTCCGCGATCACCGCGTCGCGGACGGCTCCGTCGAGCTGATACTCCCTCTCGCCGAGCGGCCGGACCGCGGCGAGCACCCGGCGCACCAGGGCTGCGGCCTCCGCCATCTCCGCCGCGCCGAGCCCGCGCAGGGCCACGCTGTTGGTCCCCAGGCGCACGCCGCTGGTGATCACGGCGCTCTTCGTGTCTCCGGGGATGCGGTTCTTGTTGACCACGATATGGCACGACTCCAGCGCTTTCTCGGCAATCACGCCCGAGACCCCCGCGCTCGTCTGCGCATCCAGGATCACCAGGTGGTTGTCGGTGCCGCCGGCCACCACCGTGTACCCCGCGGCGAGGAAGTCCGCGGCCAGCGCCTTGGCGTCGGCGACGATCCGCTCCGCCAGCTCACGAAACTCGGGCGTGGTGAGCCGCGCGAGAGCTCGCGCCTTGGCAGCGATCACGTTGAGCACCGGCGCCCCCTGGAACAGCGGAAAAACGCCCTTCTGCATGGATTCGGCGAGCGTCTTGCCGAGCGCGTCCGGCGACGGCGTGTCCGCCTCCCGGCCGATCAGGATCAGGCCGCCGCGCGGGCCGTAGAGCTGCTTGTGCGTGCAGGTCGTGGTGACGTGGGCGTGATCGATCGGGCTCGGGTGGAGCCCGGCCGCGACCAGGCCCGCGATGTGGGTGATGTCGGCGAGGAGCCAGGCCCCCACCTCGTCGGCGATGGCGCGGAAGCGCGCGAAGTCGATGGTGCGCGGGTAGGCGGTCGTGCCGCAGACGATCAGCCGCGGGCGGTGCTCCAGCGCCAGCTCCCGCACCCGGTCGTAGTCGATCGCGCCGTCGGGCAGGATGCCGTAGCCGATCGAGTGGAACGCGCGGCCCGAGACCGAGACCTTGGCGCCGTGCGTCAGATGCCCGCCCGCGGAGAGGTCCATGCCGAGCAGGGTGTCGCCCGGCCGCAGCAGGCTGAACATCACGATCTCGTTGGCGGTGGTCGCCGAGTGCGCCTGGACGTTGGCGTAGCGCGCGCCGAAGGCGGTCTTGGCGCGCTCGATGGCCAGCGACTCGATCTCGTCGATCACGGCGCAGCCGGCGTGGAAGCGGGCGCCGGGATAGCCTTCGGCCGTGACGTTGCCCGCCACGCTCGCGGTCGCGGCGAGCACCGAGGGGTCCATGATGCTGGAGGCGGCGACCAGCGTGAGCACCTCGCTCTGCCGCTGCATCTCGCGCTCCAGCAGCCCGGCGAGCAGAGGATCGTCCCGCATCAGGAGGTCGACCCCGTTGGCGAGGAACGCGCCCAGCAGAGTGTCGCTCATGCCGTTCCCTCCCGTTCTGCCAGGAGTCTCTGCACGTCGTCCTCCGACAGCTCGCTGAGCTGCAATACGGTCGCGGCGATCTCTTCGAGCTCCATCCCATCGGCGCGCGCGAGCGCCTCGGCCGCGGCGGCCGAGCCGGCGACGGTGGGGGATTCGAGCAGCGCACGCAGCGGCAGCTCGATCCGGAAGAGCGAGCACAGCCGCGAAACCGCCTGGGTGGCGAGCAGGGAGTGCCCCCCCAGCTCGAAGAAGTTATCCTCCGCCCCCACCCGCTCGACGCCGAGAAGGTCGCTCCACACGCCCGCGATCACCGTCTCGACCGCGGTGCGCGGCTCCACCCAGGCGCGCGCGCCGCGCCCCGCCTCGGGCGCCGGATCGGGCAGAGCCGGCCGGCGCGGGATGGCTGGCAGGCCTCCCTCCTCCGGAGCCTTCTGCGCCGCCTTCTTGCGCAGGCGCAGCATAAGCAGGGCGCGCTGCTCGGGCGTGAGCGCCGACAGATCGTCGGGCGCCGCCGCGGGAACGGCCTGGTGGGAGGCCGTGGACGCGTTGGTGTCCATCCTCCGCATCAGCTCCTCGAACGGCTCGACGCCGAGCCCCGCCACGAAGCGGTGGGCCGCCGCGCGCGCCGCGGCCGACTGGCGCGCGTACAGGCCGCGGTCGCCGAGCAGGCGAACGAGAGCGTCGCGCCAGGGGCCGACGTCCTGCTCCGGCACCACGGGCTCGGTGACCGCGTTGGCGTCCTGCCGGTCGGTGAAGCGCTCGATGGGGCGCACGGGGAGGACGAAATCCGTCCCCAGCTTGGCCTCGGGCAA
The DNA here is from genome assembly GCA_035264905.1 of Thermoanaerobaculia bacterium. GTDB lineage: Bacteria > Acidobacteriota > Thermoanaerobaculia > Multivoradales > UBA5704 > UBA5704. Next base: position 7,995 of record DATFPH010000286.1, read on the forward strand.
CCCGCCCACGGCGCTCGCCAGCACGGGGATGCCGCGCAGCATCGCCTCGACCGCGGTGACGCCGAAGGCTTCTTCCCACAGCGAGGGCAGGAGCAGGATGCGGGTGCGTTCATAGATCCGGTCGACGTCGTCCGCCGGCGGCAGCAGGGTCACGTTGGGAAGCGCGGCGAGCGCCTCGCGGTCGGCCGGCGTGGTCCCCCAGGTGGGCACCGCCGCAAAGCGGACGTCCGGAAGGCTCCGCGCCAGCTCCACGAAGATCGCGATCCCCTTCACCGCGCACGGGTTGATCAGAGTAACGAAGCCTTCTTGATCATTCCCTCCAAAGTCGGGAAACGGTCCGGGGCCGTAGATGGGGAACGGGAAGACCGCGGCCTCCAGCCCTCCCCAGCGCCGGATGTAGTCCGCCACGAAGCGGCTCACGGCGACGATCCCCGCCACCTGGCCGAGCCTGCGGGCGCGCCGCTCGCTCGGATAGAACGCCTGCGGGCCGAACGGCAGGAACGCCGGGGTGTGCGAGAGATAGATCACGGGAGCCGCCTGAGCTTTCAGTGCGGCATCGAGCAGGTTCTGGGACGGGTCCTCGGATGACACCAGGACCCGGCCGGGAGCGAAAGAGCGGAGGCGCTCGGCCAGCTCGCCCCGCAGCCGCGCCGGATCGGCGACGGCGACGACCTCGACGCCCCCGGAGCGGAAGAGATCGGCCCCCCCCTCCGCGCGCACCTCGATCCCCCGCGCCCGCAGCTCGGACCGCACCTCGTCGAGCGTCCAGCGGGACGGCACGGCCAGCGCGGGGACCACGACCTGCACGTCGTGCCCGCGCGCCGCCAGCCCCTCGGCCAGAGCGCGGTTGCATTTGTTGGCTCCCCCGACAGCGGGGAACCAGGGCAGGTTCATGGTCAGCAGGATCTTCACCGGTGGCCGCCTCACGCAGGGCGGAAGAGGGTACCACGGCGCAGGAGACCAGGTACCATCCTCCCAACCGTGCGCGAGATCCAACAGGCCTGCCGCAGCCTCGCGAGAGCCCCCGGGCTGACCCTGGCGGTCGTGCTCTGCCTGGCGGTGGGCGCCGCTGCCGTCGGGATCACGTTCGGCGCGGTCGATGCGGTGCTCCTGCGCCCCCTCCCCTACCCCGAAGAAGGCCGCCTGGTGCTGCTCTGGGGGCGCCTGCTCGACGGCAGCCGCGACCGGATGGTCAGCTCGTATCCCGACTTCCTCGACTGGCGCGAGCGGAGCCGGAGCTTCCGCCAGCTCGCCACGTTCAACGTCTGGTTCCCGACCCTGACGGGCACGGACGAGCCGGAGAAGCTCCTCGGCGCCATTGTCTCGCAGGATTTCTTCCCCGCTCTGGGCACGCGCCCGGCGCGAGGCCGACTGTTCCTGCCGGAGGACTTCCCGTCCGACAGCGAGCCGGTCGTGGTGCTCGGCCATGGCTTGTGGCGGCGGCGCTTCGGCGGAGATCCCGGAGTGATCGGCCGGCGGATCGAGCTCGACGGCCGGCCGGTGACGGTGGCCGGGGTCCTCCCACCCGAGTTTCGCCATCCGGAGCCGCTCTATCTCGACGAGGCCACCGAGATCTGGAGCCCTTTGGCCTTCAAGCCGGACGCGCTCCCGCGAGGCCAGCGCTTCCTGCGCGTGCTCGGCCGCCTGGCGCCCGGCGTGCCGCTGGAGCGCGCCCAGACGGAGATGGACGGGATCGCGCAAGCCCTGGCGCGCGAGCATCCGGAGGAGAACGAGGGACGGGGCATTCAGCTCGTGCCGCTCCGCGAGCAGATGGTGGGCGACCTGCAGCGGCCGCTGATTCTGTCCCTCGGCGCGGCCGGTTTCCTCCTGCTGATCGCCTGCGCCAACGTCGCCA
>DATFPH010000287.1:0-12140 GCA_035264905.1 Thermoanaerobaculia bacterium
CGACCTGCGCGAAGGGGGTTTCTCCGTCCGCTGCGACAGAGGACTGCGTCCAGCCCTCGTCCTGGCGCGCGAAGCGGAGCCGCAGCGCGTCGTGGCGGCGCACCAGGGCGGCCGCGGCGGCGGCCAGCGGCCTGGCCTGGAGCGGCTCCCGCGTCTCCAGCAGCAGGGCCATGTTGAAGTGGTGGGGCTCCGCCGGCTCCTGCGCGAAGAACCAGCGCTGGATCGGCGTCAGGGGGACGTCGCCCACGATCTCCTCCAGCGGCTGGGGGGCGTCCGCGGCCGGCGCGACGCGCGGCGCCAGCTCGGCGATCGTCGGGTGCTGGAAGATCTGCCGCGGGCTGAGGCGGAGGCCCTCCTGGCCGGCGCGCGAGATGATCTGGAGGCTCAAAATCGAGTCGCCGCCGAGCGCGAAGAAGTTGTCGTGGATGCCGACCTCGCCGACGCCCAGCACCTCGCCCCAGATCCGGGCGAGCGCCCGCTCCGTCGCGTCGCGCGGCGCCGCGAAGCTCGCCGCGCGCTCGGGCCGGGCGAGGTCCGGCGCCGGCAGGGCCTGGCGATCGACCTTGCCGTTGGGCGACAGCGGCAGCTCGTCGAGCGTCACGAAGAGCGACGGGATCATGTGCTCGGGCAGCAGGCCCGCGAGGTGCGCCCGCAGCTCCTCCGCCGCGATCCCCTCGCCGGTGACGTAGGCCACCAGACGCCGGTCGCCGGGGCGCTCCTCCCACGCCAGGACCGCCGCATCGCCGACCGCGGGGTGGCGGCGCAGCGCCGCCTCGACCTCGCCGGGCTCGATACGGAAGCCGCGCACCTTCACCTGGTGGTCCATCCGGCCGAGGAACTCCAGGTTCCCGTCGGGCCGGAACCGCGCCAGGTCGCCGGTCCGGTAGAGGCGCTCGCCCGCCGCGCCGAACGGGCTCGGCACGAACCGCTCGGCGGTCAGGGCGGGCCGCCCCAGATAGCCGCGCGCCACGCCGGGGCCGCCGATGTAGAGCTCCCCCGCCACTCCGGCCGGCACCGGCCGCAGCCGCGCGTCGAGCACGTACACCCGCGAGCCCGCCACCGGCCGGCCGACCGGCACGTCGCAGCAATCAGGATCAACGCTCCCGGGCTCCACCCGGCATAGGGTCGTGGTGATCGCGGTCTCCGTGAGGCCGAAGACCTGGATCAGCGGCAGGCCGAAGCCGAGCCACTGCGCCACGCGCTCCGGCGCCGGCCGGTCGCAGCCGACCAGCACGAAGCGCAGGGAGGCGGGTGGCGCGCCCCCGGACTCGACGAGCCCGCGCACCCACTCGTGCCAGTAGCTCGCCGGCAGCTCGAGGCCGGTGACCTCGTGCGCTTCCAGCGCCCGCTGGAGCCCCTCGCCGTAGGCCAGCTCGTCGGGGTCCGCGAACACCACGGCGCCCCCCGCCGCCCAGGTGGGGAGCAGCTCCTCCAGGAGCACGTCGAAGCTCAGCGGCGCGAACTGGAGGATCCGGTCGGCGGGTCCCAGCCCGAACCGGGCCACCATGTCGACGGTGTAGGCGACCAGCGCGCCGTGCGTGGTCAGCACCCCCTTGGGGCGGCCGGTCGAGCCCGAGGTGTAGATGACGTAGGCGAGGTGCTCCGGCAGGACCGCGATCTCCGATATGTCCGAAGTCTCCGGAGCTTCCGCGTCCGCGCCGTCCATCTCGTCCACTCCGTCGAGGATCCAGCGCAGACCGGCGTCGGCCACCAGGAGGTCGAGGCGCTCGGCCGGGAACGACGGGTCCAGGGGGAGGCAGGCGCCGCCGGCCTTCAGCACGCCGAGGAGCGCCACGGCCAGCTCCGGCGAGCGCTCCAGGCGGAGGCCGACCAGCGACTCGGGGCCCACCCCGGACGCCCGCAGGCGCCGCGCCAGCCGGCTCGCCCGCGCGTCGAGCTCGCCGTAGCTCAGGATCTCCGCGCCGGAGATGACCGCCGGCGCCACGGGGCTCCGCCGCACCGCGTCTTCGAAGAGCTGGTGGACCGTGGCCGGGAGCGGCGCCAGCAGGGGCTCGCCCGCGCTCCACCCGGTTAGCGCCTGGGAGAACTCGGCCGCGGTGAGCAGGGGGAGCGCGGCCAGCGGCTGGCGCGGCCCTGCGGCGCAGCCGGCGAGCAGGGCGCAGAGATGCCCGAGCAGACGGAAGGCCGCGCCCGCGTCGATGCGCTCCGCGTCGTAGGCGAGGTGCAGCCGCAGCTCCGCGCCCGGGTAGACCGAGAGCGACAGCGGATAGCTGGTCTGCTCCGCGAAGCGCAGGTCCTCCACGGCCAGCGAGGCGCCGCGCTCGGCGAGCTCGACGTCCACCGGGTAGCTCTCGAACGCGAACAGGCTCTCGAACAGAGGATCGCCCTGCGGCACGCCGCTCCAGCGCTGGATCTGCGCCAGCGGCGCCCACTCGTACTGCCGGAGCTCGGCTTGCTCCTCCTGGAGCCGGCGCAGCCAGCTTCCGAGCTCCTCGTCCTCCGCGACCGCCGCGCGCACCGGGAGCGTGTTGATGAAGAGGCCGACGATCGACTCGAACCCTTCGACCTCCGGCGGCCGGCCCGCGGCCACGGCCCCGAACACGACCTCGCCGAGGCCGGTGTAGCGGGAGACGAGCAGAGCCCAGGCGCTCTGGAGGACGGTTCCGAGGGTGACCTGGGCCTGCCGGGCCAGGCGGTGCAGCGCCTCCGAATCCCCGGCGGAGAGCCGGACCTCCGCCTCGGCGAAGCGCTCCCCCTCCGCTCCCGGACGCGCCGGCCGGCCGATCCCCAGCGGGGTCGGCGCGGCGCCGGCGAGCCGCCGCGTCCAGAACGCCTCGGCCTCCGCGGCGTCGCGCGTCCGCAGCCAGGCCACGTAGTCTCGGAACGGGCGGGGGCGCGGCAGCGACGAGGGGGCTCCCTGGCGGATCTCTTCGTAGAGGGTGAAGACCTCGCGCAGAAGGATCGACAGGCTCCAGCCGTCGAGCAGCAGATGGTGGTGGTCCCAGACGAGGCGCCAGGACTCCTCCGCCAGGCGGACGAGCCGCAGCCGCATCAGGGGGGCCTGCCCGAGGTCGAAGCCCGCGCCCCGGCGCGCCACCTCGGCTCCGGGCAGGCCGCGCCGGTCCTCGCGCTCCAGGGGGAGGGGCACCTGGCGGTGCACCACCTGGAGCGGGGTCTCGCTCTCCTGCCAGAGGAACGCGGTGCGCAGCATCGGATGGCGGTCCAGGATCTCCAGCCAGGCCCGCTCGAAGGCCGCCTCGTCGAGAGGGCCGCGCAGCGTGCACTCCATCCGGCTGACGTAGGCGCCGGACTCGGGAGAGAACAGGCAGTGGAAGAGGAGGCCCTGCTGCATGGGCGACAGGGGATAGAGGTCCTCGGCGTCGGACCGCCGCGCGAGGACGCGGGCGAGGGCCTCGCCGTCCAGCCCGGCGAGCGGGAAGTCCGCCGGGGTGAAGACCGCGCTCCCCGCGGTCGCGGCGCCGGCGACGATCCGGCGCAGGGACGCGAGGAACGCGCCCGCGACCGCCTCGACCGTCTCGCGGCGGTGCACGCTCTCGCTGTAGGTCCAGGCGAGCCGCAGCCGGCCGCCGGTCACCGCGCCGTCGATCTCCAGCAGGTGCTGCCGCGCGCCGCGCGGATCGCGCGCCGGGCCGGCCGATTCGGGCGCCGGCTGGAAGAGCGAGCCCGCGCCGACCGCGCGGTCGAGCCGCCCCAGGTAGTTGAAGCTCACCTGCGCCTGTGGCAGGGCGCGCAGGCGCGCGGCCACGCCGGAGCCGTCGTCGTCCTGATGGCGCAGCAGACCGTAGCCGAGGCCGCGGCTCGGGAGCCCCTGGAGCCGCTCCTTGACCTGGCGCAGCGACGCGGCCGGCTCCGCGCCGGGGCGCAGCTCGACCGGGAAGACCGCGGTCAGCCAGCCCACGGTGCGCGACAGGTCGACGCCGTCGACGATCTCCTCGCGGCCATGCCCTTCTAAGTCCACGAGCACGGCGGGAGCGCCGGTCCAGCCGGCGAGCGCCTCGCCGAGCGCTGCGAGGAGGGCGTCGTCCACCCGCGTGCGGTAGCCTTGCGGCACCTCGTGCAGGAGCCGCCGCGTCTCCTCCTCGTCCAGCTCGACCGCGATCGAGCGGGCCGAGCCCACGGTGTTCGCGGTGTTCGCGCCATTCGCCCGGTCGACCGGCAGGCCGGCGCCCGCGCCCAGCGCGAGCCAGTGCTCCGCCTCGGCGCGCACGGCCTCGGAGCGGGCGTGCTTCGCGAGGAGCTCCGCCCAGCGCCGGAAGGAGGTCGTCCGCGCTCCCAGGCCGACCGGCCGGCCCGCGGCAAGACCGGCGTAGAGCCGCTCGAGGTCGTCCAGCAGCACCCGCCAGGAGACGCCGTCCACCACGAGGTGATGGGCGACGAGCAGCAGGCGGCCGGAGCCGTCCCCATCCTGCGCGAAATCCAGCGCGAAGGAGGCGAACCGCACCAGGGGGCCGGCGGTGAGGTCGAGGCTCGTCTGGAGGTCGGCCGCGGCGCTCTCGACCGCACCGGCCCGCGCCGCCGCGGGGAGGGCGGCGAGGTCGAGGACCGAGAACGGCGCCGCGCCACCCGGCGGCAGGATCTCCTGGCGCCAGCCGTCCGCGGTGGGCGCGAAGCGCGCCCGCAGCGCGTCGTGGTGCGCCAGGAGCTCGCCCAGGGCGCGCTCCAGCGCCGCCGGCGCCAGGCGCGGCACCGCGAGGAGCAGGCTCTGGTTCCAGTGCTCAGGCCGCGGCGGGGCCGACTCGAAGAAGCGGGCCTGGACCGGCGTCAGGGGGGTGAGCCCGACCGCCTCGTCCGCGGCGCCCGCGGCGGGGGCCGCCGCCACCACGAGGGCGAGCGCGGCCACGGTCTGATGCTCGAAGATCTGCCGGGCGGTCAAGTGGAGCCCGGCGCGGCGGGCGCGCGACACTACCTGGATGCTCAGGATCGAGTCGCCGCCCAGCTCGAAGAAGTTGTCGTCCACCCCGAGGCCGTCGAGGCGCAGCACGTCGCGCCAGACCGCGGCGAGCGCCTCCTCCACCGGATTGCGCGGAGCGGTCCGCTCCCCCGCCGGGACGCGCCCCTCCTCGGCCGGATCGGGCAGCGCGCGCCGGTCCACCTTGCCGTTGGCGTTGAGCGGCAGCTCGTCGAGCACCACCCAGGCGCCGGGCACCATGGCTTCGGGGAGCTTCGCCCGCAGATGCTCGCGCAGCTCGGCGGGGACTGCGGAGGCGCCGGCCGCCGCGACCACCCAGGCCACCAGCCGCTTGCCGCCGCCCGCCGCATCCCGCGCCGCCACCACCGCCTGCCGGACCGCCGGATGCGAGAGCACCGCCGCCTCGACCTCCGCCGGCTCGACGCGCACGCCCCGCACCTTGACCTGATCGTCGGCGCGGCCGAGGAAGACGAGCTCGCCCGCGGGCGTCCAGCGGGCCAGGTCGCCGGTGCGGTAGAGCCGCGCCCCCTCGGGAGCCGGCACGAAGCGCTCGGCGGTCAGGTCGGGACGGCCGAGATAGCCGCGGGCGACACCGTCGCCGCCCAGGAAGAGCTCGCCCGTTACCCCCATGGGGACGGGGCGGAGATGGCGGTCGAGGACGAACGCGGTCTGGTTCGCCAGCACCCGGCCGATCGGCAGGTTGCGCCCGATCTCCCCGGCCGCGCGGGAGGCCCGGACCGTCGAGTTGATCGACACCTCGGTCGGCCCGTACTGGTGGTGCAGCACGGCCGGGATGCCGGCCGCCGCCATGCGGGCGTGGAACAGCCGCGCCAGCTCGGGCGACAGCGCCTCGCCGCCGCAGAGCACGTAGCGCAGGCTCGGGCAGGCGTCGAGACGCCCCTCTTCCAGCAGCGCGGCGAGCATCGAGGAGACGAAATGGGCGATCGTCACCCCCTCCTCGCGCAGGGTGCGGACGAGGGCGTCCAGGTCCCGGTGCTCGCCCGGGCGGGCGAAGACGAGCCGGCAGCCGGCCGCCAGCGGCCCGAGGCACTCCCAGGCCGCGATGTCGAAGCCGAGCGAGGTCTGTTGCAGCACCCGGTCCGCGGGCGTGATCGGATAGGCGCTCTGGGCCCAGGCGATGCGGTTGACCAGGCCGCGGTGCGGCTCCAGCACGCCCTTGGGCTGGCCGGTCGAGCCCGACGTGTAGATGACGTAGACGAGGTGGTCGGGCTGCGCGCCCGCGCCAGCCAGCCGCTCCCCGCGCTCCGCCGCCAAATCGGCGGCGTCGAGGCAGAGGACGCGCGCGGCGTGCGGCGGCAGGGCCGCGCGCAGACGCTCGTGGGTCAGCACGACCGGCGCCTTGGCGTCGGCGAGCATCGCGGCCAGGCGCTCGGCCGGGTAGTCCGGATCGAGGGGGAGGAAGGCGCCGCCCGCCTTCAGGATGCCGAGGAGAGCCACCGCCGCGTCGAGCGAGCGTTCGACGAACAGGCCGACCGGCACGTCCGGGCCGACGCCCAGGCGCCGCAGCCGGCGGGCGAGCCGGTTGGCGCGCCGGTCGAGCTCGCCGTAGGTGATCGCCGCGCCCGCGCAGACGGCGGCGACCGCCTCCGGGTCGCGATCGACCTGGCGCTCGACGAGCGCGTGCACCGGCAGCTCCGGATATGCTGCGCGGCTGTCGTTCCACTCATGGAGGAGCTGGGCGCTCTCGGCCGGCGCGAGGAGCGGCAGCGCGGAGACCGGCAGCTCCGGCTCCTCCAGCGCCGCGGCGAGCACCCGGCCGAGCTGGTCGAGCATGCGCTGCGCCGTGGTGCCGTCGAACAAATCGCTGCTGTAGCCGAGGCGGACGATGAGCGCCTCGCCCGCGGGCTCGACGGTGAGGCCGACGTCGAAGTGCTGGCTTCCGCTCTCCACCTCGACCGGCCGCAGCCGCAGCCCTTCCGCGGCCAGCTCCGGCATCGGCGCGTTCTGCAGCGCGAACATGACCTGGAAGAGCGGGCTGCGGCTCAGGTCGCGCTCCGGCTGCAGCTCGTCGACCAGCCGCTCGAACGGCACGTCGGGATGGGCGAAGGCGCCCAGCGCGGTCTCGCGGACGCGCGCCAGCAGGTCGCGGAACGAGGGGTCGCCGGCGAGGCTGCCGCGCAGCACCAGCGTGTTGACGAACAGGCCGATCAGCTCCTCGGTCTCAGGCCGGTTGCGGCCGGCGACCGGAGTGCCGAGGAGGAGGTCCTCCTGGCCGGTGAGGCGGCCGAGGAGCGCCTGCGCCGCGGCGAGCAGGACCATGAAGAGCGTCGCGCCCTCGCGCCGCGCCAGGCTCTGGCCGAGCTCCGGCAGCGGGGCTTCCAGCCGCGCCAGGCGGCGGCCCCCGCGGAAGCTCTGCACCGCCGGACGCGGATGGTCGAGCGGCAGCTCCAGCCCGGGCAGCGGCGCGGCGAGCTGATGGCGCCAGTAGCCGAGCTGGGCCTCCAGCGCGCCGCCGTCGAGCCAGCGGCGCTGCCAGGCCGCGAAGTCGGCGTACTGCACCGGCAGCTCGGGCAGCTCCGCGGACCCGTTGCCCGCGGCGGCGGCGGCGTAGAGCGCGAGGAGCTCGCGGATCAGCACGCCGACCGACCAGCCGTCCGCGACGATGTGATGCAGGGTGAGGAGCAGGAGATGGTCCTCCGCCGCCAGCCGGACCAGCGCGGCGCGGAACAGCGGCCCCGCCTCCAGGTCGAACGGCTCCCGGGCCTCGGCCCGGGCCAGCTCCCGCACCGCATCGGCCGCCGCGGGAATCGCGGCGAGATCGACGACCGGGAGATGCGCCGGCGCGGGCGGCGCGATGCGCTGGAACGGCCGCCCCTCGCTCGCCGCGAACGTGGTGCGCAGCGATTCGTGGCGCCGCGCCACCGCGGCGAGGGCGCCCGCCAGGGCGGCGGCGTCCAGCCGGCCCTCCAGGCGGACCGGCATCGCCAGGTTGTAGAGCGGGCTGCCGGGCTCGAGCTGGTCGAGGAACCAGAGCCTCTGCTGGGCGTAGGAGAGGGGCAGCTCGCCGTCGCGCGGCAGGAGCTCGATGACCCCCGGCTCCGGCGCGCTCCCGGAGCGCAGCTCGCGCTCGATTTCGACCGCGAGGCCGGCGACCGTGGGCTTCTCGAACAGGCGCCGCAGCGGCAGCTCGACCTGGAACGCCCAGCGCAGCCGCGACATCACCTGGATGGCCAGCAGCGACTGGCCGCCCAGCTCGAAGAAGTTGTCGTGGATGCCAACGCGGTCGCGCCGCAGCACGTCGGCCCAGATGCCGGCCAGGACCTCTTCGGCCGGCGTGCGCGGCGCCGCCGCGGCGGCGCCGGACGCGCCGCCCCACTGCGGGTCCGGCAAGGCCTTGCGGTCGACCTTGCCGCTGGAGGTGAGCGGCAGCTCGGGCAGGATCACCCAGGCCGCCGGGACCATGTAGGCGGTCAGGCGCGCAGCGACGAACGCGCGCAGCTCGGCCGCGTCCGGAGCCGGCTCGCCCTGCACCGCCAGATAGGCCACGAGACGGCGGTCTCCGGCCCCCTCGTCGCGCGCCACCACCACGGCCTCGCGCACGCCGGGATGGGCGGCGAGCGCCGCCTCGATCTCGCCGAGCTCGATGCGCAGCCCGCGGATCTTGACCTGGAAGTCGAGGCGGCCGAGGAACTCGACCGTGCCGTCGGGGAGCCGGCGGCTCAGGTCTCCGGTGCGGTAGAGGCGCCCGCCCGCGCTCCCCAGCGGATCGGGGACGAAGCGCTCCGCCGTCAGGTCCGGGCGGTTCCAGTAGCCGCGGGCGAGCTGCACGCCGCCGATGAACAGCTCGCCGGGAACGCCGACCGACACCGGGCGGAAGCGCCGGTCCAGCAGATGGATCTGGGTGTTGGCGACCGGCCGGCCGATGGGGACGGCGCGCAGCTCGGCCGCGCCCTCGCGGGGGCAGGGCCAGAAGGTGACGTCCACCGCCGCCTCGGTGGGGCCGTAGAGATTGTGCAGCTCGCAGCTCAGCCGGCCGGCGGCGCGCTTCAGCAGCTCCGGGTTGAGCGCCTCGCCGCTGCAGATCATCCGCCGCAGCGACGCGCAGCGCGCGGCCTCCGGCTCCTCCAGGAAGACGGCGAGCACCGAGGGGACGAAGTGCACGGTCGTGATCCCCTCCTCGGCGATGGTGCGCGCGAGGTAGGCGGTGTCGCGATGCCCGCCCGGCCGGGCCACCACCAGGCGGGCGCCCACCAGGAGAGGCCAGAAGAGCTCCCAGACCGAGACGTCGAAGGTGAACGGCGTCTTCTGGAGCACCCGGTCGACCGGCGTCAGGGCGTAGGCCTCCTGCATCCAGAGCAGGCGGTTGACGATCCCCCGGTGGGTGTTCATCACTCCCTTGGGGCGGCCGGTCGATCCCGAGGTGTAGATCACGTAGGCGAGGCTGCCGTCCGACGGCCGGACCGGCGCGGCTTCGATCGCGTCTCCGATCTCCTCGCCCGCGCCGTCCCACCCCTCCTCCAGCAGCACGACCTCGGCGGCGAGCGACAGCGAGACGGCGGGGAGGAAGCGCTTGCGGGACAGGAGGACCGGCACGCGGGATTCCGAAGCGATCCAGGCGAGACGCTCCGCCGGATCGTCGGGATCGAGCGGCAGATAGCCGCCGCCGGCCTTGAGGACGCCGAGGAGCGCCACGACCAGCTCGATCGAGCGTTCCAGGAGCACGCCCACCGCCACGTCCGGCCCGACCCCGAGGGCGCAGAGCCGCGCGGCCAGGCGATCGGCCCGCCGCTCGAGCTCGGCGTAGGTGAGCTCCGTCCCCTCGAAGACCACGGCCGTGGCCTCGGGGGTGCGGGCGGCCTGCGCCGCGACGAGGTCGTGCAGGCAGACCCCCTCCGGGCGCGCCACGGCCGCGTCGTTCCACTCGCCGAGGAGCTGCCACCGCTCGGCCTCGCCGAGCAGGGGGAGCTCTTCGAGCCGCCCGTCGGGAAGCTCGGTGAAGGCGCGGAGCAGGCCGGCGCAGTGGCGCAGCATGCGCTGCGCGGCGGCCCGCTCGACCCGCGCGCCGTCGAAGGCGAGCTGCAGCCGCATCTCGCGTCCCGGGGCCACGATCAGGGTCAGCGGATAGTTGGTCTTCTCGACCATCGAAACGTCGCCGACGCCGAGCGCCGACCCCTGCTCGCGGAGCGTCTGGTCGACGGGGTAGTTCTCGAAGGCGAGCAGGCTCTCGAAGAGCGGCGCGCCCGGCGGCATCTCGCTCCACCCCTTGATTTCGAGGAGCGGCGTGTGCTCGAAGTCGCGCATCTCGGCCTGGCGGCTCTGCAGCCGCTGGAGCCAGGCGATCAGCGTCTCGTCCTCGGGCAGCGGGACGCGCAGCGGCAGGGTGTTGATGAACAGCCCCACCATGGTCTCGACCCCGCGCAGCTCGGGCGGCCGGCCCGAGACGGTGACCCCGAAGAGCACCTCGGGCTCGCCGCTGGTGCGGCCCAGCAGCAGGCCCCAGGCGCCCTGGACCACCGTGCTCAAGGTGACCTGGGCGAGCCGGGCGAGCGACTCCAGCCGGTCGGTCACCTCCTCCGTCAGGCAGATCTCCAGGCTCTCCCCGGACCTGGCGGTTGTGTCCTCCGACGTTTCCACCCTGTCCGGCGGAGGCGCGACGAGCGGCAGCGCGGTGGGGGCGGCGAGGCCGCGCAGCTCGCGGCGCCAGTAGGCCTCGGCGCGCTGCGGGTCGCGCTGGAGCAGCCAGGCCACGTAGTCGCGGAACGGGCGCGGCGTGCCGAGCGACACGTCGCGGCCATGGCGGAACGCCTCGTAGAAGGCGAAGACCTCCTTGAACAGGAGGGAGAGGCACCAGCCGTCGAGCAGCAGGTGGTGATGGCTCCAGACGAAGAAGTGCTCCTCCTCCGCCAGCCGGACCAGGCTGAGCCGCATCAGCGGCACTTCGTTGGGGAGGAAGCCGCGCCGCCGGTCCTCGGCCAGGAACGCCGCCAGGCGCTCCTCCTGCTCCGCCGCCGGAACGTGCCGCCAGTCGTGCTCCGCGATCGTCAGCTCGACCTGGCGGAACACCACCTGCACCGGCTCGTCCGTCTCTTCCCACTCGAACGCGGTGCGCAGCACCGGATGGCGGTCGACGAGGCGCTGCCAGGCCCGCCGGAAGGCCGCCGGATCGAGCTTTCCGCGCAGCCGGCAACCGAGCTGCTCGAAGTAGGACTCGGACTCCGGAGCGTACAGGGCATGGAACAACAGGCCCTGCTGCATCGGCGTCAAGGGATAGATATCCTCAATGATGTCGACAGGCATCGGTGCTTCCTCGGGTTGACGGACGGAGCGTCCGGCCGGGTTACGACCGGGCGCGGCTGAGCTTACGAACCAGCTTGTCGAGCTGCCTCTGATCGAGAGAGGCGAGAGGGAAATCGGACGGCGTCACGCCTCCGGCCCCGGCGGATCGGCAGTGGGCCAGGATCGAACGGAGAGCCTCCGCGTATCCGTGAGCCCAGGCCTCGATGGTGCTGCGGCGATGGAGATTGCGGCTGTAGGTCCAGACCATGCGCAGCCGCTCGTCCAGGATGCTGCAGTTGACTTCCAGCAGATGGCTGCGGCGGGCGCGCGGGCTGACCAGCCCCTCCGCCGGCTCGGACGCCGCCCGGAGCAGCGCCCCTTCGGCGAGCACCCGGTCGAGCTGTCCCCAATAGTTGAACAGCAGCTCGGCTTGCGGCAGGGCGCTCAAACGCGCCCGGACGTCCGGATCGGCGTGCAGATAGCGCAACAGTCCGTAGCCGACGCCTTGCTGGGAGATGCTTCGATGACACTCTTTGACAACCTTCAGAGCCTCGCCCGGGTCCGCGGCCTGCCCGAGATCGAGCAGCACCGGGAACAGGGCGGTGAACCAACCGACCGTCCGCGACAGATCCACCTCCGGGAGGATCTCCTCGCGCCCATGCCCCTCCAGATCGACCCGGAGGGCGCGGACACCGGTCCAGCGAGAGGCCGCGAGTCCAAGCGCGGCCAGCAGAGCCTCCTGAATCCGGGTCCGGTAGGCTGTCGGGACCTCTTGCAACAGTGCTCGGGTCTCATCAATTCCCAATGAAACCTCGATTTTCTCGGCGGAGCCCACGGTGTTCTCGCCGCCGGGCAGGTCCACCGGCAGCCGGCCGGAGGCGCGGCGTCTCTGCGCCAGCCAGACGTCCAGCTCCCGGTCGCCCAACGTCTGCCCGTGCTCCAGCAGCCGCTCGGCCCAGGTCTGGAACGAGGTGGTCCGGGCCGGGAGCGCCGGCGCTCCGCCGGCCTGGAG
>DATFPH010000288.1:0-8353 GCA_035264905.1 Thermoanaerobaculia bacterium
TGGGCCGCGGGCCGGTCCGATCAGGCGGAGGCGGTGGCCGCGCAGAAGGAGCTCGCGCGGATGGTGGAGGGCGAGCTGCGGACCTGGAATCACGACTTCCTGCTCGACCAGACGAAGAGCGGTCCCAAGCCGCTGGAGCTGGCCTTGACTCTGGTGCGCTGGGCCGGCGAAAAGGTCAAGCCGGACCTGGAGCGCGAGCCGGATTCCATGGAACGGGAGCGCGAGAGGCTGCGCGAACGGCTGCGGCGCGACCAGAAGCGGATGCACCTCCCGACCGAGGAGGCGCTGCTGGCCGATCTCCTCCTCCGCTCTGCGAGCCTGCCGGAGGGGAGCCGCGTGGCCGCGATGGACGAGCTTCTGGGCAGCGTCCGGACGCCGGACGCGGTCCGCGCCAAGGCCGCCGACCTGATCGCTCACACGAAGGTGAGCGACGCCGCGGAGCGCGACCGGATGTTCGACGAGAGCACAGAGGAGCTGCAGAGCCGCCACGATCCGCTGCTCGACCTGGCGTTCGCGCTGGACCGGGAGCTGCGCGAGCGCAAGGTGCGGGAGGACCGGACCAAGGGGACGATCGCGCGGCTGCGTCCCGAGTGGCAGAAGGCGGTCATCGCGCACGCCGGCCGGCCGGTGGCGCCGGACGCCAACGGCACGCTGCGGGTGAGCCTGGCGCGGGTGCAGGGCTATGTACCGCGCGACGCCGTGCGGCTGGAGCCGCAGACCACGGTGGGCGGGCTCGTCCAGAAGGACACCGGCGAGGAGCCCTTCGCCGCGCCGAAGGCCGTGCTGGAGGCGGCGCCGGGAGCGCCCGCGAGCCGCTGGGCCGACCCGAAGCTCAAGGACGTGCCGGTCGCCTTCCTGGCGGACGCGGACACCACGGGAGGCAGCTCGGGGAGCCCGGTCCTCAACAGCCGCGGCGAGCTGGTGGGAGTCAACTTCGACCGCGTCTGGGAAAACGTGGCCGGCGACTTCGGCTACAACCCCGAGGTGGCGAGGAACGTGAGCGCGGACGTGCGGTATCTGCTGTGGCTGCTGGAGACGCTGCACGGGGAGGGTGCGCAGGGGGTGTTGAAGGAGATGGGGGGGCGGTAGGCAGCTACCGCAGATCCCACACACGATCGGCCTCCGGCAGGAGCGCCCGGGCCCTTTCGGCGGCGGCCTGGGCTTCGGGGCGCCGTCCGCGGCGGAGCAGGCTGTCGGCGAGGAGCGCGGTGGCGGCGGCCTGACCGCCGAGGAGCCTGCGGTCCCCGTACCAATCCGCCGCCTCGCGGGCCAGCGATTCCGCCGTCGCGTTCTCCCCCTGCTCTAGGGCGAGGCGGGCGAGATCGAGGCGGGACGCGGCGGCAGAGAGAGCGTCTCCCATCTCCTGGCTCAGGCGGAGGCACTCGCGGAGGAGGTCGCGGGCCTGGGTTGGCTGTCCCGAGGCCCGGGCGGCGCGGGCCAGCGTCCGGAGCGCCGCGGCTTCGAGAGGACGGGCCCCGACCTCCCGGGCCAGAGCGAGCGCCGCCTGGCCCGCCGAGCGGCAGGTGGCCACGTCGGCCTTTCTGCATGCGAGGTCGGCGCGAATCTCCAGAAGCCGCCCGGAGAGAAGCACATTGCCGGATTTCCGCTCGGCCGCCAGGGCCTGATCGAGGCGCCGCTGCGCAAGACGGGGGTCTCCGTTGCGTGCCAGGAGGTCCGCGGACGCTCCCAGGACGGAGGCGGCCAGAGCCGGCTGCGTGAGCCCGCGGAGGATCTGGAGCGCCTCCTCCTGAAGGCGGCGGGCCTCCCGCAGGTCACCACGAAGGCTGCGGAGCGTGGCCTGGGCTTCCAGGATCCGCACCTCGTCCACCCGGCTGCCCACCTGGCGGCTGATGTCCAGGGCACTGACGAGCAGCTTCTCCGTCCGCTCAAGGTTCCCTTGCGCCAAGCAGATCAAGGCGATCCCCTGCTCGGTCCGCCCCACCATCAAGCGGTCTCCCGTCTTGAGGTACCACTCCCGTGACTGTTCGAGCCGTTCGCGTCCCTGAGCCAATTTGCCCTGCTCCCGGTCCAGCATTCCCAGCGTAAAAAGCTGTGCGCTGAGACCGGCGACCGTCCCAATCTCGCGGGCGATCGCGAGCGATTTCTCGTTGACCTCGGCGGCCTCCCGCAAGCGGCCCAAGCCATGCAGCGCCGTCCCGATGTTGGAGGTGGCCATTCCGATGGTCCATTGGTTTCCCACCTGGTAGGCGATGCTCTCGGCCTGCCGGAAGAGGACGAGCGCCTCTTGGACGCGCCCTGACGAGACCAGGGCGTCTCCCTGGAACGTCAGGCCCTGGGCCGCGATCACCAGGGCACCGGCGCGGCGGCTCTTGGCGACCGCGGCCGCTCCAGCCCTCTCCTGCCTGACGAAATCCGACATGCGACGCGCCGCCTGGGCTTCGAGAAGATCGATTCGCGGATCATCCCCTCCAGGAGCCGGGAGCTTCCGCAGCTCCGTCAGGGTGGAGATCGCCTCGCCGCCTCGCCCCTCCATGATGAGAGTGGAGACGAGTTGGAGACCGTAGTCCATGTCATCGGGAAAGAACGTCCACAAGGTCCGGTAGATCCCGCTCGCCCGGACCCACTGCTTTTCTGCTTTGTAGAGTTGCGCTTCGATGGCGAGCCGGGCCTCC
This sequence comes from Thermoanaerobaculia bacterium, assembly GCA_035264905.1. Classification (GTDB taxonomy): domain Bacteria; phylum Acidobacteriota; class Thermoanaerobaculia; order Multivoradales; family UBA5704; genus UBA5704. Next base: position 2,634 of record DATFPH010000288.1, read on the forward strand.
TGGGAGAGGGACGCACGGAGTTGGAAGGCCTTCGCGGCAGACTCCCGGGCGCGCGCGTCATGGCCGAGCAAGGCCCAAGTCTCGGTAAGAGCAGACTGGATCGCCGCCGAATCGGGATCGAGCTTCTCGGCCTGCAACAGCAGGTCGCGCGCCGGACCCAGATCGTAGGAACGGAGACGGACCAGGGCCTCCGCGTACAAGCGGATCGCGGCGGAGCCAGAGGGGAGGAGCTGGCGCGCCTCCCGCGCCTGTTCCTCGGTCAACAGCGAGAGGCCAAGGGCACGGCGCAGCCTCTCGCCGGTTCGCGCGACGAGGTCGAACAGCTCGGACTCGGTTCCGACCTCCGCCACTGAAGCGACCGTGTCCCCTTCGGGCAGGGCCAAGACGCGGACATCGAGCCGCAGGCGGCGGCCCTCTCGGCCATCCAGGGGCAGATAAGCTCCGACCACGGCAAGGTCGGTCCCGGCCAGGGAGTGCAAGCGGTCCAGGGCGGCACGGTCCGGGGCCTCCACAGACGACAGATCCAGGGACTTCCGGACCAGAGCGGCATGGTCGCTCGAAACCACTCGGACCCGCGCTCCAGCCGCGAGCTCCGTCGTCATCATCTCTGTCAACGCCGGACCGAGCCAGCCGCGAGCCGGATCTCCACCTGCGAGATCTCGAAATCCGATCACCAGCAGGGAGAGGCGCCGTTCCGACTCCGCCGTGGTGGAGCGCTCGGGCTGCACGAGACGATCTGGAACACGCTGCCAGCGGGTGAGACCCAGCGCAGCTGCCAGGATGAGAACGGACAGCAGACCGAGGACCGCCACGAGCCGCCTCCGGGCCTTCGAGGTCCTGGAGGCCCGCTGCCACAGAGTCCGCGGTCCCGACGGTTCCCCGGCCAGGCTCCGGAGGGTCCGGGCCACTGACTCGGCGGGAGCGGTCCGGGCCGCGGGATCTTTCGTCAGGAGACCCGCGACGAGACGGTCGAGCTCCGCCGAGACCTCGGACCGCCGGACGGCGAGACGCTCCGGCGTCGCATAGAGGATGGCTTCGCGGAGCGCGGTCTCCTGGTCTCCCCGGAACGGCCGCCGTCCGGTCACCATCTCGTAGATCACGACGCCGAGCGACCAGAGGTCCGTCCGCTCGTCGACGTCGTCGCCACGCATCTGCTCGGGCGACATGTAGGCGGGCGTGCCGACGACCGAGCCGGTCCTGGTGAGCCCTTCTCCACCCTGGAGCTTGGCCACGCCGAAATCGAGGATCTTCACCGGACCGTCGGCCGTGATCATCAGGTTCGACGGCTTGACGTCGCGATGGACGATGCCGCGCTGATGCGCTTTCGCGAGCCCCTGAGCGATCTGGTGGGCGATGTCGAGAGCCTCGGCGATGGGCAACGGTCCGCGGTCGATCCGCTGCCGCAGGGTCTCGCCGTCGTAGAGCGGCATGACGAGGTAAAGCTGGAGATCGTCCGTCTCCCCCACCTCGTAGATCGAGCAGACGTTGGGATGATCGAGGGAGGAGGCCGAGCGGGCCTCCTGGAGGAAGCGGGCCTTGGCCAGCGGATCGCGCGTCAGGTCGGGAGGGAGGAGCTTGAGGGCCACGGTCCTGCCGAGCCGGGTATCCTCGGCCCGAAAGATCACACCCATGCCGCCGCCCCCGATGTGCTCCAGCAGGCGGTACGGCCCGACGGACCGCTCCCGGGCCGGCTCCTCCGAGCCCGCTGCCGGAGCCGTGCGCGCTCCGTCGCGGACGGTGTCCGCATCCCCCGGAATTCTCGAGCGATCGGTCACGAGACCTCCCTCGCATCCCCCTCAGGGCCGAGCGACCATCCTAAGACTGCATAGTTTTCCAAAAAAGGATTGTACAGGAAGAGCGTGGCGAGAAACCCTACCCCCAGGTGACCGGTTCCCCCGTCAGACATTCGATCTGGCGATCGACTCGCTCGAGCGAGTCGATCGTCTCCTGGATCGCGGCGTGAAAAGCACCAGGGTCCTCGCTGCTCCTATCGTCGAGCCGCGATTCCAAGGTAATCAGGTCGCGGACCAATTCGTTGCGCGCGATCAGAAACTTGCCCAAGGCGGAGAGAATGAACTCTCGAAGGCTGGCTCGCTCGTCGACGCCGAAACCCTCATACCCTTTAATGCCGTCGGAGACCCGACAATAGATGCACTTTCTTCGGAACTCCCTCTGCAAGTGAGGCTTGTAGGATCGATGATCCGCGAAAGGACCCGGATCTGAACCTCGGGGTTGCCGTTCTTCCGGGTACAGAAGTACCTCGAAGACTCTGTTCATCTTCTGGAAAAGAATCGGCTAACCCAGTCCCAAGCGTTGCCGCCGCTCCCGGGCACGATCTCGAATACGCTCCACCTCCTCCGCCATTTCCAGGAGGACGTGGAGATCGTGAAGCGAAACCGGCGGGAGGAGCTGCCTGAGCCTCATGGTCAGGAGGTCGAGCCTCTCGTGGTCGCCGGGTGAGAGGTTTTGCCCGCTATGTTTGCAGGCGAGGAGCCGCGAACGCTCTGCCGCTACCCGTTCGGCCTCGGAAGCCGTTTCCCTGGCCGCGGTGGAGCCGAGCGGCTCAGTCCGCCCTTCGATCTCCGGAGTCTTTTTGTGAGCATGTCCTCGCATGACGATTCGTCCACAAGCATACCTCACGCTCCCGATCTTCGGCAACACGAACTCAGGATCAGAAGCTTCATCCGGGCTCCCGGGCTCCCGAGAGCAGCTCCCGCATCTCCTCGGGTGAGAGCTCCTCGATCTCTTCGAGCAGCAAGGCCATCTCGGTGTCGTCCACCTGGGCCAGCTCCTGCTCGGTGATGCGGTCGGCCAGGTCTCCCAGACTCTTGGCGTCGAAGAGGAGACTTAACGGGATTTCCATGCGCAGCCGGTCGCCGAGGCGGGCGACGAGCTGGGTGGCGAGGAGCGAGTGGCCTCCGAGATCGAAGAAGTTGTCGTCGAGCCACACCATCTCCAAGCCAAGGACCTCGGCGCAGATCTCGACGACCTCCCGTTCGAGCGGCGAGCGCGGCTCTCTCCGGCCGCGGTTGCGCCGCTCGCGCGGCAGCTCGGGCGCGGGGAGCGCGCGACGGTCCACCTTGCCGTTGGGTGTGAGGGGGAGCTCGTCGAGCACGGCCCAGGCGGTGGGGATCATCGGCTCGGGCAGCCACTCGCGCAAAAAGCGCTGGAGCTCCGCGCCGGGCGGGGATGGCAGCGGCGCGGACAGAGTCACATAGCCGCTCAGGACCTTGCCCCCCACGCCGTCCCGCGCCACGACCGCGGCCTGGCGCACCGCCGGATGCCGCGCCAGCGCGGCTTCGACCTCCCCGCTCTCCACCCGGAAGCCGCGGATCTTCACCTGACCGTCCAGACGGCCCAGGAACTCCAGAGCACCGTCCGCCAGCCAGCGGACCTGATCGCCGGTGCGGTAGAGCCGCTCGCCGGGCTCGCCGGAGAACGGATCGGGCACGAAGCGCTCCGCGGTCAGATCCGGCTTCCCCAGGTAGCCCCGCACGAGACCGTCTCCCGCCGCGTACAGCTCCCCCGCCACGCCGGGCGGCACGGGCCGCAGCTCCTCGTCGACCACGTAAACCCGTGCGTTGGCGATGGGACGGCCGATCGGCACCGAAGCGCCGGCCGGCTCGGCGCCGGTCACCCGGTGGCAGCAGGTGAAGGTCGTCCCCTCGGTCGGGCCATAACCGTCGATCAGCGCGAGGTCCGGCAGGGCCTCCCGCACCCGGTGCGCGTGCTCCGGCGAGAGCACGTCGCCGCCGGCCAGAAGCTGCCGCAGGGGGCGGAAGGCTTCGAGCCGGTCGTCCACCATCTGGTGGAAGAGTCCGGCGGTCAGCCAGAGCGAGGTCACACCATGGCGGGCGATGGACCGGGCCAGGCCGTCGAGGGACGCCCGGCCCGCGTCCCGCAAGGCGAGCCGGCCTCCGTTGAGGAGCGGCGCCCAGATCTCCAGGGTCGAGGCGTCAAAGGAGATCGGCGCGGACTGCAGCCAGACCTGCTCCGGGCCCAGATCCGCGTAGTCGGCGCCGCGCACGAGGCGGATCACGTTGCGGTGGGTCACCGCGACCCCCTTGGGCGTGCCGGTCGAGCCCGAGGTGTACATGACATAGGCCAGGGCTTCGGCGGGCACCGTGGGCAGAGGGACGTCCTGGTCTCCGGACGGCTCTCCAGGCGCCAGCGCTTCATCGAGGGAGAGGACCTGGAGGCCGGCCGGCAGCTCCTGCGGTCCCAGATCCGCGAGGAGCCGGCCGTCGGTCAGCAGCCACCGGACGCCGCCATCCGCCAGCATCCAGGCGAGCCGCTCCGGCGGGAAGATCGGATCGAGCGGGAGATAGGCGCCGCCCGCGCGCACGATGCCGAGCAGAGCGGCGATCACATCCGGCGACCGGTCGGCCAGCAAGCCCACGCGTTCGTCGAGCCGCACGCCGAGCGCCCGCAGGCGCCGTGCGACGCGCGCCGACCGCCTCTCCAGCTCGGCCCAGGTGATCTCCTCGCCCTGGTGGGAGACCAGCGCCACGGCGCCGGGCAGCCGGGCGGCCTGCTCGACGAAGAGGCCACCGAGCGAGGCGTCCCGCGGCCAGGCCGTGGCCGTGCGGTTCCAGTCCACCAGCACCTGGCGGCGCTCCGCGTCGGGCAGCAGCGGCAGAGCGGCGGTCGGCGCATCGGGGTTATCCACGGCCCCGCCGAGGAGGACCGCGAGGCTCCGTCCCAGGCGCTGGACGGTCGCGGGATCGAACAGGTCGGTGTTGTGCTCCCAGGTTCCGAAGAAGCCCCCGCCCGCGGGATCTTCGGAGAGCGACAGGAGGAGATCGGTCTTGGCCGTCTCCACAGCGAGAGGGATGTCTTCGAGCGTCAGGCCGGGCAGGCGCAGAGGGCCGGCCGGGGCGTTCTGGAGGACGAAGAGGATCTGGTAGAGGGGCGTGCGGTTGCGGTTGCGCTCGACGCCGAGATCCTCGACCAGGCGCTCGAAGGGGAGGTCCTGGTGGGCGAAGGCGGCCAGAGAGGAGGCGCGGACGCGCGCGAGGAACGCCTGAAACGACGGACGTCCGCCGAGCCTGCCGCGGTGGATCAGGGTGTTCACGAAGAAGCCGATCAGCGGCTCCGTCTCCGCGCGGGTGCGGTTGGCCACCGGCGCGCCGACCAGGACGTCGCGCTGGCCGGACCAGCGGCCGAGCAGGACGTGCAGGCCGGCGAGGAGGACCATGAACGGCGTGGCGCCTTCGCGCCGGCCCAGCTCGCGGAGCGCTCCGGCGAGAGCGGCCGGGAGCGCAAACGGCACGCCGGCGCCGCGGAAGGTCTGCACGGGAGGGCGGGGACGGTCGGTGGGCAGCTCGAGCGTCCGGGGTGCCCCCGCGAGCTCGCGCCGCCACCAGTCGAGGAGCGACTCCAGAGCCTCTCCGCGCAGCCAGCCGTGCTGCCAGATCGCGAAATCCGCGTACTGGATGGGCAGGGGCGGGAGGACGGCCGGCCGCTTCTCCTGGCTCGCCGCGTAGAGCTCGCCGAGCTCGCGGATCAAGACGCCCATCGACCAGCCGTCGCTGACGATGTGATGCATCACGGCGAGCAGGGCGTGCTCCTCCGCGGCGAAGCGGAGGAGGAGGCAGCGTCCCAGCGGCTCGCGCGTCAAGTTGAAGGTGCGCCGGGCCGCGGCCCGGATGAGGCGCTCCCCTTCGGCCTCCCGCCGCCCGGCCGGCAGGGCCGAGAGATCGGCGACCGGCAGGGGGAGG
>DATFPH010000289.1:0-47193 GCA_035264905.1 Thermoanaerobaculia bacterium
GGTCTCTTCCTGGTGGTACCGGAGCCGGCGGATCTGCTCGATGGTGAGGACCCGGAGCATCCAGAGCCAGCGGCAGACCTCGACATCACCCGCGGTAAACACCAAAGAAGTGCGCGGCATCGTCCGATCCTCCTGCCCGGAAGTGTACCCGCAACGCGGGTGGAGGAGGAGGGTAGGAGAGCGGGTACCCCCGAGAACGGCAAGCCTCTCTCGCAGTGAGACATACAGACTAAGGCTGTCTCTCCTCTCCGGCGTCACGGAACCTACCGGAAAGGAATCTCCGCGTTCCTTTCCTCCTGGCGGAGCACGCTGGTGGAAGGTGGGGAGGAGGCGGTATCCGTATCGAGGGGAAAACGAGAAGAGAGGAGCGCTCGGCGTCATAAGGAGGCGGGAGCCTCCTCGTGGTGGTCGAGCTGGATCGTGTTCGCCCAATCCGTCATAGGGACTGCGTCCGCGTGTTTCCCTCGGCCGCAGGGGGAAACTTTGCACAATGTCCTTGTTGTGCCGGCGCCAGCATGCACAACCGAGCATTGTGCGAAAGCGGGCGCAGTCCCGAGATCTCATCTCGTCTTTCTCCGCGGCATCTCTACAGGAGGAGGGCCTTTTGCGCGGAACCGAACCTCGTGCTCGATTGCTGCTCCGAGGTTCTGGTACCAGAACTGCTGAACCCCCTTCCCGAGCGACGACGGAGAGTACGGTCTGTATCGGTCAATGGCGTTCCGCGCCTCGCTGAGATGGAACATCGTCCGATCCAGCACCCCGAGGAGCAACACCTCAAGCGTGAGGGGTTTTGTTCCCCGAACGATCTCCTCGAACTCTTCCGGAGTCGGCACAGGAACGAGATCGTGCAGTGCCTCGACCTCCCGATACAGCTTCTCGATCCTTCTCATCCGCCGGTAGAGGCGGCGGACGATGATTTCAGCGGAAATGTGCCTCTCCTCGCGCTCGTCCATGCCCTGCCTCTCCTATCGCTGGAACCGACCTCATCCGACTTTGGGCCTTTGGGAAGTCAGCGGGAACGTCTCGTCATACGGATCGCTTCGCCCACCACCTCAAAGTCGAGGATGTCCCCCGTACGCATGCCGAGACTTCCTCGAATCTCCTCCGGCAATGAGAGGCAGCCATTCTCCTCAATCTGGGCAATGAACGCCGGAACGAGCACTGGCCTCAAACTCGGGGCACCCTCCAGTAGTTGCCCTCGCACGACCATGGCCACCACTTCGGCCTGAAAGGCGAAGAGACTTTCCAGGGTCTGCCCGAGCATCCGGGAAGCCGAGGGGCCGAGGAGGTTGGCGCCCGCTATCGGCGATCGAAAGGAGGCGAAGTCGGCCGTACCCTCGGCCACCCCTCTCTCCCGCGAATCGATGAGCGCGAGAGTGTGGAAGAGATCAAGGGGTGTGAGGTTCAGCCCTCCGAGGATCTTCTCGACTGCTTCCAGCTTGGGAAAGCTCTTGCCGTTCTCGTATTTCGAGAGCTGGCTGGGGCCGATCCGAATCTCCCGAGCCAGTTCCTTAAGTCCCTTGCTGCTGAGTTCCCGGAGCAGGCGCAGTGTCCTTCCGAGGTTCCGGAAGGGGGAGGCAGAGACCGAGGAGGCGACACGCGGAGCCGCGGACGCCGGATCAATTGTGGATGTCATGGACGGAGAGTGTGTTGCGGTCGTCCAGACAGGCGCAATAGCGAGGAAGGGGGTGTACCGGCAAGGGGACAGACTGTACCGCCGATGGATCTGACCAGGCCGGGAGGCTGGGAAGAAAGGCGGGTCGGGGGAGAAGTCCGCCCGCCTTGTGGTCGACTAGTCTCCGGAATCGGGAGATCCGGTGCCTTGCGGCTGTTCGGATGCGGGGCTTCCTTGCGAGTTCGGCTGGCCGAAGGGATCGAGAGACCCGCCATTGTCGCTACAGAGAACGGATACGAGCTGATCAAGGCTCTCGATAACCCCGTTCCAGAAGACGAGCACCCCCTCCGAGGCGGGGCTGCGCCCATGATCCGGAGCTTCGGCATGCACCGCTCCGGACATGCTCAGGAACACACCAAAGATAAACAGAAAACGCCATTGTTTCGACCGATTCATCGGCTGTCTCCTCCGGACGTGTCGATCCTGTAACCACCTTGGTTACAGGCGCCGTCCTCAAAGAGGAGTGTCCCTCAATCGGTACAGAATGTCCCGCCGCGGGTACCAAAACCGAGGCGCCGGCTTCTTGTACCCCTCTTGTGGCGTTCCAGCACCTCTCCATTTGATAGGAAAAGTTCACCCTTCACGATATCCTAAGGAGAAACTGATGAGGGACGAGCACCTGACCGCGGCTTCACTGGAGATTCTCTTGACGGAAGATCGTACCGAGGATGAGAACCGCTTGCTCCTCCACCAGCTCGCCACCTGTCCGGACTGCTATGCCGACGTCGGGTATGTTCTCGACCTCTACCGGGCTGGGGCGATTGACCTGGCGTTCTCCAGCGTAGACCTCGGCCTCGCCAAATCGCGCGCCGAGGCTCCGCAGCTTTGGCAAGAGCTGAAGAAGAAACCGTTGGAGGCGTGGCGGCGGACGGTGCGGCGGACACGCCACTTTCAGAGCTGGGGACTTTGCGAAATTCTCTGCGCGGAAAGCCTCGCCGTCGCTCCTCACGATGCCGCAGCGGCGGTTGCCCGGGCCGAGCTCGCTGTCACCGTGGCCGGATTGCTCCGGGAATGGGAGCCTGCTGAAATCGGATGGCTCGCTCAACTCCGGGGAATCGCTTGGGCACATCTGGGAAACGCCCGGCGCGTTTTCGGAGATCTCCGGCGCGCTCATGAAGGATTCGTCGAGGCGGACCGCTTCTGGGCCCCAGCTATGGCCGACTTCGGAGACGTGCTCGGCTATGCGGCCCGCTTCTACGGGCTGAAAGCGTCACTGCGGCGGGAGGAGCGCCAATTCGAGGAGGCAATCGCCCTGCTGGATGAGGCGCTGCGCTACACCACGGATCCGGAGTGGATCGGCAAACTCTCCCTGAACAAAGCCAAAGTGCTGGAGGAGCAGGGCGAGACGGAAGCGGCGATCGAACTCTTGATGGCTGCCTCGAATCACGTCCAAGCTCTGGAGAGTCGTACCGTGCTCTGTCTGGAGCACAACCTGGTCTGGTCGCTGGCGAGCTGCGGGAGATGCTTGGAAGCACGGCTCCGTCTGCCATCGGTGCAGGAGCGCTCTCAGCGCTTGGGGAATGATCTGGACATGCTGCGGCTGCGCTGGACCGAGGGACGCATCGCCGCCGGGCTGGCCGATTTCACCAATGCCGCCGCCCTGCTGTTGGAGGTACGCCACGGCTTCGAAGCCAGAGGGATCGGATTCGATGCCGCTCTGGTCACCCTGGAGCTGGCGGTGGTCTACGCTCGTCAGAATCGAAGTACCGATGTCATGGCCCTCGCCGGTGAGATGCTTCCGCTTTTGGAGGCGAATGGTGTCCAGCGGGAAGCTCTGGTGGTGGTGTCCCTCTTTGTCGAAGCGGCGGCAGACGGACGGCTGACCGCGGAACTCGCCGAACAAGTGCTCGCGCAGGTGTGGCAGGTCATACGGCGCTCGACGGGCGCTCGACAGTGGAAGGGCATCGCGGAAGAAGACAGGCCAACGGTGGAGGGGTAAATGCGGAATCTCGGCGTCATTCTCACTATTCTGCGTGTCTCGCGGGGCTTGACGCAGACCAAACTGGCCCGGCTTTCTGGCGTGAAGCGGTCCTCTATCTGTACCTATGAAAACGGAAAGGCGACCCCCGATGCGGTGATCCTCAGCAAGCTGCTTACTGCCCTGCGCTACTCCTGGTCCACTCTCGACCGTGTCGAGCGCTTTCTGAACGAGCTGGCGACCGAAGACCTCCTGCGCGAGGAGGATGCCGGAGACGGTCCATCTGGAGGGCGGGAGGCTCTGCGCTCGGCCCTTATCGAATCCATCTCAACCGAATTCGGGAAGGCAACGGCGCGCCTGAGCCGTTCGCTCGTCGATCTTGCGAAGAAGATCGTCGAAGAGCACCTCCAGGGAGATTGCCCGGCGATGGCTCTCCCGGTCCCGAGCGATCGCGAGGCTGCACCGGGACTCTGGGCGATGCTCGGCCAGTACACGCCGGAGGAACAGCAGACAGCGATTGAGACCGTCCCGCAACTCCGAAGCTGGGCTCTCTGCGAGTTCCTCGCGCTCGAAAGCGAGCGGCAGTGCGCGGGCGATGCGAACGAGGGCGTCCGGCTGGCGGAGCTGGCGGTCTTTCTCGCCAGCGTGGTGCCCGGAACGGAGGCGTGGCGTGTGCGGCTCCGGGCGTTTGCCTTGGCACATCTGGCGAATGCGCTGCGCGTAGCGGGTGACCTGCGAGCGGCGGAGCAGACCTTCGCCCAAGTGGCGGGCTGGTGGAGCGTAGGGGTGGAGGCGGACCCCGCTGGGCTGCTGAGTGAGGCGCGGGTCCTGGCGCTGATCGCGTCGCTGCGCATTGCCCAGGGACGCGTCCCTGAGGCGCTGTTCGCCCTCGGCAAGTCACTGGCCCTCTGTGATGGCGATATCCCGCTCAAGGGGCGCGTGCTGATCAGCCGGGCGAGGGCGCTCGAGGAAACCGGTGCCTGGGAAGAGGCGATCGCATCGCTCCAGCAGGCGGAGCCGCTGGTGGATGCGGAACGGGATTCAAGGCTCCTGCTCTGTGTCCGGCACAATCTGGTCTGGCTCCTGGCGAATTCCGACCGGGCGCGCGAAGCGGAGGAGCTGCTTCCGGATCTGGCCATCCTCTCCAGAACCCTGGGCGGGGCGTTAGACCGCGTCCGGTTGCAGTGGGTCATGGCGAAGGTTGCGGCCGAGCAGGGCGAGACTGACCGCGCGATTACGCTCTTTCTCCAGGTGCGCGGGGAATTCGCCTCCCGGAAAATCTGGTTCGATACGGCCCTCGCTTCCCTGGAAATTGCCGTTCTCTATGCGGAGCAGGGGAAAGCCCAAGAGGTCAAGGGGCTGGCGCGGCATCTGGTGCCCGTGTTCCAGGCGCAGGATGTCCACCGTGAGGCCCTCGCCGCCTTGACGCTCTTCCGGAGGGCGGCGGAAGAGGAACGGGTCACGGTGGAACTGGCTAAAAGCCTCCGGGGCTACTTCCGGCGCGCCAGGTATGACTCGAATCTCCGCTTTCGTCCGGAAGAGGCGGTGAAATAGCTCGGCACATTTCAGGGGCGAGGGGATATACTGGCCCCGCCAACGAATGAACCGAGGAGCGGACAAATGGCCAAGACAGCAAGTCGAGGAAATGCCGTCGATATCTCCGGGATGGACTTGGAGGAGCTGCGCGAATTGCGCCGCGCCGTCGACCAGCGTATCGCCGAACAGGAAGAGGAGCAGCAACGCTCGGTCTATGACGAGATTCACCGTCTCGCCACCGATGCCGGAACGAGTGTAGAGCAACTGCTGCAACGATACGGCGGCCGTGCTTCCCGCCGCGGGAGCCAAGGGGGCAAGAAGCAGGGCGGGGAAAAGGAAGCCCGCTACCGGAATCCGCAGAATCCGGACGAGACCTGGTCCGGCCGAGGGCGCCAGCCGAAATGGCTTTCCAGCGCCCTCAAGTCCGGAAGGCGTCTAGAGGAGTTTGCTGTTTCCTAACGCGAACAGGATCTCTAGTCTTCGTCGTCGGAGAGTCCGGCGTCATAAGCTGCTTCGACACCTTCAACAAATTGGTCATCGAGCAGCTGATGACAGAAGGGGCAGCACTGGAGAAAAACGTCTACCAGACAAAAAGAATCTTGCCGGAGGTGACAATGGGGGCATATATAAAACATGGGAGTGAAGTAAAATAATAAAAACGGCCGACGAGTTCCCGCTCGTTCAGCCGCCTGTTGGGACGCAGGCGGAGGCTCCTGCGGTCAAGGAGGAGGTCTTCGCTGCGAAGAAGCTCCTTGACGGCAGGAGGTGCCTGCTATTCTGAAGAAGGGTGAACGAGAGGAGCGAAATTCACGCTCCCTGTCGAATTCCGGAGCCTCTCGCGAAGCATGTACCTTGCACAAACTTTATTGTGCAAAGTTTGATTCTGAGATCGATTTTCTACTGCTCCCCTGCTCCGCAATCGTGGTGCTCTCGCGTATAAGGTTTCAGCTCTACATACTGTTCCTGCTCACAGAAGATGATTCGGAATTTGTCAAAGATATCGGTACGGCCGAGGAGCGGGCGTACACGGAGAGAAGGATCATCAGCAAAGCTAATTCGAGCCGGAAATCGGATTCCTCCAATCTCCACTGAGAGAATGAATTCGCGGGCTATGAACGAAGTGCCGTCTGCATTGTCGTAATTCCGTGGAGCACCCTGCTCCCAATCAAGACCCAGGATCGCAAGCGCGCTGCGATGGAAGATCGAGAAATCGGCTCCACTATCGAGGAGGGGAAGAAAACGTTCTTGGCGGTCTCCATACTCTAAAATAAGAGGGAGATGAGGCCGACCTTGAAAATAGGGAAACTTTTGCATCAGGCATAGAGAACCCCAGGGCGAGCAATCGGCGCGAGCATAATTTTTTTGTGCTCGTAGCCAAGTGTCTTCGCTTTGGCCAGAACTTCCTGATAGGTTTTACCAAACGCGACAAACTCTCCATCGACGATGGCGGCCTGTTCGCCGGCATGGGCTTTCTGGATTTCGTCGGTGACCACCGGAATTTTGAAGACCATGGGAGAAAGTAAGGGAAGTGAAGTCACTCTACTCTCTTGGGAGGAATTGAGCAAGAGGACGGAACTGGTACGAGACCGGAAGGTGCAGAAAGGCGCAAGAGTTTCTTGTGCCAAAATGGGAGCGGCTTTTCTCGGATTCTTAATTCTGGTTTAACAAATGGAGGCTTTCGAGTGGGAGGATTTCTCCCTATAGTGGGGCCTCATTTTTTCCATATGCGGAAGCTCCACGCCATTCTCTCTTCTCCGTTTCATTGGCTCCACCCATCGCTGCGTGAAAAAATTCACGGTGATGCCCGCTGGATGAATTGGCGTGAGCGCCGTAAATTCCTGCATCCGCGAAATAGCGGGCTCATCCTCTCTCCGAAAGCACGGCTCAGCCTGCCGGACTCCTTCACGAATCTGGGGCTGGTGGCGCCGACCGGCTCGGGCAAGACGAGCCGCTACGTCATCCCGAACGTGCTTCAGGTGCAGGGCTCGGTGGTGGTGACCGATCCCTCGGGGGAGATCTTCGCTCGGACATCCGGGCATCTTCAGGAACGCGGCTTCGCCATCCAGGTCCTCGCGCCGGCTGATCTCTCCAGGTCGGTCCGGTTCAATCCCCTCTCCTTCTGGCAGACGCCGCAGGAGCTGCGGCAGCTCGCCACCACCCTCGGGCTCAACATCGCCGGCCGGAGCTCCGATCCGTTCTGGTCTACGGCGGCGATCAATCTCCTCGGACTCGGACTCGCGGCGCTCAGCCAGGTCGAGGATCGGACGTTCGTTAACTTGGGGAATCTCCGCTGGCTTCTGAATCACCTCGGAAGCCCGGGAGCGACGGGCATGCACACGTTCATGGCGCGATACCTAGAGCACCAAAATCCGCAGATGTTCTCGGAGTATCTGGCGTTCTGCGCGCAGGATCAGCGCGTGCTCGGCTCGATCGTCTCCACGGCACGAGCGGCCATGGATCTGTGGTCGGATGCCGACATCTGCCGGCTCACGGCGACGAATAGCCTCGACCTGAGCCGTCTCCGCAAGAGACCGACCGCCATTTACGTCATCGTGCCCGAGCACCAGATCCGCTATTTCGGGTTGCTCGTGAATCTCTTTTACTCGGCCTGCTTCGCCGAATGCCTAAAGTCCGGCTCTCCAGACGACCTTCCGGTCTTCTTCTTCCTGGATGAATTCGGAAATCTCGGCTACGTGAATAACTTCGCGTCGATTATCACGACCCTCCGCAAGCGGCGATGCTCGATCAGCCTGATTCTCCAGGAACTTTCCCAGCTAGAGGCGGTTTATGGGAGGGAGGAAGCCCGGACGATCTTCTCAGGCGGCTGCGGGAACAAGCTCTTCTTCTCAGGACTGGATGTAGAGACGACGAGCTATATTGAGCGTGTCCTTGGGACGAACACGGTCTACGACACGTTCTTCGGAGGGAGCGATGAGAACGCGCGAACGGTGGCCGTACCGCTGATGAGTTCAGATCAGATCAGGATGCTGAAGGGTACTGAAGGAATTCTAATTTCGGGGCGAGAACGTCCGATGAAGATAAAGATGCAGCCGTATTTTAAGCGTTCGCTTCTAAAAGACCTTTCGCTCAAGGAGCCAGCAGCTATACCGTCTTTCTCGAAGGATCAGCCGCTGGGGTTCTTTCCTATAACAGAGTGCATCCTATAGCGTTATGATTTACGGAGTCGGCTCATGAATTGCGATGTCTAAGCCTAAGGAGCCGTCAAAACACTTGTACTTACCACCGTTTAGGATGCACTGGGCTGGGTCGTTAATGGGGTGGTCGCGCAGAATGATCTCGGTCCCATGGAATGAAAAGCGCATTGGATAATTCCCTAGAGAATAGCGATCGACAATAAAGTCGTCCCTATTGACGATATCACGGATATGTATCTGTTGGGTGAATACGGGGCTTCCATCTGAACAGGTTCTGCAGATAGCTGGAACGTTGTGGAGGTTTATTTCTGTCTCCTGAGCTGAAAAGCCAGGAACTGGGAAAGATGGAATAGGAGCTGAGGACGCCTTGGGGGTGAGAGCAGACTCCGGTATTATGGTATCAATTGAAAAGCGACCTCTTCTCCGTGGCTCCACTCCATAAGGAAAAAACTCGAAGTCATATTGAGCAGCAACCAAGTCGTATTCGGTGAGTGGGAGTCCTGCGAGATGTCGGTGGTGCTTCGCAAGATCCGGCACTCCGAGGAAAAGGAAGGAAAGGAAAAGAAGCTGGAGGCAGGAGAGCATGATGTGAGCTTGAAATAGCTAAAGGATAGCTATCTTTGGAGAAAACGCAAGGCGTTCCCTACTCTGGAGATCCGCCCTGCGTTTAGCCGTATTCCTTCCGCGCTCCTACTTCTCAAATACTATCGCAAGCGGATCGAGGTTCGGCGATCCATTCTGATAGCCATCATACCAGAGCGTGTTCCTGCCGGAGAGGACTTCCAGGTGAAGGTGCTCTTGATCGTAGCTAATGGTACCGAGCTTTGTGGTGCCTTTGGTCACCGATCCGCTCGTCTTACTGAGAGTCTGAAGATGGGCATATACGACAGTGTAGTTGAGCGTTGAGTTGTAGACCCAGACTGCATATCCAAGACTCTCTCCGTCTGAAGCTGTACCCAGGTACGCTGTCTTGATGATGTCACCACTGATGACTGGAACGATGGAGCGTTGGAAATCTACTTCGGAGCCATTGAACGGAAGTATATCGATTCCGTTGTGTCCGGCATCTGTGCAGTAGCCACTGTCGTCGATGTCCGCACGATGGCGGAAAGAGTTGTAGTACTTGATGGGGCCGGTGAAGGGCGCTGTAAAATCCTTGTTAGAAAGTTTTACAAGTTTGATGTAGACAGGGCTGGAAGCTGAGCCGGAAGAGTCAATGTGGACGTAGTTGTAGTAGCGCCCTGCATACGCATTCGGATCTGCAAAGAACATTACGGCCGACTTGGCATAGCTTGGGTTGCTGCTCTCGGCAACAAGGGCTCCTGTTGATTGACTCTTACATTGCGGAAGCGTGTCACTGTTCGCGAATGCTTGAAAGTTCGATCCTGTGAAACCAGAATAAAGTACTGCTGGTGCCCCTCTGCTCTTCAGAAGGTGGCGATGATCATACGAATAACCTGAGTTGACTATGAAGCTGTAAAAATACCCAGATTCAACCTCGAATTTGAAGTAGCTCGTGCCGTTACTCAAGGAAACGGAGTTGAGCCCAGTGGATATTAGGAGAGGGTTGTTAGCCTCTTCGGTCGATGCAGAGAGCACCGTACTACTAACAGTAATCTTCACAGCTTTGTCGTTATTGGTTTCATACCTCTCTGCGACATTTCCTGTGGCGTCACCTCTTACGATGAAATAATAGGTGCCGGCAGTTGTTGCGGAGGGAACAGAAATCGCCAGGTTCGACACCGAAAGGTAGCCACCATTTGCACCCAGATCAGTGGTGTGTTGTACGCTCACTCCCAGATACTTATCTTGCGAATCAACTATCGAGTCCCTCGATAGATAAAACTTCTCGGAATAGCTCTCGGTAATCTTGAGGGTCCCTTGGTTGTAGACGCGATAGCTGAGACTAGTACTCTTCCCGGGAGCAATGGCCGTCGGCGACGCTGAAAGATTGGTGATGATGATGTCCTTGCCTACCACCTGGGCATGTAGTGAGGCGGCTAGGATCAAGAGTACAGCATAGGTCAGTCCGTATTTCTTCATGGCAAATGTCTCCTATCTCCTGTAAGATGGAACGAGTGTTCTCTCCCTCTGCTCTAAAAAGGCGCAGGGCAGGGGAAAAAAGGCTCAGGAGGCCCTGAGTTTCCGAATCCGGGATAAGGACATCTCCGAAGGCAGGTCTTTGTATCTCTCCTATGGTTGTTCAGCTCGGTACTTCAAGGCGTCAGGCTGCCGACCTGAGCCCTCGTAGAACGTGATCAGCCTTTCAAGGGCTTGTTGGGTATAGAGGTCTTTAGACCCCCTGATGGCTCGCAGTCTCGTGTAGCTGCTAAGTAAGAGACTTTCGGCGCCTTCTCGGTCCAATAATCCCAGATATCTTCCCTGATAGCTCTCGGCATTGTATATGCGCCAGTGAGCTTGCGGTAGCGTAGCCCGAAATACCGCCAGCGCCTCGATGACGGCTCCTAGCGCTTTCTCATGATGACCCTGCTCGGCATAGAGGGCTGAAAGATTCAAGAAATTACTAGCAAAGAATGGGTCGCTCTGTAGATGTTCTTCCTTTCCAATGCGTATGGCTTGATGGTACAGAGTTTCAGCCTCCGCATACCTTTTCTGATCTCTGAGAATCGAGGCCAGATCGCAAAGCACATAGGTAAAATACTTGTGCCGATTGCCGTATGATTTCTCAATAATCGATAAAGCGCGACGTTGAATCTCCTCCGCTTCCGAAAGACGCTTCTGTTGGCGAAGTACCTTGGCGAGATTGCCAAGAGAGATGCCGATTCTCGACGAGTCCGGGGGGAGATGGAGATGATAGATGCGAAGAGCTTCGCGTTGTTGGGATTCGGCAAGGCTATAATTACCTCGCTCGCTATTTCGGAGGGAAAGGTCGTTCAGAATTGAAGCCAGCTCTGGGTGATCTGGTCCATATACCTTCCTGTAAAGCTGTAAGGCTCTGTTGCGAGCGGCTTCGGATTCATCGACTTTTCCTTGGAGATCAAGCACTGCCGCCAAGTTCTTTAAGCCGATGCCCACACGGGGGTGGTCTGGTCCGAAGGCTTCAATTCGTCGATGGAGTGCCTTTCGGAAGAGTTCCTCGGCCTCAGAGAATCGTCCTGTCTCCATGCAAATCCAGGCTAGGGTATTGAGAAATGCCGGTTCATTTCCAGAGTAAATCTTCTCCTGCCGGAGAGCCTCACGAACAAGTGACTCCGCTTCGGAATTCCGCTCTTGATTATGGAGCACCCATGCCAAGTTATTCAAAGTAACCGCAACGTCTGGATGAGGTGAGGAGTGGAGCTTTTGTCTAATAGTCAATGTATCGCGGAGGAGTTTCTCTGCTTGCGTGAATTCCGCTCGGGCCACGGCGATCTCTGCTAGTGTATTAAGGTACTTGGCAATTCCATCCTGGTCCTTAGGTAAAAAAGTTTTGCGAATATGAAGGGCCTCATTAAGATTTCTTTCTGCTTCCGTATAACTCCCGAGATTCAGATAGATTCTTCCAATCGCGTAGAGGAGTGATGCGCGCGTAGCTGGATCTGCTGTCAGCTTTGCCCTCACACGGTTAGTGCCTTCTTGCAGGATCTCAAGGCCGGTAATGGTCCGCCCGCGAGCCTCAGAAGGGTCGTTGAGTTCAAAAATCTCTATCATCAGCCCAAGGACTTCTTCAGCCCTGTCTCGTTCCCTTTCTAGGCGGGCCTGCTGGACGGCCATAGAAATGCCGAAGAGGAGACTAAATACGATAAGCGCCGCAACGGAGGCTGCAGCAAGCTTATTCCGTTGCAGAAACTTCATTGTCCTATAGCTCCAGGTATCAGCTCGCGCGATGACGGGGAATCCCTGAATATGTCGTTCAATATCATCAGACAGTTCTTTTGCAGAGTTGTACCGTCTCTTGGGTTCTTTGCGGACTGCTACGAGAACGATATTGTCCAAGTCACCCCGGAGTAGCTCCAGCTGTCTCCGGCGACTTCGCACGGTCGCATGTCTTTCCAAGGAGAGACTATCGTCTTGGGCGGCTCGGAATGCTTCACTCGGAGGAGTAATTGCTACTTCAGAGATCCGCTGTCGTAATTCGGCTCCAGAGCACTGGCCGAAATAGTAGGGACGCTGGCCAGCGAGGAGTTCGAATAAGATAATGCCCAGGGAGTAGACATCGCTTACGGTGGTAATCGGTAGGCCAAGGATTTGCTCCGGGCTTGCATAGTCCGGAGTAAGAAATTTGCTACCGTCTGGCAAAATGGTCGGTGGCTCCGGATTATGAGATGCGAGGAGCTTGGCAATACCGAAGTCGAGCAGTTTGGGTTCCCCATCGGGAGTTACCAGAATGTTGCTTGGCTTCAGATCGCGATGGACGATAAGATTCTGATGGGCATAGCTAATGGCTCTACAGATTTTTTGGAACAGCCTGAGCCGTTGAGGAATTGACAGGTCGTTTTCCTCGCAGAAGCGCGTAACTGAAATTCCCTCAACATACTCCATGACGAAATAGAGATACCCTTCGTCTGTTCTCCCTGTTGTGCCGTGAAACTTCGCGATACTCGGGTGGTCCAGCTTTGAGAGAATCTGAATTTCTTGTTGGAAACGCCTCTCCATTTCGTCGCCAGCGGCCCCGCTGTTGCCGAGGATCTTGATCGCTACTTGCCTCCCAATTCCATCGGTAGCTAGGTAGACAATTCCCATGCCTCCCCTGCCCAGTTCGGATGCAACGCAGTATTCTCCGATCCGTTGTCCCGTTTCTGCCAAGAACTTAGGAGCGTCAAAGACGTAAGTTTCAAGAAATGAAACGCGCCCGAGATCTGCGGATAAGAGTGCATTCACTTCATGGTGGAGTATTTCATCTCCCGAACAAACTTCTGCGATGTAGGAAGCTTTCTCTTCAGGAGAGAGACCATCGACAGCTTCGAATATCTCCCTGACCTTTCCCCAATTTCTGAAGCGCATGTTCCATTCCCTCCATCCCATTAGCACGCCCTGGCTAAGAAGGCGTAAAGTGCAACTCGGCTGGCTCAGTCTACCTTCCCCCTGTTGTCGCTATCCTTCTCATTAACTCGATCTGGAGAAAGATCCTCTAACTCTAGAGCAAGCCTTTGTTTGGCCACTTTCCATCTGCGCTTTACCGTCGAGATATTGATTCTGAGCGCCTCGGCAATTTCCTCTAATGTCATTCCGGCAAAGAATCGAAGTTCGACTATTTCGACAGTATTGGAATCGTCCTGGCTAATTCGGCTTAAAGCCTCATGTACGGTGAGAATTATCTCTGGCGCAATCGTTTCGGGGGAAGAGACATTCGCCGCAGCCGTAAGTGGTTCTCGCACAATTCCGCTGCCTCTCATCGCCGCATTGCTGGCGCGCGCCTGCTCGACAAGAATGTAGCGCATGAGCTGAGCGGCAAATGAGAAAAACTGCGCCCGATTGTCCCATCTGACCTTTGGCCATCCCATAAGACGGAGACAGACCTCGCTCACGAGAGCTGTGGGTTGGAGGATATGGCCGGGTTTTTCACGTTGAAAATAGTAAGCGGCGGCCTGCTGAAGTTCTTGCCGCACCAGGGTTATAAGCTTGTCGAACGCGCCTGGTTTTCCGCTGCCCCATTCCTGGAGCAGGGCAGTTATTTCTCCGGAATCTGGTGATGACACAAGGATCTCCCTTTCTTCTCGCAGGAAATTTTGATGCTGCAAGACTTCTCCGACTCAAGGGTGACGACGCTAGTATATCCCAGAGCAGAAAAGTTTTCGCGTGTCTCCTGGCGAGTTGACTTGAAGGGAAACTGCTTAACGCTCCGGTGTTCTCCGCTCCTGCCGCTTCGCCCGTTCGATCTGGCTGATCGCGGCGAGTCGGCTGCGCAACACCTCATCGCCCGGGGAAGCCGTTTCGACCCTGATGATCGCGAGCAGGTCCTCGCGGAAGCCGAGTTCCGCCCAGCACTGGCGGGCCTGCTCCAGTTCGAGCGTCGCGATGGTTTCGAGGCGTGCGGGGAGCGCCTCCCACGCTCGGACCGCTTGGCAGAAGGGCTCCTCGAGCCCGAGCGTGCGCAAACGGTAGCGGCGCTGGCCCGTTCGGTCTTCGAGGATGGCGGTCCTTCCGCGCCGGCCGAGTCGGAGATCATCGCGCGCGAGCTCCCGGAGGAACGCTTCACCGGAGGATGCCCGGGTCAGCGCTTGGACGAACAACTCGCGCAGCGCATCCTTACGGGTGGGCTTGGCGCGGCCATCGTTCAGTAGGCGGCGGGAGCGCTCGCTCTCGGTGCGGCGGCGCCGTGGTCGGGAAGGAGGCACCCGCTCCCGGTAGACCGTGGAATGGGCCAGGAGCGGGTAGCGCTTCATCTGGTATTGCTCCAGCTCCCGCTTGATGCTGTGGAAATCGGCCTTGCTGAGGCGCCTGCGGCGCGAATCCCGGAGGTCGTTCGCGGAGATGACCAGATGCACATGAGGACAGGCGGTATTGAAATGCGCCTTGGCGTAGGCGAGCGCATAGGGGGCGCGGAGCGTCAGGTACTGGCGCGTGAGGTCCTCCAGAATCGCCGGAGTCACGCGGTTCCGGTCGAGATCGGAGAAACTGAGAATCTCATGGTAGAGGACATTCCCATTTCTTCGCGTCGGGAGAAGGCGGGCATTCTCCAGAAACTCGCCATGAATGCCAGGAAGATCATCCCGAGAAACCCTGAAGTTCTGGAGCAGGGCGGGGCCTTTCTCCTTGGGCTCGTTCAGGTAGTCCAGGAGTTGTCCGAAGCTGACCGTTTTTCGGGACATCGATTTCACCATCATGCCCTTGGCCGGAGAGAGCGGAGTAGATCGTCGAGTTCCCGGAGCCGGTCTTCGAGCGCGTGGACCAGCTTCCGGGCCGACCGGAGATCTCCGCCCGTGGTCCGCTGGAGGGTATTTGCCTTTGCGGCGAGCTGATTTAAGTTGGTGCCGATTCGCCGGCTCTCCTGACGAAGGCGGAGCAAGAGGTCTTCCAGGTGCGGCGGAAGGAGAAAGCGCTGTTCCAGGTAGGCGAAGGCGGTGAGGCGGAGAAGGGTAGAGGGTTTCACTCCAGCATCGCGGGCGAATGCTCCGAGCTTTTGTTGCTCTTCGGGGCTGAGCCGGCAATTCACACGCTGTTCACGCATCGAGAACCAGAGGGAAAAAGACAGTTTCGCCAGGGCCGGCACTTCTGCCGGGGGATCGAAGGGGGGCACCCCCTCGCAAGATAGGGCCTTTGCCCGGTGCGATGCGGGAAACCGCCCTGCGGTAACCGGATCGCAATCTTGCTCCCGCTCTGCGGGACGCACCTCCGCAGGACGCTCTGCGCCATTCCGCCTTTGGCGGAATCACTTCGGCGATTTCTAAGGATATTTTAGAGGTGAGAGAAAAACGGAAAAGAGGGAGGTGGCAAAAGAGCTTGACGGGGAAGTCTTCCGGCAGTTAAATAAAGTCTCTTTTCTCCGTCTTCGTGAAACCACGTCTCAGTAATGAGCGCCTCCGCGAGATCCGGCAGAATACCGATTGGCAGGTGCTTTTCGGAGCCCTCGGAATTGAAAAAGACTCCAAGAAATCGCGCGAAAAGGACTGGTGGGGAAAAAGCCCGTTCTCTCCCGGAGAGCGGACGGCTTCCTTCCACATCAACGAGGCGGGCTGGTACTGCTTTTCCACGAACCAAGGCGGTGGTCCGATCGAGCTGGTCCAGCGCCTTTTCCGGCTCAATTGCTACCAGGCCGGAGAATGGCTCCTTCAGCATGGGGTCAGTTCCATTCAGGCACAGGTACGGGCGGAGGCAACGATGGCGCTCACGGCCGCTCCGGCGCTCCCCTCTCCTGCTCCTGGGGAAACGCCTCTGGAGGAGAATCCCCCGATCCGTCAGAATCTCCGGCCACTCCTTTCTCCGGATCACCCGGAGTTCGCGCGGCCGGGCCTTCCGTCGGAAGTGCTCGACGCCCTCGGTATTGGATACCTGCACCGGCCGGTCCGGGAGGGGCGTTTTGACCCCCTCAATGAGCGGCTCGTCTTCCAGGTCCGCGGTGTCCGCCGAGAGGATGGAGTCTTTCAGCCGGTGATCCTCACGCACATGGGACGGGCCACCACGGCCGAACAGGAAGCCGAGCACGGGAAGTGGTGGATGTATCCGGGATTCCGGAAGAGCCGTGAACTCTACAACATCGACCGGGCCGTGCTCGATGACGCGGCGAGACGGCAGGCGGCCGACACAGGCCATGTCCTGGTTGTGGAAGGAGCCTTCGATGTGGCGAAACTCTTCGCTGCCGGGATCTCGAACGTGGTCGCCACCTTCGGCGCTCACGTGAGCCCCGAACAACTCCCCCGCTTCGATCTCCTGGCCGATCAGCTCGGCATCACGCGCTTCCTCATCTTCTACGACCGGGACCAAGCCGGCCATGACCCGGAAAAGCAGGGCTTCGTGCAGGCGGCGGAGATGCTGCTCGACCGGGGCTATGAGGTGCAAACCTTCGACTGGACCCGGAGCTTCCCGAGTCCCCGGCGCGGCGAGGTGAAGATCCCGGCCGCGATCGGTGATCCTGGGGATTTTGCCGTCGAGCAGCTCGCCTGGCTGCGCGCCCGGGGCGAGATCTAGTTCGAGAGGCTCTGGGGCTCGGCTGCCTCGGCCACCGGCCGGCGGGCCAGATGTGCGGCGATTTCCCCGGCAATGTGGTTCGCGGCCTGCTGGAGCGGATCGTCCGCGAGATGAGAGTAGCGGGCCGTCGTTGATGGATTGGTATGCCCGAGAATCCGGCCGATGATCGGCAGTCCGAATCCGGCGCCGGCGCCGACCGAGGCGTGCGTGTGGCGGAGGTCATGGAGGCGAACGGCCGGAAGGCCGGCCTTCTTCCGGAGCCGTTGCCAGGGCCGCTGGAGTCCGATGAAGTGCTGACCGGCCTTCTCCCCAAAACAGACGTAGGGATTCCCCTCCTCGCGGGGAGCCGTCTCGAGCAGTTCCAGAGTCGCCGCGCCGAGGGGAATGACCTTCTGGCCGGTCTTGCTGTCGCGAAGCCGCAGGCAGGAGCGCTCGAAGTCCACCTCTTCCCAGCGGAGTGCCAGAATCTCGTTCTTGCGGGCACCGGTCAGGAGGAGGAGCCGGAGCGCCAAGAGGGCCGACAGGTGCTCCGAAGCGTCCCGCTCGGCCTCGGCAAGGACCTCTCCGAGCCGGGCCAGCTCGGTCGAGGAGAGAAAGCGCTCGCACTTGTTCTCCCGGAAGCGCTCAACCGTGCGACAGGGGTTTGAGTTGGGCGCTCGCATCCCCCAGCGCTCGGCCAGGCTCATCAGTTTCGAGAGGAGGGCCAGGACGCGGTTGGCCTGGATCGGCTTCTGGTGGAGGCTGTGATGGAGCTTCGCGGCATCGGCGATAGTGAGGCTCTCGACGGTGCGCCGGCCGAGGGCGGGCAGGACGTAGAGGCGGAGGAGCCGCTCGTCCGCCTTGATGCTCGCCGCCTTCTTCTTCGGCCGGGCGTGTTCGCGCAGGTAGCGGTCGGCGAGCTCGGCCATCATGGGGGCGGTCCGCTCCTGCTGGCGGGTTTCCACCGGATCGGCGCCGTCCAGCACCGAGGCGAGCACTTTCTGCGCCTTCTGCCGGGCCGTCTGCACTGTGAGTTTGCCGTAGCTTCCGAGCACCATGAGGCGCTGTTGCCGCCCGGCCCGGTAGAAGACCACGAACGCCTTTTTTCCGGACGGGTAGACGCGGAGCCCAAATGCGGGCAGAGAGTCGTCCCAAAGGACGCAGCGGCTCTGGCCGTTCCCCTGGTAAGTGGCGCCGTCGGCTACAGTCTTGGTAAGCTTCATCTCGTCTCCCCTCCTTCGAGGGCCTCCCGGAGTCAGCAGAAAGTCAGCGGGAAGCCTCGATCCATGAGGGTTATTATAGAGCTAAAATGTTATTAAGTCTAGTGTTTTCCGTAGTTTGTGTTCCTGTAAGGGGGTCTGTAGTCCCCCCTCTTCGAGACTGAAAATCACGGTGTCACTGGTTCAATTCCGGTCCTGGGCACCATCTAACTCCCTCACAATAGACAATTAGATGGATCACTTGGCGGGCTGCCCGTCCAGATCTTTCCTTCCCGGGACTAACGGAGGAAGAGGTCTGGAAATAGCCTTCTACTCCAGAGTCGAACACGCATTGACGGCCCGGAAGGAGTGCAGTACCGTGGGATTCTTCAACGACTGTCATTCAACGGAGTCTGGCGATGGCACAGCGTGGGACGACCTGGAAGACGATTGCTTCGACGGTGCGGGCGCTCGCGCTCGCGACCCTTCTCGTGGGCGTGGGCGCCTGCAGCGGCGACGACGACTCGCCGACGTCGCCGCCGCCGACGCTGACTTTGGCGTCGTTCATAGACCCGATGGGCGGCTTCTCGACCCATGACGTGCGCGACTCCGAGGGCGAAGTCGTGCGCTTCACCGTGGACGGCTCGCTGGTGTGGCCCCCGACCATGGCCACCTTCGGCGGCTTCCCGGTGGCCGGCAACCTCATCGGCCCCACCCAGGACTTCGAGATCCGCTTCGGCACCGAGGGCGGGCAGCGGCGGGCCTACTTCACCGAGCGCGGCCCCGGCACGATCTGCGACATCGACCTCATCAACGGGATGATCAACATCTCACCGACGTCGCAGACCGTTCCGAACCCCTGAGCCTCGAGCGGGCGGCCGGCCAGTAGAGGAAGCGGTGACCAGCAGCGAGCTGGCGACCTTCATCTGGGAGCGGGTCCAGATGAAGTCTGCGGCCTCCTAGCCCCAGGCCGTTGAACCGGAGAGCCGTCGGGTCGAACCCGACCGTGTTCCTGTTGAACCGGGGTGCTTCTTTCAAGCCCACAGCGAGCGTGCGGGGCTCAGACCGGTACGAACGGCCGTTCGTAAGCCTCCGCCGTCGTTCTGACACTTCCCCCATGCCCTTCCGATAGGGCCGGAACGGCGGGTGACGGGGTTTGCCCGCCAATGGCGCCTCTCTCCTCTGAGGTCAGACCACACACTGAGTGGGCCTGTCTAATAGGAGAGTTTTATGGTGCGACTACGATCGAGTTTTGCGTCTGTCTGGGTGTTTGCGCTGCTTTCCATCGCCGCGCTGGCGGCACCACGGCCGACTTCGGCCCAGGGGTCGGACTGGCTCCTTCTTGACCCTCCGAGCAGCGGGGGGGTCTCCTCGCAGGGTGTTTCGGGCGAGGCCGAGCACGTGTACGTCCTTCACGGCGAGGCCGGCGTCGCCGCGTCGCCGCTCCCGCAGGCCTTCAAGGACGAGCTCGTGCCGCCCCAGGAGCCGGGCAGCGTCACCGTTTCCGCCGAAGAGGATGAAGACGTCTACATCGTGGGCAAGGAGATCGTCGAGGGGATCCAAGCGTCGGAGGCAGCCGGCGAGCTGACTCCGGAGATCGAAGCGATTGCCGAGCCGCTCGACGAGGAGACTTCCGGCTCGGTGACCACCAACTCCATCTTCGATTGCGCCACCCATGAAAAAGTCGTCAACAGGACCATCAACCTGTCCGACAAGGACTGGACCAAGAACTTCGACCTCGGCGGCGGCTTCACCGGGAGCTTCAACATCGTGGGCGACCTGGAGGGCCAGGTGAACCTCGAGGTCAAGTTCGCGATCAAGCGCAAGAAGGTGATCTTCAAGTGCGTTCCGTGGAGCGCGAGCTTCAAGACGGCCCGCGTCAGCGGCAACGCCACGTCCGACGCCGGCATCACGCTGACCGGAACGGTCAATTACCAGGGCAACTTCGGACCTTGGGAGATCGCCAAGCCGGAGCTGTTCTCGGTGACCTTTCCGATCGGTCCGGTCCCGGTGACCATCGGCTTCAACCTGCCGGTCACCGCCGGCCTCGGCCTGACCAGCGCTGTGACCGGAACCGTCAACTACAACGGTACGCACGTCGCGACAGGCACCTTCGACTATACCTGCACGTTGAAAAGCTGCACCGGGACGAGCAACTTCAGCAACGTCGGGGAAAATGGCGCCACCCAGACGATCACCGGCGGAGTGGACGGCCGGATCAAGCCGTCGCCTTGGATCGACATCGCTTTCCGCGCCTACCTCTACACCGAGTGGATCGCCAACGCGCAGGTGGGCGTGCGCCCCTACCTCCTGGGAGATCTCTGGGGCTACACCGGCAACTTCTGCGGCGACGCGGCTGCCGACGGCTACTTCGAAACGGTCCGCGCGCTCACCTTCGATCTGGACACCCGCATCGACTGGACGGCCCGGGCGAGTGCCTTTGGCGCCAGCCCGTGGCAGAAGACGCTGAAGACCGGATCGGTCTCGCACTTCGGTTTCTATGACCTGATCAACTCCAGCGCGATGCAGCCCCACTTCCACGGTCCGGCGTCCCTCTACACGGGAGACCCGGGCGGCTACAAGGTGAGGATGCGCCCGTGCTGGCCCTACACCGAGAACGTCACCTACCAGATCAACTGGGGCGACGGCGCCGCGGCGCAGGAGCTGCAGGGCGCCCCCGCCACGGAGCTCACCCCCAACCACACCTGGACCACAGCCGGCAGCAAGGCGGCCTCCGTCACCGCGGTGAAGGACGCGCACGGCCGGACGATCAATCAGAGCACCCCGCGCACCATCGAGGTCAAGGCGATCACGCCGCTGGGCGTCACCGTGACCCCGGCCCCGACGTCGGTGACCTACGGCAACCCCATCACACTGACCGCCACCGCGACCGGTGGCCATGTGCCGACCATCCAGTACACCCTGGGCCGCCGGCGCTCCGGGACGGTCGAGTGGCAGCCTGTTCCCCTGCAATGGCAGGCGGGCAACGTCCTGACCTGGATCCCGAGCTCCACGGAGGTCGGGAGCTGGGAGCTCGCCGTCGGTGTCAAGGACCGCACGACGGCGCCCGACGCCAATGGCCTCGGCTACGCCGCCGCCGCGGTGGCGGGCACGGTCCAGGTCGTGGCCCCCCTCGCCCTCTCGTGCCCCGCGGCGGTCCAGAAGACGGTGACCCAGGGCGCCCTCCTCTCCTGGACCGTCTCCTCGACCGGTGGAACCCCGGGGACCGTCCAGTACTCCCTGTCCCGCAATCTCGTCGGGACGACCACCTACGCCCCCCTGGCATGGCAGGCGAGCAACGTCCTGAGCTGGACCCCGACCGCCTCGGAGCTCGGGACCTGGCAGGTCTCCGTCCTGGTCAAGGAGGTCAACACGCCGGCCAACCCCGGATACGCCACCTCCTGCAACCTGGGCCAGGTCAAGGTCGTGTCGCCCATCACCATCACCATCTCGCCGAGCCCGGCGTCGTCGGTCTACGGGAACCCCATCACCTGGACGGCGACCGTCAGCGGCGGTGACCCGGCGACCCTCCGCTACGCGTTCTTCCGCCGCCGCGTCGGAGCCACCGCCTGGATCCCGGACGTCACCGCCCCAGCCTGGCAGACCGGCAACGCCTTCACCTGGACCCCGGGCTCGGCCGACGTCGGCACCTGGGAGATCGTCGTCTGGGTCAAGGACGCCAACACGCCGGCCAACCCCGGCTACTCCGCCTACGTCAATGCAGGGCCTGTCCAGGTCGTGGCGCCACCCCTCACCTTGACTGCCACCGTGAGCCCGGCGCAGGTCGTCTACGGGAATCCCGTCACCTGGACGGCCACTGCCGGCGGCGGCACTCCTTCGACCACCAAGTTCGCGTTCTTCCGCCGCCGCTCCGGGACCACCGCCTGGATCCCGGACGTCAACGCCCCGAACTGGCAAACCGGCAACACGTTCATTTGGACCCCGACCTCGGCCGACGTCGGCACCTGGGATACCTACGTCTGGGTCAAGGACGGCAACACGCCGGCCACCGCCAACACCTACGGCTACGCCGCGGGCGTTAACACGGGCCCCGTCAAGGTCGTGACACCCCCGCTGACCCTCACTGTGACCGCGAGCCCGTCGGCCTCCTACTACGGCATCACCCTCACCTGGACGGCCACCGCCGGCGGCGGCACTCCGTCGACCACCCGGTACGCGTTCTTCCGCCGCCGCTCCGGGACCACCGCCTGGACCCCGGACGTCACCGCCCCGGCCTGGCAGACCAGCAACGTCTTCAGCTGGACCCCGGGCTCGGCCGACGTCGGCACCTGGGAGATCGTCGTGTGGGTCAAGGACGGCGACACGCCGGCCACCATGAACACCTACGGCTACGCCGCCTCCTACAATCCGGGGCCGGTCCAGATCGTGGCGCCTCCCACCCTCACCGCCACCATGAGCCCGGCGGTGGTGAACTACGGCACTCCCATCACCTGGACGGCCAGCGCCAGCAGCAGCAATCCGTCGTCCCTCCGGTACGCGTTCTTCCGTCGCCGCTCCGGAGCCACAGCCTGGATCCCAGCGGTCACCTCGCCGGGCTGGCAGACCAGCAACACGTTCACCTGGACCCCGACCTCGGCGGACACCGGCACCTGGGACACCTACGTCTGGGTCAAGGACGCCTACACCCCGGCCAGCATGAACACCTATGGCTATGCCGCGGGCTACAACACCGGGTCGGTCCGGGTCGTGGCGCCTCTCAGCGGCCTCAGTTGCTCGGGCAACCCGTCGGCCGGGTCCTCCGGCACCACCTTCACCTGGACGGCTTCCGCCAGCGGCGGAGACGCGGTGACCCGGCAGTACGCGCTGTTCCGCCGCCGCGCGGGAACCACGTCCTGGACCCCTGCCACGAGCTCGCCGGCGTGGCAGAGCGGCAACGCCATGAGCTGGACGACCACCTCGACGGATGCCGGCACCTGGGAGATCTCCATCTGGGCCAAGGACGGCGTTTCCAGCGGGAACGTGACCTGCAACCCGGGCAACATCCAGGTCTTCGCGCCTCTCACCGTCACGGGCACCAGCAGCCCGTCGACGTCTCCCTACGGCGCCACCATCACCTGGACGGCCACCGCCAGTGGCGGCGACGCGTCGACCATCCGCTACGCGTTCTTCCGCCGCCTCGCCGGGACGACCCCCTGGACCCCGGACGTCACCGCGCCGAACTGGCAGTCCAGCCGCACCATGAGCTGGACCCCGACCTCGGCGGACGTCGGCACCTGGGAGATCTTCATCTGGGTCAAGGACGCCTACACGCCCCCCACCATGAACACCTACGGCCAGGCCGCCTGGTACAACGCGGGACCGGTCCAGGTCACGACGCCGGCCCCCGTGACCGTCACGGGAACCGGCAGCCCGGCCACGTCGCCCGCCGGCACCACCATCAGCTGGACGGCCACCGCCAGCGGCGGCATCCCCTCCACCTACCAGTACGCGTTCTTCCGCCGCAAGGCCGGGACCTCCAACTGGATCCCGGACGTCACCGCGCCGAGCTGGCAGTCCAGCCGCACCATGAGCTGGACCCCGAGCGCGGCGGACGTCGGCACCTGGGAGATCATCATCTGGGTCAAGGACGTCAACACGACGTCCACCCAGAACACCTACGGCTTCGCCGCCTACTACAACGCGCAACCGGTTCAGGTGTATTGACCGGCCCTGCGTCTTCTGTGTGCTGATTTGTGCTGAAGGTTGCCCGGGCGTTCGCGCCCGGGCTTTTTTTATGCTCCAACTCGCCGAGCTCGAGTCATCGTCCGGCTGAAGCCTCCGGAGAAGTCCTCGGCGCAACAGGCGGCCTACTGATTGGGATAGGCGAGCCGGTGCTGAGCAGGTTCCAGCCCAAAGAGCAGAGCTCGCTCATCGAGACGGAAGCTGTTCTCGGACCCAGTTCTTGATGCTCTTCTCCAGCAGGTCGAGCGGCAGTTGGCCGTGCCCCAGGATGCGGTCGTGGAAGGCGCGCAGGTCGAATCTCGGCCCCAGCTCCTTCTGCGCATACGCCCGCAGCTCGCGGATCTTCAGCTCGCCGATCTTGTAGACCGGCACCGTTCCCGGCTGGACGATGATGCGGTCCACCTCGTTCTCGATCTCGTGCGCGCTCCGGGCGGTGTTGGCGAGGTAGTAGTCGATCGCCTGCTGGCGCGTCCAGCCCCGGGCGTGCAGGCCGGTGTCGACCACCAGGCGCAGGGCGCGCCAGATCTCGTTGCTGAGCCGGCCGAAATTCGAGTAGGGGTCATCATAGAGGCCGAGCTCGCTCCCCAGCCCCTCGGCGTAGAGCGCCCAGCCTTCGGCGAAGGCGGGGTAGACGTCCCACTTGCGCCATTCGGGCAAGTCCTCGAGCTCCTGGGCGATCGCGTACTGGAGGTGGTGGCCCGGCACGGACTCGTGCAGGGTGAGGGCCGCCATGGCCCACTTGGGGCGGGCCTTCAGATCATAAGTGTTCACCAGGAACCAGCCCGGCTGGCCGGCGGCGAACGATCCGTTGCCGTAGTAGCCCGCGGGAGCCGACTTTGCGCCGTCGCCCTCCAGAGGCTTGACACCATAGGGGAGCCGCGGCAGCCGGCCGAAGAGCTTGATCAGCCCGGGATCGATCCGTTTCGCGATGTCGCGGTAGCCCGCGACCAGGTCCTCGGGCCGATCGTAGAAGAAGCGCGGGTCGGTGCGCAGGAATTCGGAGAATTCCGCGAAGCTCCCGCGGAAGCCGGTGGAGGCGATCAGCGCGTCCATCTCCCCGCGGATGCGGCGCACCTCCGAGAGGCCGAGCTGATGGATCTGCTCGGGCGTCAGGTCGGTGGTCGTGGAGGCCCGCAGCTGGAAGGCGTACAAGGCCTCGCCGTCCGGCAGGTCTCTCATGGCGATCGAATCCCGGGCCCGGGGAACGTAGGTCTCGGCGAGGAAGTCGCGGAGCTTGCGCAGGGCCGGCTCCACCTGCCCGGCGAAGACCCGGTCGGCCTCGGCCCGGAGCCGCTCCCGGTCCGCGGCAGGGATGGTCTCGGGAAGCCTGCGGAACGGCGCCAGGACGGGACTCTCGGGCCCGAGCAGGCTTCCGACCCGCTCGGGCACATCGCGCAGGGTCACTCGGGGTGGCGTGATCCCGGCCTCCAGCCCTTTGGCGAGCAGCGCGAGGGTCTGGTCCACCACCTTGGGAAAGCCCCGCAGGCGCGCGAGCATGGCCTCATGGTCCTCGACCGTGCGGGCCGGCATGTAGTCCAGGAGCTGCACCAGATCCAGGTCGATGCCGTTCATGTGGTCGATCAGCAGGTACGACCCCAGATCCTGGAAACGCTGCCCTTCGATCTGCTTCTCCAGACGCCGGCGGAGCAGGTCGTAGTCGACCTGCTCCGCCGCAGTCAGGCGCGAGCGGTCGATGGCAGAGAGGGCCGCCAGCTCCTCCCGGGCGATCTTGTACCCACGGGCGAGGCTTTCGGACGAGAGGTCGGACCAGCGGTCGTTCGGGAAGCCGAAATAGGTGGCGAGCTCCGGGCTCTCGCGCAGGCGGGTGGCCCAGTGCTCCTCGAAGAGCCGCTTCAGGCGGACGCTCTCGCTCTCCGGAGAGGGGGCGAGGAGGAGGACGAGCAGGGCGAGGATTCGGGGTGTCACTCGATGAGTATAGAGCGCAGCCCCAGAAGAAGGTCGCCCCACTTTAGTCGTGTCTTTAGCAGAGGCTGGGCGTCATTTGCGATCACTAGAGGTGTGCCTCCGCGGCCGGGAGAGGCGGCCCCGCGACGGCTTGGTCCTCGTGCAGGTCCACCGCGAACCCGAGCGCCTCCATCCGCAGCCGCACCTGGCGCCAGAGGTGGAAGCGCAACGGCCGGAGCAGCGTGTAGTCCGACGTCTGAGCGATGAGCTGCCCGGAATCCTCGTCGGGGAAGGTGCGGGTCAGCGCCTCGAGGCGTTCCGCCACCCATTGCGCGCTCACCTCGCCGCGCTCGAGCTTCTGCTCGACGATCTGGATCTGCCGCGCGCGGTCCACGATCTCGGGATGATGGTTGACGCCGAAGATGCGCGGCATCGTCCCGTCCGGGTCGCGGGCGAATTCGATCATGGTGATCGCCTCCCCTCGCGGGCCGCCGACGCCGAGGGTCTCCCAGCCGATCGGCGTCATCCCTGGAGGGAACGCTCCGGGGCGGGGGAGGAGGTCGAAGAGCCGGTTGTCGAGGATGCGCAGCCGCCCTCCGCGGAGCTTCCGGCCAAACCGCTGGAACCAGGGATGCTCGGCGGCCTCGGGCGCCAGCACGTTCTCGAGCACGCCGGCGCTCTTGCCCCCTTTTTCGGACCCGCGCAGAAGCGGCCGGGCGAGCCCTGACCAGCGGCACAGCACACCGAACGTGTGGCAGACGGCGAGGAGCGCCGCGCTCTCATCGGCGAGGATGCGGTCGAAGAGGCGGAAGAGCGGCCCTTGCCAGGAGGGATCTTCGCGGATGCCCTGGCTGTGCTCGGAGCGTCCGTCGTTCTCAGAAGGATCGAGAGAGCCCGGCCCGCCCGTCCCGACATAGAGCGAGAAGCGGCCGCCGGGGGGCTCGGGGATCATGCCGGAACGGCGCACGTCGAAGGAGACCGCGCGCACGCGGAGGCCGGCCTCCTCGGCGAGGGGCAGGAGCTCGCAGGCGATGTCGAGCAGGGAGTGGGCCAGGCAATCGTGGCCGAGGTTCGGCCAGCCATGGTTCATGTCCAGCACGGCGACGTCGACCACCCGCGGATCGGCGGGGGGGAGGTCTTCCGGCCGCTCGACGCGGACGTACTCGAAAGCGCCGCAAGGGGCGTTCTCGGGGCGCCCCAGGCCGCAGAAATGCGGGCTGCCGGGGAGCTTGTGCTTGCAGAGAAAAGACATAGTCAAGTCGGAATGCAGCTCCGATGCCCGACGCCTCGCGGGCTCACCCTCCATGGTTGCGCCGGGGAAGGCTACAGGATTCCGGCGCAGTGCGGTACTCCGGCGGGCAGGGCCGCGATGCTCCGGGGCAAAGGCAGGTGACGCCCCATCGGCGGGGTGCCAGTCGAACATCGGGAACATCCGGTGCAGAGCTTCGAGACAGGGCGGCCCCGACGGTCGCCGACGATCATCCTAGAGAGTAAGATCATCTCAATGCCCAGATCAGCGCGCCCCTCGGCATCACCGCACTCAGCCTCTTCTTCGCCGTGGGCTGACCCAAGGTACGCCGTTACTTGTGGTTGGAGGGGAGCGTCAACATCAGGCGATTCTAACCTCAAGGAATTTCAATGAGCATCAAATATAAAACCACCTCAGATGACATCCGCGGCGCTCTGCCACCTGGACCGGTTATCGCATATCATCTTGAAGGTGACTACGACTCGGGAGCGCCGGTGTCTCGCCCTGGTTATCTCCGCGGCTCACGCATCCTCGAGTCTCAAGCCGTTTCCGAAACACTATCGACGCAGCTCCGGACTATTTTCCTCGATCCTGGCAGCTATGGCGAGGATTCAATGCGCTGCTTCATCCCTCGCTTCGGCATCACTGCAGGCTCAGGCACGGAGGCGGTGGATGTTCTGATCTGTACCGAGTGCCTCTGGGCCTATTTCCTCCAAGGAGACGTTTGCACTGTGGAACGTCTCTCCGAGCTGGGGCGCCTGCGCCTCGATGCATTGCACATGGAATTGTTCCCGCCTCCCATTGTGGAGCCGGCGCGGGCACGGCGAAAAAGGCGCTAGATATCCGCCGCGTCTGGCCCGGATCATCGCTGGGCGAGCGTCTGCTCGCTTCGGGCCAGATTCGGCCGCGGGCTCCGGGAACGTGATCTCCTGGAGCAGCGGAATCATGATCGTAAAGGAGGACCCGCGTCCCTCCCCCTGGCTCGCGGCGGCGACCGTGCCGCCGTGCATCTCGATCAGATGGCGGACGATCGACAGGCCCAGCCCCAGCCCGCCGTGCACCTTGGTGCTGCTCGCGTCCGCCTGCCGGAAGCGATCGAAAACGTAGGGCAGGAACTCCGGGTTGATCCCCAGGCCGGTGTCCCGGATCGTGATCCGCGCCTGAAAATCCGTCCGTTCCAGACGCACCTCGACCGATCCGCCGCCGGGCGTGAATTTGATCGAATTGGAGAGCAGGTTCCAGACCACCTGCTGCAATCGATCGGGATCTCCGGTGATCTGTCCGACGAACGGATCGAGCAGGCAGGTGAGGCGCACGCCCTTCGCCTCGGCCGACGTCCGCACCGTGTGAGCCGGGCGGAAGGGTAGTCGACCGGCGGAGAAAAGTGTAAGGATCTCCCCATGGCGAGAAGAACCCCCTCGAACATCCCGGACCGGCGCCTCCGCAGCCAGCGGATCGCCGGGGCCGGCTTCGAGACGCCCGGCGCGGTGGTCGCGTGGATGGGAGCGGTGCAGGCCCAGGATTATCTCGGGGCGCTCTGGGCGCTCGGGGTCCGGATGGAGACGGCCCGGGAGGAGGCGATCGAGCAGGCGATCGCCGGCCGCACGGTCGTCCGGACCTGGCCCATGCGGGGCACGTTGCATTTCGTCGCGCCGGCCGACATCCGCTGGATGCTCGCGCTGCTGACCCCCCGGGTGATCGCGGGCCAGCGGTCGCGGCACCGGCAGCTCGAGCTCGATCAGGCCGACTTCGATCGCAGCCGGGACCTGCTCACGCGCGCCCTGGAGGGGGGGCGGCAGCTCACGCGCGACGCCGCGTATCAGACGTTGGAGGCGGCGGGGGTTTCCACCGCCGGCCAGCGCGGCATCCACATCCTGGGGCGGCTGGCGCAGGACGGGCACCTTTGTTTCGCCGGCCGCCAGGGCAAGCAGCAGACGTTCGCCTTACTGGAGGAGTGGGTCCCGGCCGCGAAGCCCCTGGCGCGCGACGAAGCGCTCGCCGAGCTGGCCGGGCGCTATTTCACCAGCCACGGTCCGGCCACCATCCAGGACTTCACCTGGTGGTCGGGGCTGACCGTCGCCGACGCCAAGGTGGGGATCGAGCTGGCTGGGATGCGCCTGGAGCGGGAGGTCGTCGAGGGACTGACCTACTGGTCCGCCGCGGCGGAGCCAGCCGCGAGCCCGGAGTTCCCCACGGCCTACCTGCTGCCACCGTTCGACGAGTACACCGTCGCATATCGAGACCGCAGCGCCGTGCTCGACCCATCGCAAAGAGGAGTGCTCTCCAGCAACGGCATTTTCTATCCCATCATCGTTCTCAATGGTCAGGTAGCCGGCACCTGGAAGCGCGTCTTCAAGAAGGGAGCGGTGGTCATCAGCCTGTCTCCCTTCTCTCCGCTGAAGAAGAAGGAGCGGCAGGCCGTCGCCGCGGCGGCCGAGCGGTACGGCGTTTTTCTCGGGATGCCGATGGTCCTGGATGGATCACCGTGACATTGATCGATGGACGGGCGCCTCTGGAGCACGACCATCATGGCCCCCGAAGCAGCCAGCGTTGCGGTCACTCTCGAGTGAGACGTCAACCTGGTTGTGTGCCTCTTTCTGGCCGTCATCGCGGCCGTGGAAGCCTTGAAGCCGGCCGGTCGCCGTCAATTTCGGCGTGTAGCTGTGAAAAACTCCGCGTAGCGCCAACCGGCGCCGGGTAGCCGTGAGCTGCGGCGGATCGCCATGAAAAACTCTGTGCAGCCGCCAACCGGCGCCGGTTCACAGTGATCTCCGGCGTGTAGCCGTTAAAAACTGCGCGTAGCCGCTAACCGGCGCCGGATAGCCGTTCAAACCGGCGTGCAGCCACTCCACGGGACTTTCAAGGCCTCCACGGGACTTTCAACGCCTCCACGGGAGTTTCAAGGCCTCCACGGGAGTTTCAAGGCCTCCACGGCGCCGGTTGCGGCAAACTCGGCCGTGCAGCGGCTGTCCCCCGGATTTTCCCTTACAGCCCGTACAGCCGCATTCGCGCCTTGAGCGTATTGCGGGAGATCCCGAGGAGCCGGCTCGCCTCGCTGAGGTTGCCGCCCGCCCGCTCCAGGGCGTCGTTCCGTGGAATGGGGAAGACGATCGCATTCTATCCGCGAAACCCTCGCGATGAATTCATCCGCCGGGGAACGACCCAGGGGCTCGACACCTCCTGCGTCGGCCAGTTGCAGCGGCGGCCGTTCCTGCTCGAGCCGACGAAGGAGGGGATCAGGGTGTTTGAATAATCAAGACGCCTTCTTTGGCCCCGCCAGGTTGGGACACGTCTGGTGATAGGGCTCGTTCCCTATCTCTCGTTTCCATTCTTCAAGGGTGAGGTTACGCTGGGCCAGGCGGCAGGCGCGAGCCTGCCACGAGTCGAAGTCGACATCCCAGAGGGTGAGAGGATTGCCCGAAGCCAACGTCTTGCCGTCCGGGCTGAAGGCCACCCCTCCGAACACTCCTCGCAACCCCCGAAAGTTCAGCAGCTCTCCGAGAAACTGAGCCGCTTTCGGATCCCACAGGAAGATGTTCCCCGCCACGTCACTTGACGCCAGTAGTCGGCCATCCGGGCTGAAAGAGAGGCTCCAGACCGGGGCTTGATGACGGGTCAACACGCCGGAATTTTGCCAGGAGGCCACATCCCAGAGATGGATGCTCCCTGCGTAATCGCCCGATGCCAAGGTCTTGCCATCTGGACTGAAGGCCAGGCCAAAGACCTCATGCGGGTGAGTGATCGTGCGGAAAAGCCGCCGAGAGGCCACGTCCCAGAGCCGGATCTCCTTGTCGTCGCCGCTCGACGCCAGCAGCTTGCCGT
Organism: Thermoanaerobaculia bacterium; assembly: GCA_035264905.1. Taxonomy (GTDB): domain Bacteria; phylum Acidobacteriota; class Thermoanaerobaculia; order Multivoradales; family UBA5704; genus UBA5704. The sequence goes on from DATFPH010000289.1 coordinate 30,689, forward strand.
CTGGGCTGAAGGCCACGCCGAAGACTGCCCGCTGGTGGCCGATGAAGGGATCGTCAAGGAGCCGCCGGGAGGCTGGGTCCCAGAGCAGGATTTGGGTTCCGCTGCTCGCCGCGAGCAGCTTTCCATCCGGGCTCAAAGCCACAGAGCGGACCCTGACCGGGAGGTCGGCGGGTCGGTCCAAAGCTTTTCCGGTGGCCACATCCCGCAGGACGATCGTGTCGACCATGTCGCCTGTCGTCAGTGTCAACAGCTTGCCATCCGGGCGGAAAGCGACGCTCGACGTCTCCGGCCCTGGGAGACGCCGGCCGAGAGACGGAGCGGAGGCGATATCCCAGAGGAGGACCTTCTGGTCATCGCTGCTCGAAGCCAGAGTCTTGCCGTCCGGGCTGAAGGCGAGGCTTTGGACCGTACTGCTGTGGCCGGTGAGAGCCGGCCCCTGTTGCGCGCGGGCTGCGACGTTCCACAGCAAAATGCTTCCATCGTGGCTTCCCGACGCCAGGATCGAGCCATCCGGGCTGAAGGCGACGCAGTTGATGTCGTCCCCCTGGTCGCGCAGACTTGCGAACCGCTCCCCGGTCGACGTGCTCAATAAAAGCAGGGCACCGTTGTCGGTCCCTGCCGCCAGCAGCTCGCCGTCCGGGCTGAAGGCCACACCATCGATCCCGGACCCATCGCCGCGGAGTCGGATCAACGCCACTCCAGTCTTCGCGTCCCACAAGACGACGCGTCCATCCTCGCTGCCGGAGGCCAGCAACCTGCCATCCCGGCTGAACGCTACGCTGTCCACCTCGCCCGAGTGACCTATGAGAGGGCTGTGGATGGGCTGACCCTTTGCTACATTCCAGAGGATGATGGTCCGATCGTCGCTGCCCGACGCCAGGACCGTCCCATCCGGGCTGAACGCCACGCTGTCGACTTCCTTTTGATGGAGCCGCGGAAAGGGACGGACCCTCGGCTGCGTTCCTGCGGTCCCGAGGACGACGCCGTCCTGGCCGCCCCAGGCCAACGTCTCACCGTCGGGGCTGAACGCGATGCTGTCGATCCCCTTCTGCCGGCCGGGGAGACTCACGATGAGGTTCCCATTCGCCGAATTCCACACGAGGATGCGTCCTGCTTCATTGCTCGCCGCAACCGTGCTGCCGTCCGGACTGAAAGCGACGCTCCCCACAGCGCTCGTGGAGCCGGCCAGAGAAGCCCGGATGCGAGGTACGGCGCTAGTTTGCAGGGCCTTGAGCAGACTGCTGCGCGCCTCGAAGGTGTCATTGAGCCGGATGCTCTCGAGGCTCAACAACAACGCCAGGTCCTGTTGGCTATCCGGTTGGCTGAGCGCTCGCGCGGCCAGTTGGCTGGCGAGGGTGGCCTTCGATTGTTCTTGATAACGATAAAGGAAAACCGCGAAGAGCCCAGCCAGGAGGCAGAACACCGCTGCCGCGAGCCGCCAGCGAATCTTATACCGTCGCTGCAGAGTCGCGCTCTTCAACAGAAAGAGGTGCTCTGCCCGGGACAAGACAGGGTTCCGCTCCAACAGCCACCGCTCGGCTTCTTTCAGACGGGCGCTGCGCAACAGGAAATCGTCGTTCTGCCGGTTGCGTTCCCATTCCGCGGCGGCGATCCGCAGCTCCTGCCGCGCGAGCAGGAAATTCCGGTCGTCGTCCAGCCATTGACGGAGCCGGGTCCAGTTGCGGACGAGAGCCTCGCTGGTGACTTCGACCGTCTCTTCCTCCGCTCCCGCTTCCCGGCTGACCGTCACCAGCCGCGCGGCAGCCAGCGCGTTCACCACCGGCGCGGACACGGGGCCGAGCTCGCTCATCCGGGCCCGCCGGCGGGTATCCTCGCCGCCTTCCCCGGGGCGCGCCAGGAGGACCAGGCTGGTGAACACCTGCCGTGCCACGTCCTGCTCCTCGGGCGTGAGGCGCGCGAACGCGGCCTCGGCGGCCCGGCTCTGCTCGTCGACGGCGCTCTGCGCCTCGACCGCCTCCGAGTCCTCCCAGGGGCCGGCGCGATCGACCAGAGTGTTGGTGAAGCTCTCGAAGCTGCGGGAGAGGGACCGCCGATCCGAGCCCCGCTCGACCAGCACGGCGATCTCCTCGCCGTAGGCGTAGTCGGGGACGTGATAGACCTGCACGTCGTCGAAGTACCGGCCGAGCTCGCACTCGGCGAGGTCGTACACCTCCTGGAAGGCCTCTTCGAACAGCGCCTCGAACCCCGGGATCTCACGCTCCCGGTCTCCGAAACGCCAGAGGTCGCGCAGGCTCGGCCGGGCATCGTCGATGCGGGAGGGCAGAGGGAATATGATCAGAGGGCGCAAGTCGTCCGATTGCCGGCGGTACTTCGTCGCCCGCCTTATGAGCTCGAGGACGCCGGTGAGGCTCTGCCGGTTGGGAGTGAACACCACCACCAGCCGCTCGGGCATCAGCATGGTGCAGATGCCGCTGATGTCCGTCAGGCCGGTGCGGGAATCGATGAGGACATATCGATATTCCGCGGTCAGACGCTCGGACAAAGCGCGGATGAGCCACGGAGAGCGCTGATAAAGTCCCACCCAGTCGAACGAGTTGACCCGGGGAGCGTACTCTTCGGAGAACCGCCCGGCTTTGAGCAGATGGAGAGACGGAATGTCCGTCCGGACGACGAAGCGCTGCAGGTCCAGGCCGCGCAGCATCTCCCGGGCGCTCTCCTCCGATTGCGCCTCGTCCCCGGGCTGCATGTCGCGCGTCGTGCGGTCGAGCTCCAGAAATAGATCGATCAGGCCGGGCCGTTCGTCGAGCGCCCGGTCGAGGTCCGCCCCGACCAGCTCTACTTTGAACCGTTCGCGGAAGTAGCGATGGAGCCCAGGGGCCTCGAGGTCCCAGTCCACCATCAACACGCTTCCGGTCTGGCGTTGCGCGAGCAGGCAGGCCACATTGGCGAGGGCCATCGAGCGGCCGGTCCCGCCTTTGTAAGAATAGAACGTGATGACCTGACCTGACGCCTCGACCTCCTCCTTCACCGGATCCCCTCGCGCATCGGGAAAGGAGAGACCGGAGTGCGCCAAGGCTGAACCTCGGTTTCAGCCGGCAACCGGAACGAGGTGCATTGGCTGCAAGGGTCGCTGCCCGACTTGCCGAAGCGCTCGTAAAGATCGTAGATGTAGCGCGCGATCTGCTCGATCTTCTCGACCGATTCCCTGTGCCGCGTGATCTTGGTGCTGGCGGTCGTGAACCTGGAAAAATCGCAGAAATGGATATGCTCGCGGATGATCGGCGGCAGCTCCGCCGCGTTCCCTCGGAAGAGAATGGGAATGATCAAGCCGCACTGCGAGGAGATTGAGCTTTCCATCGCCTTGAAACGCTTTTCTTCCAGGCGCTGCATCGCCGTGAATTCGCGCAGGCAGTAGGACGACTTCTCGTAGATCGGCGAGTAGACGACGATCATGCAAACACTCTGGCAGATCGCCTGGGCCAGCGCTTCGTTGTATTTGTAGCCGGCGCTCAGACGTTTCTTGTCGATGTAGACCCCTTCCCTGAGATAGGGCCCGAGGCTGCTTTGCAGAGCTCTCTCCAGCTCGTCGATGAAGCGCTTCATCAGGTCGCCCTGGCCATCGGAGTAGCTGATAAAGCACGAATACTGAAACGGCATGACGAACGGCCCTCCTGAGGAGTTGAGGCCATTCAGTATACACGATGACGGAGATGAGCGAGCCCCCGCCTCACTCGATCTTCTTCACCTCGAGGTCACCGCCGCTCTGGCGCAGGATCAGGTGCGTCACCGCACCGTTCCCGTCTTTGACCAGCGTGACCGTGATGTCCGCGACTCTGGTGAAGAACGTCGTCTCTGATTCGGGAAGGAGCTCCGCACGCCCCTGGCCGGTCGCCTGCATCCAGAACCGGTCCCCCTACGGATCGAAAATCTTCGGATCGATCTGAATGGCCGTGTGCTCCCTGGGCGCAAGCTCAGGCTCATAGAGCCCCACGATGCCGTCCGCGAACGTCCCTGCGTTGACCCCTCCGAGGTTCGCCAGCACGATGACCGTCAGCTTGTCGCCGACGTAGCGCAGGATGTGCGTGGAGAAGCCTTGCCATCCTCCGCCATGCCGGACGAAAGGGTGCCCGCGGAGCTCGCCGGTCATCCAGCCGAAACCATAGCCAAACAACGCGGCCTTTCCGTCGTTGAGCTTTGCCGGCGTCCAGATCAGGTCGAGCGAAGCCCGCTTGAGCAGCTTTTCCGTAGAGAGCGCCGCGTCCCATTTGGCCATGTCGAGCACGGTCAAATAAAGGGCGCCGTCGGCGGTCGTATTGAGCGCCGGGTTGGAAATCGAGCGGAAGTGCCGCGATCGCTTGAACCAGCTCGTCTTCGGCGTAGTCCTGGCGCATATTGAGCTTTTCATAGTGGCTGCTCGAGATACCTGACGTGTGCGTCAGCAGGTGGCGCAGAGTGATGTCCTTCCAGAGGGCCGGCGCGTCGGAGATATATTTCCCGATGTGATCGTCCAGGCTCAGTTTGCCTTCCTCGACCAGCATCATCACGAGCGCCGCGGTGAACTGTTTGCCGATCGAGCCGGATTGATAAATGGTTTCCGGAGCAGAGGCGACGTTCAGCTCGACGTTCGCCAGCCCGTAGCCTTTCGCTTTGATGATCTCTCCGTTGCGGAGGACGGCCACCGAGAGGCCGGGGATCTTGCGCCGCTGCATTTCGCCCTGGATGTACTCGTCCACCTTGTCGGTTTGCGCTGCGGCCGGGCCTTCCCGCGTCAGCGTAAAAGCCGGCTTCGCAGCCGGCGGGCCGGCTCCTGCCCCGACCCGCTCCCATCTCAGGGAGGGCTCCCACGGGATGGTGAGGGCTGTCGCCCGGCCTTCCGTGATCTGGAAGACCACGGAGGTGCCAGGCGGCATGCCTTCGATCCGGAAGCGGGTGGGCGAGATCGCCACCAGGACCGTGGGGGGATACTCGCCCTCCAGGAGCTGCAGGCGAGAGCCCGCGGTCACCACCCTGACCTCGCGCCCGCTCTCCGGTTCTTTGTAGGTGCCGGTCAGGCGGGCGAGCTGATCGGCGGGCAACTCCACGTCCGGGTCCCACTTCAGGACGAACTCCGGCCGTTTCGTCCGCGTCACACAGGAGGTGTCGAGCCCCTTCACGGTGCCGGCCTCGATGAAGCGGACCGTCAGGCTGTCGAAGCATTCGAGGGCACCCTCGACGCCGAAGTAGCCGTGGCCGGCGTCCGGGATCACCACGTGGAGGCTGTTCTTGAGCGTCCGCGCGGCCCGCTCGGCGCTGACCGGCGGGGTCACCGGGTCGCGCTCGCCCGAGACCAGGAGCGTCGGTACGTCGGAGACCACCGGGTCCAGGAACGCGCGGTCCACCGGCGGCACCGGCCAGGCGGCGCAGGCCGCCTGCTGCTTGCGGATGCGGAAGTCCCCCAGGAAGGTGCCCTGGACGGCCGCCGGGATCTCGTCCTCGCGGATGAAGGGGACGTCCTCCGAGCAGGTGAGCGAGAGATAGTAGCCGTCGGCGAGAGTGCCGAAGTCGCGGCCGGAGGCGAAGTGGGCGCCGGTCTCGCCCAGGAGCTTCCAGTCCCCCTGCGCCGCCAGGTGGACGCTCAGCGGGAGCATGGACGCCGAGAGGGGGCGGTAGAGCATGTACCGTAGGGTCTGGGCGACTCCGTTGCGCGTCAGCCGCATCTCGACCGGCGTGCCCGTCTCGCCGTCGGTCACCGTGACGACGACCGGATCCTTCTCGGCTCGCTGGAGCACGGCGGCCACGTCGTCGCGCAGCCTGGGAAAGGCGCCGCGGCAGGCCGCGTCGGCTTCACACTCGGCGATCAGGCCGTCGAGCGCCCGCTGGGCGTACCGGGCCATGGCGAACGGGCCGAGCTCGTCCGGGGGCGCGACCCCCGAGATGGTTGCCGTGCGCACTGCGCCCGGGTGCCGGCGCAGGTAGACCAGCGCCGTCCGGCTGCCGCCGGAGCCGCCATAGATGTCGAGCCTGGGATAGCCCAGGACGGCCCGCACCGCGTCGACGTCGTCGACGCTGGTGTCGTTGGTGTACTGGCTGAAATCGGCGGTCTTCGCCAGGCGCTCGGCGCAGGCCTTCACCTTGTCCGGCGGGTAGTAGGAGTCGAGAAGCCCCTGGATTCCCGCGCTGCCCTGCATCTCGGGGCAGAAGAGCCCTCCCGACCCGCCGGTGCCCCGGAAGTCCACCAGCAGGATGTCCCGCCGCTGGCGGAGCGCTCTGAACAGGTCGAGGACCTCGGGAGCGGACGCCACGTTGGATTCCCCCGGGCCGCCGCCGAAGAAGGTGAGGGCGTCGGGGAGCCGGTCGGACCCCTGCGCCGGAATGACGGCGACGCGGAGCGGGATCTTGCGGCCGGACTTCGCCGCCCGGTTCTCCCAGACCTCATAGGTGCCGCAGCGGGCCTCCGGCGGCAGGCCGGAGATGGTGGTGCAGGGCTTCAGCTCGAGCTTCGGGGCCGGTGGGGCGGCGTCCGCGGCCAGGGCCGGCCGGGGTGCGAAGAACGGCAGGGCCGCGAGGGACGCCAGGACAAAGACGGAGACAAACCGCATGAGATCCTCCGTTCGGACAGGTCCGGTTCTTACCTAGACATACATAGCCTAGATAGACATAGCTTACCAGACAGCCGGCGAGCGTCCCGTCTGGCGGTGAGCCGGAGCTTTGTCCCGCGTGACTATGTTCCAGAATCGAAGAGCGCACCCCCGTCCCCACACCCTCGGCCGCTTCGGTCATGGGGTACACAGACGGTCACCTCGCCGGTGCAACTCGCGCCGTCCGGGTCCTGGGCCTGGAACTTGATGTGGTAGACGCGGCCGTCGCCTCTTCCGGCCCTCGACGCCCGCACCCAGGGTTGCGCCGTGCCCACCCCCCGCGCGTCCGGCTCTTTGCCGGTCCGGGGCTCGTCCTGCCGGATCGCGGTGACCGTCAGAGTGACCGGATCTCCGTCGGGGTCCGCGACGCCGAGGATCGCGACGCGCAGCAGGCGCTGGTTGGGCGCCCAGATCGTGGAAGGGCTCGCCGTGGCCGCCGAGCAGTCCGGCGGACGGTTGCCGGCGCCGCGGGCGAAGCGGGCAGCGAAGGCGTCCCGCGACTGGCCGCCGGGATAGGTCGGCTGAAACGCATTGTCCGTGGTCGGGAAGTCGAGCGAGAAGGCCTCCCCGGCGATCACGACGTCCCCGCCCGGGCCGACGTCGATCGCCTGGCCAATGTCGAGAGCGGTGTTGCCGTCCCCGATCGGGTCGAGACTGCCGCCGAGGTAGGTCGAGAAAAGCAGCGATGAGCCGTCTGCGGAGAGGGCCGCCAGGAAAGCCTCGCCCTCACAGAACCTACCGGAGGCCGGCGCGCACTCGGAGTCGACCGGGTTCCGCAGCGGAAAGTCCGTGGATTGGGTGACGCCGGTCAAGTAGACGTTCCCCTCGGCATCGATGTCGAGATCCTCGGCGCCGTCCCCTCCGGTCCCACCAAAATAGGTGGACCAGACCCAGGAAGCGAGGTCCGGCGTGAGCTTGGTCGCGAAGATGCCGCGGGGGCTCCGCTGGAACGCGCCGGGCGTGGTGGGAAAGTCACGAGAGGTGGTCGCCCCGCCCACATACACGAAGCCTGCGGAATCCCGGGCGACACCGGTGACCGCGTCCTCGTTGTTGCCGCCGAGATATGTCGAGACGAGCAGGGCGCCCGAAGCCCCGAAGGCCGCGATGAATCCATCTCTGGGACCCCGGAGGGCCGGCTGCCGCGCTCCCAGGGTAGGGAAGCCGGGAGAGTCCGTCACGCCTACGACGACCGCGCCTCCGCTCTCGTCCGTGACAATGTCGTTGATCCGCTCGAAGTCGTGGCCTCCGAGGTAGGTCGACCAGGCGAGGGTCGAGCTCGCAGGGAGGATCTTGGCCACGAACCCATCCGCGAGACCACCGGCGAAGCTCCCCTGGGCAGGGCTCGCTGTGGGGAAATCGGCTGAGTTGGTGCCGCCGGCGAGGTAGACGGCGCCGGCAGCGTCCACCGCGATCGCGTCGGCATAGTCGTTGCCCGAGCCGCCGATCGTCGTCGAGAAGAGGATCTGGGAGCCATCCGCGCTGAGCCGCATGACGAACGCCTCCTGGCCTCCCACGCCGCGCAGCGGTGCGGGGAGCGGCTGGACCAGCGGGAAGCCCGAGCCCGTCAGGCCGGCGACGTAGATCGAGCCGTCCACGCCGAGGGTGACGGCAGTGGCCCTCGTGCTCGCGGAGCCGCCCAGGAAAGTCGAGAAGAGGACTCTGCCGTCCGGCGCGACCTTCACCAGCAATGCCTTGGCGGGCGGCGGAGGAGACGACAGGACCGGAGGAACCGAGGGGAAGTCCGCAGAGAGCGTCAGTCCCACGATGTACGCGTTCCCCTCGCCATCCAGCGCAGCCCCGAAAGCTGTGTCCAGGTCTGTTCCGCCGAGGTAGGTCGACCAGGCGAGTCCCAGGGCTCCGGACGAGACATCCGCCCCCTCGGTGGACCGCACCTGCCGAGCCAGGTGCCGCAGGCCGGCTCCGTGGCCAGGTACGGCCAGGGCAAGTGCAGTCAGAAGCGCCAGAACGGCCGGGCAAATCGTCGTGAACTTTCTCACTGGACTCATGTTGTACCTCCTGGAAGATGCGGAAAGTTCCTGTCCTTCCAGAAAGAGAGACTCCCCCGGGAGGATCATCCGAATATACTCTAAATAGTTCTTAAAATGCGGCGAGCAAGGCCGCCACGTCGACGATGCCGAATCCCTGGCCCGGGGCCCAGCGGCCGTTGTAGTTGCGCGTCTTGCGACGCAGCGCGGAGGCGATCTGCGTCGACGTCGGAATCGGTTGCTGCGTCTTCGCCATCCGCGAGAGCAGGAGCGCGATGGCGCCTGCCACGTGCGGCGCCGCCATGCTCGTCCCAGAATCAGGTCTGATTCCGGTCGAGGTGCCGCCCTTGGCCGCTTGAACCCCCACGCCCGGCGCAGCCACCTCCGGCTTCTGGCGCCCATCCCGCGTCGGACCGTAGGACGAGAAGTCGCCGACCTGGATGGGCAGATCGGCATCCACGGCCCCCACCGCGATCACGTTCTTGGCGGTTCCGGGGATGCTCAAGGTGATCTCCTCGTCCATATGCCTGGTGAACGAGCTGGGAGCGCCGAGGCCGCGCTCGATCCAGGCATGGACCGTGCCGCCTTCGGGGACCTGATAGCTCCGGATCTGGAGTTGCCAGATGCCGGGCGGGACCGTCGACGTGTCGTTGCCGATCTCGACGGAGAGCTGGCTGTCGCCGTTGTCGATGTGGAGCTTGGTGAGCTGCAGGACGAACGGCACGCCATTGAGGGAGCCGGACTGCTTGGGTGCGGAACGACTGACCCAAGGAGTCCAGTTGTTGCTCGGATCGCCGAGGCGGAAATCGAGCTCGTCCGCGGCGCTCCACCACAGCTCGAGCCGTTCGACACCCGACGCCTGAGCGTCGCGCTGCCAGGGCAGATTGTCCAGCCCGTCCTGACCCAGGGTCACCTTGGCGTGTCCATTCTTGTTGTTCCGCTCGTTGCCGGCGGATTTGACGACGACCCGGCCCGGCTTCCGGCCCCCCTCGGAGAAAGCGTCGAACATCACTTCGAGCGCCGAGGTCCCGTCGTGGGCACCCGCGTTCATGCCCTGGCTCAGGTTGACCACCACGGGGAGCCCGAGCTCCGTCGCAACGGCGTCGACGAATGTGAGGGCATCGAGATGGCTCTTCGAATAGCCGGTCGGCCCCTGGCCGGCGGAGATCACGATCAGCAGCCGGGCTCCCGGAGCGACGCCTCCGGCGAAGGCGCCCACCGCGCGGCCGGCGGCGATGCTGGCGACATGCGTCCCGTGTCCATCCGGATTGCGGCTGAGGCCTGCCGGAAGGGTCTTGGTGCCGACGTATCCCGCGATGTCGGCCGCCGTGTGGTAGGTGCCGTACGTGAACCCTTGGGGCGGAGTGCCGGTGGAGCTCCCCTGATGCCAGATCCCCACGATGCGCGATTGGCCCTGCCCGTCCAGGAACGCCTCGTGGAGCACGTCGATGCCGTTGTCGATCACGGCGACCAGGGCGCCATCGCCATTTTCCTGATAGGTCCCTCCCGAAAACGGATAGTCGGCGGCCACGCGGATGAACGGGATGGAGCGGGCGCACTCGCCAACCCCGCCCGGCCGGCTCTGATCGACCGACATCACCTCGGAATCCTGGAGGAGCTCCGCCACACTGGCATCCGTCCCCTGGGCGGAGACGATCGTGCCCAGCCGAGACTCCAGCACCAGATCGGTGATCCCCGCGGGTTGCCAGTCCGGATCCGTCACTCGAATGAGCAGGGGCCGGGACATTTTTCCAAGGGTGGCCGACTCGGCGCTCTCGAGCCCTGGAGACGGCTGGCCCGACAGGCCGCCCGCCCGGTGGCGCTCGACCACTTCCCACAACTGATCGAGGATCGGCCGGCTTTCGCGCCGGCCCAGCTCGAGGAGCTGATCGAATTGCCGATACGTGGACGAGACCTCGAACGCGTGCATGTCCGGATGGTGGATGTACATGGCAAGGGCGGCCTGCGCCGCCTCGTAGCGGTCGAGCGCGAGCAGCGCCTCCACGCGCGACGCACAGTCCCAGACGTCGATGAGCCTACCGCCGCTTTCAAGTCGATCGATGTGCTCCAGCACGCGCCGGGCGATCTCTCGGGCGCGCTCCGGGTCCGCGCCCTCTACGCCGTCCCGATGCGCGCGCAGAATGCAGCTCGCCGCGTTGACTCCGTGCCACAGCAACGTCGGATTCTTCTCGTAGACGGATTCGTACGCCTCGATGGCCCGGCGCAGCAGCTCGTGCGATCCGGGGGCATTCGGGGCATCGACGTACTGCTGTTTGTACGTCCGCCCGATCAGACCGTACGCCTCCGCCACCTCGCTATCGGGGGAAGCACCATCCTGGGTGATGGACGCCAGGACGTCGAGGGCACGATCGAACGCCTTCTGCTCGATCAATGCTTGCGCATACTGCCGGCGGACCTTCGCGTCCGTCGTGCCGGTGGCGAGAACAGCCTCGGCGTAGCGCTGCATCAGCTTGAACTGCCGGTCTTTGCGCAGGACCGCCAGGTCGGCATTGGCAGCGCGCGGCGGATACGGCCGGTGCTCCATGGATCGAGCCAAGGTCTCGATCAGCACACGCGCCCGGCTCTGATCGTGCCGCTTCACGACGTCGGCCAGCGAGGCGGAAAAGATCTCCTCGTTCCATTCGATCGACTGGGCCGCGCGGGAGAGCTCGTCCGCTTCCGCGAGGGGCCCCACCGGGGGCAGCAGGTCCGCGAGATCCTCTCGCGCCGCGGAGACGTCCTCGGTGAAATCGACCAGCGGCAGCGCCCACAGCCCCTTCGGAAGCCGGGCTTGCTCTTCACCCTCGATGCAATCGGCCAGCACGGCGATGACCGGGCGCTTGCTGTCCAGCGCGGTCGCGATGTCGTCCCGCACAAAGGGCGATGCGACGGCAGCGCGGGAGATGACCGCCAGGATCACGCGGCACTGCGCCATGAGGTGTGCCGCCGAGACCCAGCGGTCGAAGCCGTTGCTCGGCAGCGAGCGCAGAAGCGTCCCCTGGACGAAGTCGAGATCCTGTGGGCTGTAAATTACAAAGACGATCGACATGATGACCCCTCCCGACTGGGTTCTGGCAGCGTCGCAGCAGCCAATATAACAGCTCCAAGACGGCCGGATGTCCCTTTCGCGCTTCAAGGGCACCGAGTCCGCGGTCGCGTTCACCAGCGGCTACGCCGCGAACGTCTCGACCATCACCAGCATTGTCGGGCGCCACGACACCGTGATCTGCGACGATGATTGGGCGGCGTTACGGCTCGCGAAGTACTGCCAGCAGCGGGGCTTTTACGTGCAGGGGATTCCGCATCCGGTCGTCCCCAAAGGCTCGGCGCGCCTCCGTGTCTCGATCACCGCGGGCCACAGCAAAGAGCAGTTGGATCGTTTCGCCGCCGTCTTGGATCAAGGGCTCGATGAGCTCGCGATCTCCCGGGACGGCAGCGGCCAGGAGACTGGGCTCGCCCCCCTCTCCCATCGCACACCAACCCACGGGGAGAGGGGGCTCGAGGCCGTGTGACACCCACCTTTCCACTGCGCCGCCGTCAGCGCGAGGACTTCCTTGCGCACGGTCGCGGTCATGTCTTCCAGGAGACCGGAGTGGTAGTGGACGAGCTTGCCGTCTTTGCTGAGGATGACGAGGCTGGGGAGGCCGGGTTTGTGGAGGGCCGCAAAGGCTTTGCCTTCACTGTCGAGCAGGACCGGGAGATCGAGCTTCCTGGAGCGGAGAAACTCGGCGACCCGTCGACTCTGCTCCTCGAAGCTGCTCACCTCTTCCAGCGTATCCACCGCGAAGACTTGGACCGGGAGGCCGGACGACTTCGCCCAGGCGGCGAGCTCGGAGGTGTGCGTCAGGGCCGTCCAGCAGGGGACGCACCAGGTCGCCCAGAAGTCGAGGACGACAACGTTCCCGCGCAGGCTGGCAAGGCTCACGGTGCCGCCCTCCATGGACCGCAGGCTCACGTCCGGCGCGGGCTGGCCGAGGGGATAGGTCGCGGACTCGAGCTCGGCGAAGGTCTGCATCGCCGTGCGGCCGGAGAGATCCGGCCAGGCCAGGGCATCGTCCGGATCGCCGGGGGTGAATCGGTAGGGGCCGGAGAAGCGCACCTGCTGCTTCCCGTCGCCCAGGGCCACACGAGCTTCCCGCAGGCGATCGGTCGCCGGGTCCAGGCCCACGATGAGCTGCCCATTTGACGCCCGGAGCTCCACCTCCACCAGCGCCGCCCCATCGCCCGCCACGGTCCGCCGGGCGCCCACGACCTCCAGGGGAGCCAGGACTCCGAACCGCAGGGCGTCCAGAAACGCCGCGAGATCTCCCCCAAGGCGGGCCACAACGGCGGGCGGTGGTCCCAGCTGGGCCTGCGCGCCTCCCATGCGGCGCAGGGCCGCGGCGAAATCCCCTTCGAAGGGCACTTCCGCATACCGTCCGTCCGCACCGAGCTGGGTGCCGACCATCCGCCCGTCGCGGGCGACGATCTGGAAGACCGTCTTGCCATTGGAGGAGAGCGTGAAGAAGGCTCCCCCGGTCGGGCCGACGCCGTACTCCAGGACCCGCGGTTCCTTGCGGCCGTCCGGAAACTCCAGAGTCGCCTCCAGGGTCTCGCGGAAGGCTCCCGCCGCGCGATAGGCGGCGCGGGCCTTGTCCAAGGCCGCCCGCCCCTCGTCCCGGCCGTCGGCAGCGGCAACGGCCTCCCCTGAGGTGGACAGAAGAAGCGCGAAGGCCAGAGCGAGACGGCAGGGCGCGTTCATGAACAGCTCCTTTCGCAGGTCTGTCCGTCCCTACGCGCCTTCTGAGGGAAGGTTTCAGGTGCCCTCTGTCTCCGCCCCGTGCGGCAGGAGCGCGGGCTGACCGGCTCCCTCCGGGGCGAGTGACAGCTGGCCCGCGTCGTCGGAGGCCAGCGACAACCGGCCCACTTCAGCGCCTGCCAGAGAGAGCTGGCGGGGCGCGGCGCTCAGGAGGTGGGCCTGGATCTCGGCGATTGCCTGGCGCGCGGCCCGGCGGAGGGAGACGAGCTCGGCCAAGGGGGCTTTGAAGCTGGCGAGGAGAGCCAGATACAAGGTGTAGACTAGTGGCATGAGGTCCTGCCAGGGGCAGAAAAGGAGCCATGGAATATCATCTGTATCCTCCTTTTTTTGTTGTTCCAGAAGAGCATTGCTTTACGGATGCTTGGGAGGCATTCTGCTGCAAGATTCTCAACTTGGCCGAAGGGCGCAGTGATATATCTCGTCGCACGCCGCCGGAGAGCGGAGTTGATCTGTATTGCCCCGCAACGAAGACCGCCTATCAATGCAAGAGCGTCGAATCCGGCCGCGCTGGTGACTTCGATCCTGGAAAGGCGCTGGAATCTCTTCGGGCCGCTCGGAAAGCAAGAGACGTTCTCGGTTGGGAGAAGTATGTTCTTTGTGTGAACGTGGATATTACCGGCGCGGCGGAGGCAAGGATGCGAGCTGAGCATCGGGAGCTCGATCTCCGATCTCGATCCTATTGGATTGCAGCCTGCGACCGGTTTCCGGACGCTGTTACGCGGAACTTCCGGCAGATTCTTCGCATCCCTGCCCAGCGCACGGAGGACGCCCTGCGGGAGGAGTTCTCCCGGCACTATGGCGATGACTTGCTGCAGCTTCTCCGCGATGAGCCCGTCACCCTGTTCCTGTACTCGAACCGTCACGACAAGGTCTATCAGCTGACGGTTTCTCTGGAGTTTCGAGTGCTCAATCTCTTGCGCGTCCTGAAGAGAGCTTTCAGGCTGCCCGGCCAAGTGAGCTATTCCCTGGATCATCTGACGGTGAGCCTCTCGCATACTTTGGTTTTCAATGGTCGAAGACTCTCTCACGAAAAGACCCTCCGAGAGAGCGGCCTCGCGGGCCGAGACCTGATCACCTATTGGACGAGCTTCGAGATCACAGACCCTGAGGGCGAGCTCAGCTCTACTGTGATGCACCGGGCAGTACCTACGAAGGCCGGTTATGAGGTCCATGCTGGCGAAACCGGAGCTGTTGCGGCGAGATGTGACGACCTCATCAGGGAGGCTTTTGGGGACTTTGACCGGCGCCTTGCGGCCGGGCATGAGGTGCAAGGATGATGGGCTTCGAAACAGAGGCTCACCGTTCAGGGACCGTCTCGCTGAACAGAGATGCGTCTCTCGGCCAGGCGATCCTCGGCCTGTGCGAAATGACGAGCACCGAGGTTCGTCTGGTCCCGCAGGCTCACGACGGCCAGCTCCAGCAACTGTACACGCTCTCCCACGAGGGCAGGCATCGCGAGATCTTCAGCTCGACCACATTCAGCTATCTGCAGGTGCTGCTCGCCCGTGCCGATGCACAATCAGCCCGGGGGCGGCTCTTGCCGCAAAATCTGGGTGACGCCCGCGAGGCGCTTTTCGACATGCTGGCGGTCAGCTTCGACGCCCATGAGGGCTACGCGACCATGGGCGAGTACGTGGCGCGCGAGAGCCTCGTTACCTTGGTCAACAAGGTGCCGGATGTTCCGGAGCCGCCCCCGAGATACCAGCGCGCGATGATGCCTTACCGTGCCGTGGTCGAGGCTCTGCCGAGATTGCTGAGACCGTTCTCTCACTTCGTTCTTCGCGCCTTCGCCGAAGTGGTTTTCGACACCCCCATTCTTGGGATTGCCCGCTCCACGAACCTGGATGTCTTCAGCATACGGGCGTCCCTCAGTGATCCGTTGGCGCAGCCGAACCACCGTCTGAACGTGCTCTCAAGGCTTCTCGTTGAGGAGCTTGAACGACAAACCGTCGGTAACGAGTGGGCTCACCTCACTCAGATCGCGAAGAATGCAGACGCCGATCTGGCTCGGGTCATCGCCGAGCTTCGTTTCTTGACGCCCTCAGTGGAGGGGGTACGGTTGCGCAAGGCTGTCTTGACCGGCGCACGGGCCGCGGTGAGGAAGATCCTCGGTTCGCAGCCCGCGGGTCTCGCGATCGAGGATGGCCGTCGAACTGTCCTTGACTTTCACAATTGGTGCTTCGAGGAGCTCAAACAGTATGGTGTGCTCGATGGCCCTATGCTGGATTCCGACGCGGAACCCGAGTTGGCCGCCCGGATGATTGTCGCAGATCCGCACGTCTCCGGACTACCGGCCGACATGCTGCCGATTGCTGTTGGAGATGGCGTACCGAGTGACTTCATCGAAGAAACTCTCGAAAACCCGGAGAAACGCCTTGCGGTCAGCATCCGCATCCGGGGTGATGTAACCCATGTCGAAACAGTGATCTGCCAGTTGAGGCTCATCCGGTTCGCTGCGAGGACCGACACTTGGAAAGGACCCGGAACAGAGCCTTATCAACGCATCCTGGTGGATTTCCCATGTGTCGACTGCTCAATGTCCGTCTCTGAAGCAACTAGTTTGTTGGAGGAGATACGCGACAGAACGGATATACTGCTGCTTTATAACACGCCTGATCTGGAACAGGCGCAAGCGGCGCTTCTGGACAAGGTGGTGGGCCTCACCAAGGCGACACTGGTGCATCTCGTCGAAGTATGCTTTGGCGCGGAAACAGATAAGAAGAAAGTGAAAGCGCTAATGGCGATGAGGTCGCCCGGAATGTACGCTTTCTGCCCGTTCGCAGATGATAATTGGCTCGCCGTCTTTCTTGAGATCGCCCCGCGCACGTTTCTCGGAGGAATCGTGCTTCAATACACGACGGTGCAGGGCTTTGGCGCCGAGCTGAAGCAATGGGTTCAGGAATGTAGCGCGGAACAGTCACGCCTGTTGGAAGAGAAGGATTATCGAGTGGACCTCGGCTCGCTTTCCACCTTCTCGAAGATATTCGTACACGGAGGTTTCCGGGAGCTTTGAAGAGTCGTACGTTGGTCCTGCGGGATCTCCGGCTTCAGCGCAGGATCGTGATCGGATCGACGCGCGTGGCGCGGCGGATGGGAACGAGCAGCGCGGCCGTGGCGCAGGCGAGCAGCGCCGCCGCGGTGGCG
>DATFPH010000290.1:0-63965 GCA_035264905.1 Thermoanaerobaculia bacterium
CGATCAACCCCTCGGTCTCCGCGCGGTTGCGGTTGGCGATGGGAGTGCCCACCGGCAGATCCTCGCCGCCGGTCAGGCGCGCCAGCAGGGCCTGGACCCCGGCGAGGAGCGCCATGAACAGGGTCGCCCCGCGCCGCCGGACGAGGGCCAGGAGGTCCGCGGTGAGCGCCGCGGAGAGCGCGCAGGGGAACCGCCCGCCGCGGCCGCTCCCGGCCGCCGCCCGCGGCCGGTCTGCGGGGAGGTCGATCGCCGCCGGCGCGCCGGCCAGCCGCTCCCGCCAGTAGCCGAGTTGGACGGCCAGGACCTCGCCGCGGAGCCAATCGCGCTGCCAGACGGCGAAGTCGGCGTACTGGATCGGCAGGCCGGGGAGCGGCGAGGGGAGGCCGGCGGCGAACGCCGCATAGAGGACCGACAGCTCGCGTGCGAGCACGCCCACCGACCAGCCGTCCGCGACGACGTGATGCAGGGTGAGCAGGACATCGTGCTCCTCGCCCGACCGCCGCAGCAGGGTCGCGCGGAGGAGAGGCCCCCGCTCCAGGTCGAAGAGCCGCCGCGCCTCCTCCCGGGTGAGCCGGGTGGCCTCAGCCGCGCGCTCCGGCTCCGGCAGATCGCCGAGATCGACGACCGGCAGCGGCACGTCGAGCCCCGGGGCGATCCGTTGCAGGACCGCCGCGCCCGTGCCGCCGGTCGCGAAGGTGGTGCGCAGCGCCTCGTGCCGGCGCACGATCTCGCCGAGGCTCGCGGCGAGCGCCGCGGCGTCTAGCCGGCCGCCGAGGCGGATGGCGGCGGGGACGTTGTAGGACGCGCGGTCGGCCCCGAAGCGGTCGAGGAACCAGAGCCGCTCCTGCGCGAAGGAGGCCGGCAAGTCTCTGTCGCGGGGCACCGGACGGATCGGCGGCGCCTGCAAGCCTTTCTTCGCGCGGCGCACCTCCTCGACCTGCGCCGCCAAGCCCGCCACGGTCGGCGCTTCGAACAGCCGCCGCAGCGGCAGCTCCACGCCGCACACCTCCCGCACCCGCGACACCACCTGCGTGGCCAGGAGCGAATGCCCGCCGAGATCGAAGAAGTCCTCGTGGACGCCGACCCGCTCGCGGCGCAACAGCTCGGCCCAGATCCCGGCGAGCAGGTCTTCGAGCGGCGTCCGCGGCTCGTCCCCCGGCCTCTCCTCCTGCCAGACCGGCGCGGGCAGGGTGCGGCGGTCCACCTTGCCGTTGGGATCGAGGGGGAGCGCGTCCAGGGCGACGAACGCGGCGGGGATCAGGTGGTCCGGCAGCCGCTCCTGCAGCCAGGCGCGCAGACCGGCGGGGACCGCGGGCTCGACGTAGGCCACGAGCCGCTTCTCACCGGTCCGGGCCGCGCCGGAGAGATCCTCGCGCACGGCGACTGCGGCCTGGCGGACCTCCGGATGCAGACAGAGCGCCGCCTCGATCTCTCCGGGCTCGATGCGGAAGCCGCGGATCTTGACCTGCGCGTCGGCGCGGCCCAGGAACTCCAGGGCGCCGTCCGGCCGCCAGCGAGCGAGGTCGCCGGTGCGGTAGAGGCGCCCGCCAGGCCCCCCGGATTGATCGGACCGATCCGTCCGATCACAAAATGGATCGGGGACGAAGCGCTCCGCCGTGAGGTCCGGCCGGCCGAGGTAGCCCCGCGCCAGGCCGTCTCCCCCCGCGTACAGCTCGCCCACCGCCCCCGGCGGCACCAGCTCCAGCCGCCGGTCGAGCAGGACCGCGCGGGTCGCCGCGACGGGGCGGCCGATGGGGACCGATCCGGCGCAGCGCTCTCCGGACGCCGGGCCGCGCATCCCGTGGCAGCAGGTGAAGGTGGTGTTCTCGGTCGGGCCGTAGCCGTTGACCAGGAGGAGGCCGGGGAAGCGGGCGAGGACCCTCTCGACGTGCGGCACCGAGAGCACGTCGCCGCCCGCGAGGAGCTGCCGCAGCCCGCGCAGGCGCTCCAGCGGTCCCTCGACCATCCGGTGGAACAAGCCGGCGGTGAGCCAGAGCGAGGTGACGCCGGACCGCTCGATCGTCTCCCCCAGCTCCTCCAGCGACGGCTGATAGCCCGGGAAGATGACGAGCCGCGCGCCGTTGAGCAGGCTCCCCCAGATCTCCAGGGTCGAGGCGTCGAAGACGATCGGCGCGAGCTGCAGCCAGGTCTCGTCCGCGGCGAGGCGGGCGAAGCCGGTGCGCCGCACCAGCCGTGCCACGGCGCGGTGCGGCACCGCCACTCCTTTGGGCCGGCCGGTGGAGCCCGAGGTGTAGACGACGTAGGCCAGGCTGTCCGCGCGGACCGCGCTCTCCGGAGGCTCCGCGCTCTGTGCCGCGATCGCCTCGCGGTCGCGGTCGAGGACCACCAGGGTGCGCGCGAGCTCCGCGGGCAGGGAGGCGAGGTGGGCGGACGCGGTGATCACGACTGGCGCCGCCGCGTCCTCGATCATGAAGGCCAGTCGCTCCCGCGGGTAGGCCGGTTCCAGCGGCACGTAGACGCCGCCCGCCTGGAGGACTCCGAGGAGCGCCACGATCGCATCCGCCGAGCGGTTCAGGCAGACGCCGACCCGAACCTCCGGCCCGACGCCGCACGCGATCAGATGGTGCGCCAGCCGGTTGGCCCGCTCGTCGAGCTCCCGGTACCTCCAGACCTCCCCCTCCGCCTCCAGCGCCACGGCCTCTGGCGCAGCCGCCGCGCGCTGGGCGAACAGGCGGCCGATCGTCGCTTCGGGGTACCCGCTGGCCGTGTCGTTCCATTCGAGGAGCGCCTGGTGGCGGGCCGCGCCGCTGGTGACCGCCAGGAGTCCCACCGGCCGCTCCGGGTCGGCGGCGATCCCGGCGAGCAGCGCGCCGTAAGAGTCAAGGAGGCGCAGCAGGTCCACCGGCTCCAGCAGGTCGGCCGCCGCGTCGAGGCGGACCAGCCAGCCGCCGGGCCGCTCCTCGATCGACAGGCCGAGGTCGAACTTCACCTCGCCGTGCGGGATCTCGACAGGCTTGGCCACGAGCCCCGGCCAGTCGAGGGATCTCTCGACGGCGCCCTCCTGGAACGTGAAGATCGCCTGCACCAGCGGCGCGTGCCTCGGGCTGCGCACCGGCTGCAGCTCCTCGACGAGGCGCTCGAACGGGAGGTCCTGGTGGGCGTGGGTGCCCAGGAAGGCCTCGCGCGCGCGGCGCAGCACCTCGGCGAACGGCGGACCGTCCGCCGGGCCGGAGAAGACGGCGCGCAGCGGCACCAGGTTGGCGAAGAGGCCGATCAGCCCCTCGGTCTCCACCAGGGAGCGGCCGGCGAGCGGGGTCCCGACGAGGAGATCCTCCTGCCCGGTCCAGCGGTGGAGGAGGGTCTGGAACGCGGCGAGGAGGACCAGAAATGGCGTGGCGCCCGCACGCCGGGAGAGCGCCCGCAGACCGTCTCCGAGCTCCGGCGGCAGCGGGAGCGACCGCCGCACGCCGCGGGTGGAGCGGACCGCGGGCCGCGGCGTCCGCGCGTGGGCGAGCGGCAGGTCGAGGATCGCGGGGGCTCCCGCCAGCCGCTCGCGCCACCAGGCGAGGTGCGGCTCCAGGGCCGCTCCGGAGAGCTGCTCGCGCTGCCAGGCCGCGAAGTCGGCGTACTGGATAGGGAGCTCCGCGAGAGGCGACGGCTCGCCGGCCGGCCAGGCGAGGCGGGCACTGTAGGAGACCGCCAGCTCGCGGCGGAGGATGGTCAGCGACCAGCCGTCGGCGACGGCGTGATGCAGGTCGAGCAGGAGGACGTGCTCCTCTGTGCCGAGGCGCAGCAGCACGGTGCGGAAGAGCGGCCCGCGCGTCAGATCGAACGGCCGGGAGGCCTCCTCGGCGAGCCGGCGGCACAGCTCGGCCTCCCGGCGCCCGGCGGCGAGCCCGCCGAGGTCGGCGCACGGCAATCGCCAGCTCTCCGCGGGCTCCGGCGGAGCCACGACCTGCACGATCTCGCGATCCTCGGCGGCCAGGGTGGTCCGCAGGGTCTCGTGGCGGCGCACGGCCTCGCCCAGGGCCCAGGCGAGCGCCGCTGTATCCAGGGGACCCGTGAGCCGCAGGGCCGCGGGGACGTTGTAGAGCGGGCTGCCGGGCGCGATCTGATCGACCAGCCAGAGGCTCTGCTGGGCGAAGGAGGACGGGAGGACGTAGACCTCGCCGGGCTCGGGCTGGAGCTCGTCCGGGCTCTCCGTCGAGGGATCCCTGGTGAGCAGCGTCATGACCGCTCCCGGTCTCCTGCCGGCGGCCGAGGCCGCAGGCTCGCGGTCCGCGACACCCGCGCGATCTGCGGCGCGCGGGCCGGCCCGCCGCTCGCCCGGGCTTGGTCGATCGCCGCGAGCAGCCCGGCGATCGTCGGCTGCTGGAACAGGCTGCGCAGCGGCAGCTCGACCTCAAAGTCGCGGCGCACCCGCGACATCACCTGCGCGGCGAGCAGCGAGTGCCCACCGAGCTCGAAGAAGTCGTCCTGCACCCCCACCGATTCGACGGTCAGGATCTCCGACCAGATCGCGGCGAGCGCCCGCTCCTCCGGGCTCTCCGGGGCCACGAAGACCGGGGCGGCCGCCGCCCCCGGCTGGCTGCGGGACCGGCGTGCCTCGCTCCGCTCGTCGAGGCGGCCGAGGAGCTCCAGGCGGCCGTCCGGCCGCCAGCGGGCGAGGTCGCCAGTCCGGTAGAGGCGGGCCCCCGGCGCGGCGGGATCGGGCACGAACCGCTCGGCCGCGCGCGCGGGATCCCCGAGGTCGCCGTCCGTGCACAGCTCGCCGGCCGCGCCGAGGGGGGCCGGCTGGAGGTCGAGGTCGAGCAGGACGGCGCGCGTGCCGGCGGCCGGCCACTCGACGAGGAGCTGTTGCCGCTCGGCCGCATCGAGGAGGGGGAGCTCGGAGAGCCGCCGTCCGGGGCCGGCGGCCCAGCCGCCCAGCAGCGTCTCGAAGCTGCGCGCCAGGCGCAGCACCGTCGTGCGGTCGAAGAGGTCGCTGTCGCGGCGCCAGAGGAACGCGAGCCCGCCTCCATCCTCCTCACGGGCGGTCAGCTCCAGGTCGAACCTCGACTCGTCCCGCCGCACCGCGCGCGGGGCGACCTCCAGGCCGGGCAGCTCGAAGCTCGCGCGCGCCGCGCCCTGGTAGGAGAACATCACCTGGAAGAGCGGCGCGTGGGAGAGGTGCCGCTCCGGCGTCAGCTCCGCCACCACCTTCTCGAACGGCAACTCCTGGTGGGCGTGCGCGCCCAGGATGGCCTGGCGCGCCCGGGCCAGCAGCTCGCGGCAGGACGGATCGCCGTCCCAACCCAGGCGCAGCGCCAGGGTGTTGACGAAGAACCCGATCAGCTCCTCGGTCTCGCTCCGCGTGCGGCCGGCGACCGGCGCCCCGAGCACCACGTCGCGCTGGCCGGTGAGGCGGCCGCAGAGCGCCGCCAGGGCCGCGGTCAGGAGGATGAACGGCGTGGCTCCGGAGCGCCGCGCCAGCTCGCGCAGCGCCGCCGCGGTCGCCGCCGGCAACGGGAGCTCGTCCTCGCCGCCGCGGAACGAGGGGAACGGCGGCCGCGGCCGGTCGGTGGCCAGCTCCAACTGCGCCGGCGCACCGGCGAGCTGCCGCCGCCAGTACTCCAGCAGACCCGCGAGCACGTCTCCCCGCAGCCGCTCGCGCTGCCAGACGGCGACGTCCGCGGGCTGCACCGGAAGCTCGGGCAGGCGCGCCGGGCCGCCGCCGGCCGACTCCTCGCGGTACAGCTCCGCCAGGTCGCGGAAGAAAACCCGCAGGGACCAGCCGTCCGCGACGGCGTGGTGCATCGCCAGGAAGAGCAGGTGGTCGTCCGCCCCGAGGCGCAGCAGGACCAGGCGCAGCAGCGGTCCGCTCCGCAGATCGAAGGGCCGGCGCGCCTCGCGGCCGATCCACCTCGCGGCCTCGGCCTCCGCTTCCGCCAAGCCCGCGAGGTCGAGCCGCGGGATGGAGGGCGCGCGCCGCGGAGCGATCTCCTGCACCGGCCGGCCGTCGAGGTCCGGGAACGCGGTCCGCAGCGCCTCGTGGCGTGCCAGCAGGCGGGCCGCGGCGCGCTCCAGGGCTTCCGGAGCGAACGGTCCCCGCAGACGGAAGGCACGGGCGATGTTGTAGACCGAGGCGCCCGGAGCGAGCTGGTCCAAAAACCAGAGCCGCTCCTGCGCGAAGGAGAGCGGCGGCGGACCCTCGCCGCTCCGCCGCGGGATGCGGCCCGCGGCGATCCGTCCCGAACCGGCCCCCAGGGCTGCCTCCACCACCCGCGCCAGCTCCGCGACGGTCGGCCCTTCGAACAGGGCGGCGAGCGGCACCTCGGCCTCGACTGCGTCGCGCACTCGCGCGAGCAGCCGGGCGGCGATCAGCGAATGCCCGCCGAGCTTGAAAAAGTCGTCGTGCGGGCCGACCGCGTCGAGGCCCAGCGTCTCCGCCCAGATCCCGGCGAGCAGCTCCTCCAGCGGTGTGCGCGGCACCGCGCTCCGGGCCTCTTCCCTCTCCCCCTCGGGCGCGGGCAGGGCCTTCAGGTCGACCTTGCCGTTTTGGGTGAGCGGCAGCTCGGCGAGCGTCACGAAGGCGGCCGGGACCATGTAGTCGGGAAGCCGCTCCTGGAGCCAGGCGCGGAGAATCGATCTGGAATGTGGGATTTCGGATTCCGGATGGGGGACGGTGTAGGCCACCAGGCGCTTGTCGCCGGCCGGGGCCGCGCGCGCCACCACCACGGCCGCGCGGACCGCCGGGTGCCCGGCGAGCACGGCCTCGATCTCGCCGAGCTCGATGCGGTAGCCGCGGATCTTGACTTGGTGGTCGCGCCGGCCGAGGAACTCGATCTGACCGTCCGTGCGCCAGCGCGCCACGTCCCCCGTACGGTAGAGCCGGCCGCCGGGCTCCGGCGGCCAGGGATCGGGGAGGAACCGCTCCGCGGTCAGGTCCGGCCGGCCGCGGTAGCCTCGCGCCAGGCCGCAGCCGGCGGCGAGCAGCTCGCCCGGAACGCCAACGGGGACGCGCCGCAGGTCGCGGTCGGCAATCCAGACGCGGGTACCGGCGATCGGCCGGCCGATCGGGGGCGGCGCCAGTGAGCCCGGGCCGACCGGCACCGCGGTGGTCACGACGGTGTTCTCGGTCGGCCCATAGTGGTTCACCAGGACGAACGGGAGATCCGCGGGCGGCACCCGGCACAGGCGGTCGCCGCCGGTCAGCAGGAAGCGCAGCGCGAGCCCCGGCGGCGGCGCCAGGTCGAGCACGGCCTCGGCGAGCGGGGTGGGCAGGAAGGCGACCGTGATCCGTTCTGCGGCGAGCCAGGCGAGGAGCCGCTCGGGCGTGCCCCGCGTCTCCGCGTCCGGCACGTGCAGGCTCGCGCCGGCCGCCAGGGAGGGCCACGTCTCCCAGACCGAGGCGTCGAACGCCGGGCTGGCCAAGAGCGTCGCCCGGTCCTCCGGGCCGATGCCGTAGGCGCGCAGGTGCCAGGCGATCAAGTGGGCCAGCCCGGCGTGCGGGATCTCCACCCCCTTGGGCCGGCCGGTCGAGCCCGAGGTGTAGATGACGTAGGCGAGGCCGGTCCCCGAGGCCCGCGGTGGATCGAAGGACCCAAAGGACTTCAGGGACTTCAAGGGCGTCAAGGACAGGGAAGCCCCGGTCTCCCCCTCTCTCCGCAGCACGGCCACCGCTCCGGAGTCCTCCAGCAGGAAGTCGAGGCGGTCCGGCGGCGAGGCCGGATCGAGCGGCAGGTAGGCGCCGCCGGCGAGCAGCACGGCCACGGCGCCGACGACGGTCTCCGCGGAGCGGTCCGCCAGCAGAGCAACCACGCTCTCCGGCCCCACGCCCAGCTCGATCAACCGCCTGGCGAGACCATGGGCCCGCTCCGCGAGCTCTCCGTAGGTCAGCCGCGACGGCCCGTCCGCCACGGCGAGTGCCTCGGGCGCGCGGGCGGCTTGGTCCAGGAACAGCTCGTAGGCGGGACGGTGAGCGAAGACCAGCGCACCGGTCTCGTTCCAGGTCGCGAGCTGCGCCCGCTCTTCGGGGGTCAGCAGCGGCAGCTCCGCGACCCGCTGCCCGGCACCGCCTTCGATGATCCCGGCGAGCAGCGTCTGGTACTGCCTCCAGAAGCGCTCGATCGTCGACCGCTCGAACATGTCGCCGCTGTACTCCCAGACCATGGTCAGGAGCTCGCCTCCGCTCGGGAGGCGCCCCACGCGCTGCTCGGCGAGCGGCTTGACGACCACGTTGAGGTCCGACTTCGAGGAGCCGTTGTGGCGCTCGAACAGGAACCCCGAGAGGCCGGCGAAGTCGAGGTCCGGGACCGGGGCGTCGTGGAAGCTGAACAGCACCTGGAAGAGCGGGTTGCGCGACGCGTCGCGGTCCGGCTGCAGCTCCTCGATAAGCTTCTCGAACGGCATGTCCTGGTGGTCGTGGGCGCCCAGAGTGGTCGCGCGCACCCGGTCCAGCAGCTCGCGGAAGGCCAGGCCGCCGGAGACCGCGGTGCGGAAGACCAGCGTGTTGACCACCATCCCGACCATCTCTTCGGTCTCGCGCAGCCGCCGGTTGGCGATGCCGCTCCCGAGCAGCAGGTCCTCCTGGCCGGTGATCCGGTAGAGGAGGGCGTAGAACGCCGAGAGCATGGCGATGAAGAGGGTCGAGCCCTCGCGGCGGGCGAAGGTGCGCAGGTCGCGGTAGAGCGGCGACGGGAGGTCGACCCGCAGGCAGCCGCCGCGGAAGCTCTGGGTGGACGGCCGCGGCCGGTCCGCCGGCAGCTCCAGCGGCGGCGGGCTGCCGCCCAGGCGCTCCAGCCAGTACGCGAGCTGTTCCGCGAGCACCTCCCCCTGCATCCAGCGGCGCTGCCATGCCGCGAAGTCGGCGTACTGCACCGGCGGCTCCGGCAGCGGCGAGGGCCGGCCCTCCCGGTATGCCGCGTAGATCGCCACCAGCTCGCGGAGATAGACGGCGAGCGACCAGCCGTCGTGGACGAAGTGATGCTCAACCTGGAGGAACAGGTGATCCTGCGGGCCCAGCTCGAAGAGGATCCAGCGCAGCAGCGGGAGGCGGGCCACGTCGAAACCGCGGCGGATCCCGGCATGCACCAGGGCCTCCGCGCACTCCTCGCGGAGCTCCGGCGGCAGCGCCGTCAGGTCGATCCGCGGCAGCGCCGCCGCGAACGGCGGATGGATCACCTGCGCGGGCCGGCCGCCGGCCGCGGGGAAGCTCGTGCGCAGCACCTCGTGGCGCCGCACCAGCTCGGAGAGCGTGCGGCCGAGCGCCTCCGGGTCGAGCGGCCCGGCGAAGCGGATGGTGAACTGGAAGTTGTAGGCGATCGAGCCGGGCGCGAGCTGGTTCAAGAACCAGACGCGCTCCTGGGCGAACGTCAGCGGCAGGCCGGTGCCGTGCGGCTCCCGCGGCACCCGCTCGATCGGCGGCAGGCCGCCGGCTCCGCCCGTCCGGGAGGTCCCGATCGCCTCGATGTAAGCCGCGAGCGCTTCGACCGTCGGGTGCTCGAAGATCTCGCGCAGCGGCAGGTCGACCCCGTGTCCGGCGCGGACGCGGGTGACGATCTGCGCCGCGAGCAGCGAGTGGCCGCCGAGCTCGAACAGGCCGTCGCGCACCCCCACCTGGTCGATTCCGAGGAGGTCCCCCCAGAGGCGCGCCAGCTCCTCCTCGAGAGGCGTCCGCGGCAGCACCAACTCCGCCGCCACCTCCGGCCGCTCGCGGCCCGGCGCGGGGAGGGCACGGCGGTCGATCTTGCCGGTGGGCGTCGACGGCATCGCCTCCAGGAAGACGAAGACGCCGGGCACCATGTGCTCGGGGAGCTTGCGCCCGAGCCGCTCGCGCAGCTCCGGGACGGTCACGCGACCGCGGCGCACGACGTAGGCGACCAGGCGCTTGTCCTCCCCACCATCGCTCCGGGCGAGCACCGCCGCCGTCTGCACCTCCGGCAGCTCACCGAGGACGGCCTCGATCTCTCCCAGCTCGATGCGGTGGCCGCGGATCTTGACCTGCGTGTCGACGCGGCCGGCGAAGGCGAGGCCGCCACCTTCAGGCAGCGCGCGGGCAAGGTCGCCGCTCTGGTAGAGGCGCGCGCCCGGCGCCCCGCGCCCGGCGAACGGGTCCGGCACGAAGCGCTCGGCCGTCAGCTCCGGGCGGTTGAGATATCCCCGCGCCACCCCGGCCCCACCGAGGCAGAGCTCGCCGGCGGCGCCGGGGCGCGCGAGCTCGCCGTCCGGACCGACCACCCAGGCCGATGTCCCGGCGATCGGCCAGCCCATGGAAGGCGCCTCGCCGTCGCCCGCGCAGAGCCCGGCCGTCGCATAGATCGTCGCCTCGGTGGGCGCATAGGCATTGACCAAGCGCCGCCCGCGGGCCCAGCGGGCGGCGGTGGCGCCCGAGCACGCTTCGCCGCCCACGATGATCGTGCGGAGCGCCGGGAGGGCCTCCTCCACCGTGTCGAGGAGCGACGGCGGGATAGCGATCGCCGTGATCTCCCGCTCCCGCAGCTCGCGGCCCAGAGCCTCCCCGGACAGCAGAGTCTCGCGCGGGGTGAGCACCAGGCAGGCGCCGGCCGAAAGCGCCATGAAGATCTCCAGCACCGACGCGTCGAAGCCCAGCGAGGCGAGCTGCAGGACCCGGTCCCCGGGGCCGATGCCCAGGAGCCGCTCCGAGGCGCGGATGACGTTCACCACACCCCGGTGCGGCACCAGCACCCCCTTCGGCCGGCCGGTGGAGCCCGAGGTGTAGATGACGTAGGCCAGGTTGTCCCCACCGAGGTCGTCGTCCGGATGGAGGTCGTCCGGGCCGGATCCGGCGTCGAGCCCGCCCTCCATCCCCTCCTCCCGAAGATCGTCCAGCCAGACGGCCGGGCCGTCCTCCGCCCCCGGCAGCGCCGCGGCCAGCGCGCGCTGGGCCAGCAGCACCGCCGGCCGGCCCGCCGGGCTGCCGCGCCGCACGTCCTCCCACATGAACGCCAGGCGCTCGGCCGGATAGCCGGGATCGAGAGGCACATAGGCGCCGCCCGCTTTGAGCACCCCGAGGACTCCCACGACCATCTCCACAGAGCGCTCGGCGAGGAGGCCCACCAGCGACTCCGCCGCCACGCCCAGCCCGCGCAGGCGGCAGGCCAGCGCGCCGGCCCGGGCGTCGAGCTCGCCATAGGAGAGCCGTTCCGCGCCGCAGACCAGCGCCGCGGCCTCCGGGGTCCGCCTCGCCTGTGCCTCGAAGAGCCGGTGGATCATCGACGGCCTTCCTTCTCAGCGAGCCGCGAGGAGACGCCGCACCTGCTCGCTGAGCTTCTCGGCGTTGAACCGCGTCTCGGCGGGCAGCTTCTTTTCGACCCACATGAAGTAGGAGGGCACCGGCAGCGCATCCCCCCAACGCACGCCGGGAGGAAAGAGCATGTAGGAGTCCCAGGCCGGCTCCGGATCCGCCGCCAGGCCGAGGGGCTCCTTGTACGCATTGGCCAGGACGTTGTCGTCGGTCCAGAACTGGGTGACCCGGGGATCGGTGAGCTGGACGGCCGCCGCGCGGGCGTCCGCCTCGGTTTCCTTGTGCTGCATCGGCCCCCAGACCACGAAGAGCCTGAGCCGGTCGTCCGCGATCGGGTCCAGGATGTAGCGCCTGGTCAGCCGCGTGTTCTGCTTGCAGACCGGGCAGGTCGGCGAGATCAGATAGACGAGTCGGACCTTGTCCGCCTCCCGGTTGAACGCCTCTTTGAGCTCGGCGCCGGCGTCCGACAGGGCCTGGACCGGGGCGCTCGCCGCAGGCTCCTTCCGTTCGGAGCCGGCCTCGCCTTTGCGCTCCAGGACGAAGGGATAGGTGTTCTTGCCCCCCTCAACGAAATCGCCGCGGATGGTCCGTCCGTCGTCCGAGAGCGTCCCATGGAACGACGAACGGACCTCCACGTTGGCGCGCTGGGAAAAGCGGCTGAACACGAACGAGATCGACGAGCCCTCGGACCGCACCTCTTCGAGAGAGACCAGATGGAGATCCTGGAACGGAACGTCGATCGTCCCGACCAGGCGGCCCGACGCGTCGCGCGCCAGCTCGACGACGATCTCCGTCTCGGCTTCCGCGGGTTTGTAGAGGATCGCCCCCTCCCACAGACCTTCCGGAGAGGCGGACCAGGCGGGGACGGGAATGGCATGGCAGAGAAGGACGGCCGCCGCGGCGACCCCCAGGACGGGTTTCCGGAACATCTCATCCCCTTTTTCGCGCCCCCTCCCTCCCCCTGTCCTCAGCCCTTGGGCGCGTCAGAAGCCGGAAGGACGAACGGCGCTCTCTCCACCTGCTCGGTGCAGGACGTGTCGAGGCCATCCGCCGTCCCCCGGCGAATAAAGTCATTCATGATCCTCGTGATGCATGGGTCCGGCAGGCCGTGGAAGCCCTGCCGGATCACCAGATGGAAGCTCTCAGGGAGATGGCTGGCCACCTGCTCGCCCCACGCCGGAGGCGCCACCGGGTCCCGGTCCCCCGAGATCAGGAGAGCCGGAGCGTCGGACCGCACGTCGTCCGTGAAGCCGGCCGGGAGCTCGCCGCGCGGCCAGATCTTGCACGCACGGATCTGCTGCTCCACCCGCCGCAACCCGAGGAAGGTCCCGGCGGCCAGCCGCTCCGCCTCCTGCGGGTCGATGAACGGCACGTCCTCGGCGCAGGTGATCGATAGGAACAGCCCGGCGCTCAGCCGCCCCTGCACCGCGGCCCTGCGGAAGCGGAGCGCCACCTTCGCCATGCCGGTGAAGTCCCCGGCCGCCGACTGCGCGATCAAGGACGGGACGAGGTTGGCCTCCTCGTTGTAGAGCCGGTTCCGCAGCGCTTCGTTGAAGTCGTCGCGCGACAGGCGGATCGTGTGCGCCGCGCCGCCCGGCTGGGCCGGCGGCAGCTCGACCGCGACGGGTCCCAGGGCCAGGCGATCCTGCACCGCCGCGAACCGCTCCCGCAGACCCGGATACGCCTGCCGGCAGGCCGCATCGGCCTCGCACTCCTGGAACACCAGGTCGAGCGCCCGCTGGCTGTCGCGGGCATAGTAGAGCGGCACCTTCATGCCGGTCGGGACCAGGCCACGCAACGTGGCGCTACGCACGCGCTCCGGGTGGCTCCGCAGGTAGACCAGCGCGGCGCGCGTACCGTAGGAGCTGCCGTATACATTGATCCGCTCGTACCCCAGGGCGGCCCGGACGTCGTCCAGGTCGTCCATCGCGAGCGGTGTCGTATAGAACGCCGGATCAGCGTCGAGTTGTGCCAGGCACTGGCGCAGCGATGCAACCGGCAGGAAGTCTCCCAGGTAGCTCTGGGGGTCGTCGTCGCTCCCCGGCAGCACGCAATTCAGCGGATTCGAGCCGCCGCTCCCGCGCTGGTCGAGCAGGACGACGTCCCGCTCCCGCAGGACCTCCGCGAAGATCGCGGCGAACGCGCCGGCCGTCGCGACTGCCGACTGGCCCGGCCCGCCCACGATGATGAACAGAGGGTCGGCTGCCACCTGGGCTTCCGCCGGGAGCACCGCGACCCGCAGGCCGATCTTCCGTCCGGCGCGGGCGGCGCGATTCTCGTACACCTCCAACGTTCCGCACCGCGCCTCCCGCTCCAGCCCCGGCAACTGACAAGGCGTCAGGTCTAGGCGCCGAGGGGCCCCAAATTGCGTGGACAGCGCCTCCCCAGTCCGCGTCTCCGGCGCCCGGCTGCAGGAAGCGAACGCTATAGAGAAAATGAAGACCGCCATCCGGAGACGCGGTTTTTGTATCAACATGGTCTTACATTACAACAAAAAGCCTACGTGCCCCCACCTCAATGCGGAGGATGCGTCTAACGAGCCATTGCAAAAGGAGTAGAGCTCAGGAGAGACTCTTCGCAACCGAGGGGGAACTTCATGAGACAACTCGCGCAGCGGATTGCGGTCACCGGGGTGCTGATCCTTTCCGCCGGACCCGTGGGGACGGCGGCCCGGGCGCAGCAGCCAGCCGCCGAGGCCGGGAAGGCCCGCAACCACTTCGCCGTGCATCCTGCCGCTTCCGCGATCCGGGTCGACGGCGTCCTCGACGAGGCGGCCTGGAGCCAGGCGGCCGTCGTGCCGCTCACCCACGAGTGGTTTCCGAGCGATAATATCGAGCCTCCCGTCCGCACCGACTGCTTGGTGACCTTCGACGGCGAGAACCTCTACGTTGGCTTCCGCGCCTGGGACCCCGAGCCGGGCCAGATCCGGGCTTACCTGTCCGACCGCGACACCGCCTTTCAGGACGACACCGTCGGGTTCCTGATCGACACCTTCAACGACCGGCGCCGCGCCTTCGAGCTCCGGGTCAATCCGCTGGGGGTGCAGCTCGACGCGACCCTCTCCGACGTCGATGGCGCCGAGGATTGGTCCTGGGACGCCATCTGGGCCTCGGCCGGACGGATCACCGCGGAGGGCTACGTCGTCGAGCTGGCCGTTCCCCTGAAGCAGCTCCACTTCCCGCGCAACCAGGAGGTGCAGACCTGGGGTTTCCTCGCCACCCGCGACTACCCCCGCTCGGTCAACCACCAGATACGCTCCACCCGCAACGAGCGCAGCCTCGACTGCCGCGTCTGCCAGTTCGACGTCCTGACCGGGTTCCAGGAGATCGCGCCGGGCCGCAACCTGGAGGTGGTCCCGACGGTCACCGCCCGGCGCAGCGACAACCGCGCCGACTTGGCGGCGCCACTCGCCAACGGAGACGAAGAGGCCGAAGCCGGCGTGTCGCTGCGCTGGGGAATTACCCCCAACGTCTCGCTCAACGCCGCGATCAACCCGGACTTCTCCCAGGTCGAGGCCGACGCCGCCCAGCTCGACGTCAACGAAGCCTTCGCCCTGTCCTATCCGGAGAAGCGGCCGTTCTTTCTGGAAGGGGCCGACTACTTCAAGACCCCCTACAACGCCGTATTCACCCGCACCGTCGCCGATCCCAAGGCGGGCCTCAAGCTCACTGGCAAGGAGGGGCCCAACGTCTTCGGCGTCTTCCTGGCTCAGGACCGGATCAACAACCTGATCTTCTCCGGCAACGAGAGCTCGGCCTCCCAGTCGATCGATCAGGAGGTCGAAAGCGGCGTGGTGCGCTGGCGGCGCGACATCGGCGGCAGGTCGACCCTGGGGCTCCTCTACACCGGCCGGCAGGGCAACGACTACGCCAACCACGTCTATGGCATCGACGGCAGCCTCGGGGTCCGCGCGTCGGACACCGTGCGCTTCCAGCTGCTGCGCTCGTCGACCGAATACCCGCCGGAGGTCCTGGCGGCCCATCCGGACGATCCGCGGGTGCCGTCCGGCAGTTTCGAGGGGCTCGCCTACCGGGTCGACTACAGCCACGCCACGCGCGACTGGTCCTGGCGCGTGAGCCACAACGCCCTCGCGCCTGAGTTCCGCACCGACAGCGGCTTCATCCCCCGCGTCGACATCCGCGACACGTCAGCGCAGGCGATCCGGACGATCTGGGGCAAGCCCGGGGGCTGGTACAGCCGCTGGCAGTTTCTCGTCGCCAGCAGCTACATCGAGAATCACGACGGCGAGGTCACCGACCGCGACGCCGACCTGGCGTTCTCCTACGAAGGCCCAATGCAGAGCGAGATCAGCTTCGGCCTTCGCCCCAATTTCGTCGAGACCTTCCGCGGGGTCCACTACGACAACTTCCGGCAGGACATGAACCTGGCCATACGGCCGAGCGGTAACCTCGGCCTGTCGCTCTACATGCGCCATGGCGAGGTGATCGACTTCGCCAACGAGCGCCAGGCCAACCTCCTGCTGATCCATCCGGCTGTGAGCTTCCGGCTGGGCCGTCACCTGTTCGGCAATCTCGACCACGTCAACCAGGAGCTCGACTTCCGCGGCGAACGCTTCCTGGAGGCCGGCCTGACGCAGGCGACGCTGCGCTATCACCTGAACGTCCGCGCCTTCGTCCGGGCCATCGCGCAGTACCGCGACGTCGAGCGGGTCCCCTCCCTGTTCAACAACCACAACGTTCCCGCCGAGGAGAAGAACCTGCTGACCCAGCTCCTCTTCTCCTACAAGCTGAATCCCCAGACCGTGCTCCTCGTGGGCTACTCCGATTTTTCTCTGGGAGACCAGCAGTACGACCTCACCCGGACCACCCGGACGTTGTTCCTGAAGATCGGCTACGCCTGGCTCTGGTAGGCCCGGGGCGCCTCACGCCGCGATCACGTCCGGAAGGTCCTCCTCCACCCGCCGTACGTGAGGCTTGGCGTAGACCCAGAGCGTAGCCACGACAGGAACGACCGACAGAATCAGATAGAGCAGGCCGATGCCGCGGCCGGGCCCCACGCCGAGGACGCGGCCCACGCTGCCGGCGAGCGGTCCGCCGGGGACGAGGAGCGGCTTGAAGACGTAATCGGCGAGCGGACCGGCGCTCAGAAATCCGAGCGGCACGGTGAACTGAGCGATCAGCCGGCGCACCGCGAAGACGCGTCCCTGCACGTCCGTTGGTACCTTCACCTGCCAGATCGCCTGGCTCGATCCGTTGATGAGCGGCCCCGAGAACATGATGACGAAGAGGCCGGCGGCAATCAGGACCGGGTTCGGCCGCAACCCGACGACAGCCAGGGCCAGGCCGGACAGCAGGCCGAAACCGAGCACGCCGTTGATACGCGGCCGCGGCCCACCGGTGACCGTCATCGCCAGGCCGCCCACCACCAAGCCGGTGCTGGCAGCCGCCAGGACGGAGCCCAGCACCTTCGGCGTGGTGAACGAGAGCACCAGGGGCGTGATCAGCACGGAGGCGATGCTCGACACGATGTTGTTCACGGCGAAGAAGAGCAACAACCCGAGCAGGCCCGGACGCTGGCGGATGAACGTCCATCCGTACGCCGACTCGGAGAGCAGCGAGCCTTTGCGGCCGGTGCCGCTGTCGACCGGCTTCGGAATGCGGACCAGCAGCAGCATGGAGGCGGCGAACAGGAACGTGGAGAGATCGATGAACACTACGCCGGCCAGCCCGACCACCGAGATCAGCAATCCGGCGAGGAGCGGCGCCACCACCTCGGCCGCGGCCTGGCCGAGCTGCATCATGCCGTTGGCGCGGCCGAGCTGCTTTTTGGGGACGAGCAGGGTCGTGGCCGCCTGATAGGCCGGCCACTGGAACGTGTTGAACACCGAGCCGAGTGCGGCCACCGCATAGATGTGCCAGACTTGGAGAGCGTCGGCGCGCAGCAGGAGAACGATCGCCAGCGTCCCCACCGCCGGCCCGAGATCACTCCAGAACATCACCCAGCGCCGGTCCGAGCGGTCCACCACGGCACCGGCGAACGGCGCGGCGAGAAGGCCGGGGAGAAAAGCGCAGAGAGTGATCAGCGCAAAATCGGTCGCCGAGCCCGTGCGCTGATAGACCCAGACGCCGAGAGCGAACCGGGTGAGGCCCGATCCGACCAGGGAGATGAGCTGGCCGAACCACATCAGGCCGAAGGAACGGAGCGAGACGGCCGGTGTCATCGTTTCATTCTGGTGGGCCCGGCGCTCGCCAGAGGACAGAGATCAGGGAAACTCGACACCTTCGTAGATGGCTTCCAGGCTCAGCCGGCAGCCGAGAGAAGGGAGCGCGATCGCTTCCGGCAGGCCCGCCACCTCGATGAACAGCCAGGAGCTGTCCGGCTGGCGCAGAAATCTCTCCACGCGAGGCCTTTCCTGCGAGATGAGCACGTACTCCTCCAGGAAGGGAATCGTCCGGTAACTCTCGAACTTCCTGCCGCGATCGTAGGACTCGGTCGTCGGGGAGAGCACCTCGATGATCAGCTTCGGGCTGGTCACCGTATCGCGATGCTCATCCGCGAACGCCGGCTCGCCGCAGACCACCACGACATCGGAATAGGTCCGGAGCCCATTGGGCGCCTGCACGCGCAGATCGCTCGCGTGCGCCGTGCACGGCCCACCGCGGAGCTGCTGCTTGAGCTCGGCCAAGGCGTTGCCGATGATCAAGCTGTGCTCCCAGCTCCCGCCGGCCATCGCCACCATCTCGCCGTCGATGTACTCGCTCCGGACATCGGAGCTTCTGTCGAGCGCCAGGTACTCCTCGGCGCTCAAGTAGGATCTGGTCGGCTTGGCGTGAACGCTCATCGACTCGTCTCTCCCTCAAAACGAGGATAGATGGCCCGCCGGTGGAAGGCAAACGGCCGGCTCGCCTACCGCCGCCCGCCCGCCGCCCGCTTCTTGCGCGGCGCCGGCGCCGGCAGGACCTGCTTCAGATACCGCCCGGTCCAGCTCTCCGCCACCGCGGCCACCTGCTCCGGCGTGCCTTCCGCCACCAGCTGGCCGCCTCCGGCTCCGCCCGCGGGTCCCAGGTCGATCACCCAGTCGGCCGTCTTGATGACGTCCAGGTTGTGCTCGATCACGACCACGGTGTTCCCCAGCTCGACCAAGCGGTGCAGGAGCTTCAAGAGCTTGCCCACGTCGTCGAAGTGGAGGCCGGTGGTCGGCTCGTCCAGCAGGTAGAGGGTCCTTCCGGTCGAGCGCTTGCACAGCTCGCGGGAGAGCTTCACCCGCTGCGCTTCGCCTCCCGAGAGGGTGGTGGCCGGCTGCCCCAGGCGGATGTAGCCGAGGCCCACCTCGCAGAGGGTCTCCAGGATGCGCCCGATCGAGGGGAGGTTGCGGAACAGCTCGATCGCCTGCTCCACCGGCAGGTTCAGGATCTCCGCGATGTTCATCCCCTTGTAGCGCACCGCCAGCGTCTCGCGGTCGTACCGCTGGCCGCCGCAGACCTCGCAGGTCACGTAGATGTCGGGCAGGAAGTGCATCTCGATCTTGATCTGCCCGTCTCCCTTGCACGCCTCGCAGCGGCCGCCCGGCACGTTGAAGCTGAAGCGGCCCGGACCGTACCCGCGCATCCGCGCCTCCGGCGTCATCGCCATCAGGTTGCGGATCGGATTGAACACGTTCGTGTAGGTCGCCGGATTCGAGCGCGGCGTGCGGCCGATCGGGCTCTGATCGATCGCGATCACCTTGTCGAGCTGATCGAGGCCGTCGATGCCCGCGTGCTCTCCGGGTTTGTCGCTCGCCCGGTAGAAGTGCTTGGCCAGCGCCTTGTAGAGGATCTCGTTGACCAGCGTGCTCTTGCCCGAGCCCGAGACGCCGGTGACCACGTTGAAGGCGCCGATCGAAAACTCGACGTCGAGGTTCTTGAGGTTGTTCTCGCGCGCGCCACGGATCACCAGCTCGCCGCGCCCCTCGCGCCGCTGCGCGGGGACCTCGACCTCCAGCTCGCCGCTCAGGTATTTGCCGGTGAGCGACTTCGGCGCCTCGAGGATCTGCGCGACCGACCCCTCGGCCACCACCTCGCCGCCATGCACGCCGGCGCCGGGTCCGAGGTCGATCACCCAGTCGGCGGCGCGGATCGTCTCCTCGTCGTGCTCCACGACCAGCACCGAGTTGCCGAGGTCGCGCATTCCCTGGAGGGTGGCGAGCAGGCGCGCGTTGTCGCGCTGGTGGAGGCCGATCGACGGCTCGTCGAGCACGTAGAGCACGCCCATCAGCTTGCTGCCGATCTGGGTGGCGAGGCGGATGCGCTGGCTCTCGCCGCCCGAGAGGGTGGCGGAGGAGCGGTCGAGCGTCAGATAGCCGACGCCGACGTCGTCCAGGAAGCGCAGACGGTCGCGGATCTCCTGGACCACCTTCTCGGCGATCGCCCGCTCGCGGCGGTCGAGCTCCAGGGCGTCCATCCAGATCCGCAGATCGGAGACCGCCTGGACCGACAGCGCGTTGATCGGCTTCCCCTTGACCTGGACCGCCAGGGCCTCGGGGCGCAGCCGCCGGCCCTCGCAGCTCGGGCACAGGTGGACCGACATGTATTTCTCGATCTCCGCCCGGATGGCCGCCGAATCGGTCTCCTTGTAGCGGCGCTCCAGCATGGGGATGACCCCCTCGAAGCTGCCGGTCCAGGAGTAGCTCGACTTCTTGCCGGAGAGGTTGAACTTGAGCTCCTTTTCGCTGCCGTGGAGCAGGACCCGCCTGGCGTCCGCCGGCAGCTTCTTCCACGGGGTCGAGAGGGAGAAGCCCATCGCCGTGGCCAGGGTGTCGACCATCTTGATCCGCCAGGACTTGGACCCCTCGGGGTACGGGGCCATCGCACCGGCCAGGATCGACCGGTCGGGATCGGGGACGACCTTGTCCGGATCGACGCCCATGAGCGTGCCGAGGCCCGTGCAGGTCGGGCAGGCGCCGTAGGGGCTGTTGAAGGAGAAGAGGCGCGGCGTGATCTCGGTCAGGCTGGTGCCGCACTCGATGCAGGAGTAGCTCTGGGAGAGAGTCTCTTCCGCCGCTGGTTGTCCTGATTCAAACTGCGGTGCCAGCACGACCAGGCCGCCGCTGACCTTGATCGCGGTCTCGATCGAGCTCGAAAGGCGCTTCTCGATGCCCGGCTTGACCACGATCCGGTCGATGACGATGTCGATCGAGTGCTTCTTCTGCTTGTCGAGCGCAGGCGGCTCACCGGAGAGATCGACCATCTGGCCGTCGATGCGCGCGCGCATGAAGCCCTCGCGGGCCATCTGGGCGAGTTGCTTCTTGTACTCGCCCTTCTTGCCTCGCACGTACGGGGCGTAGAGGACCAGGCGGGTCCCCTCCGGCATCTCCATCGCGCGGTCGACCATCTGCTGCACGGTCTGCGGCCGGATGGTCTGGCCGCAGCTCGGGCAGTGCGGAATGCCGATCGAGGCGAACAGCAGACGCATGTAGTCGTGGATCTCGGTGACCGTGCCCACGGTGGAGCGCGGGTTCCGCGCCACCGACTTCTGCTCGATGGAGATGGCCGGCGACAGCCCCTCGATCGAGTCCACGTCCGGCTTCTCCATCTGCTGGAGGAACTGCCGGGCGTAGGACGAGAGGGACTCGACGTAGCGCCGCTGCCCTTCGGCGAAGAGGGTGTCGAAGGCGAGGGAGGACTTGCCGGAGCCGGAGACACCGGTGATGACCACCAGGCGGTTCCGCGGGATCTCGAGGTTGACGTTCTTCAGGTTGTGCTCGCGCGCACCGCGAACGATGATGGATTCCATGGGACGGGACATCCTATCAGAGAGCGCAAGCCCCCCGGAGAGCGGAAAAAGTTTCCTGGGAAGACGAGACCGCCGGGCGAACCAAGGCGGCATCCCGGCGGAAGTATAGCGGAAGGTCCGCCGAGGGTCTACAACGCGGCGGAGCGAGGGAAAAATCCAGGCGACGCGGTCAAACCGGCCGTGTAGCCGTTATTCCGACCGTGTAGTAGCTAGCCCGGCCGTGTAGCCGTCAAATCCGCCGTATAGCCGTTGAATCCGCCGCGTAGCCGTTGAATCCGCCGTGTAGTCGTTATCCCGGGCGCATAGCCGCTATCCCCGGCGCGTAGTCGCTATGCCGGCTGGGTTAGCCGTTATCCCCGCCGTGTAGCCGCTATCCCGAGCGTGTAGCCGCCATCCCGGCGGGTTGACGACTACACGGCGGATTTCGTCGCTACGCAGCCTGAGCTGCCGATATCGTCGATGGAAGAGGCACCCCTCTCCCGAGGCAGGTCAGAAGTCCAGGTATCCGTCGCGCGTCCGGGCCCGCACGCCGCCCCGCTCGACGTCCACCTTCACCTCGTGCCAGCGACCGTCCTTCTTGATGTCGCTCGGGTAGTAGCCGAGCACGTATTGCTCGCGCAGCTCCTGGAGAATCGCCTGGAAGGCCCCTTCGAGCTCGGCGGCGCTGGCGATCTTCTCGATCCGGCCGCCGCTCTCCTCCACCGCCTTGTTCAGGGTCTTGTACTCCTCGTCGTTCTCCTCGACGCTGCGCCAGGAGGAGACGTAGGACTTGTGCTTGTTCTCGTCGAGCTGGATCCAATAGATCATGGCCTGGCCCGTGCGCGCCTTCCAGAGGACTTCGGACATCGGCACGACGCTGTGCACGTCCGCGCCGTCCGACAGGAGGATGACCACGCGGCGGCCGACCCGCGGCTCGAGGAGCTTCAGCGACATGTAGAGGAAGTCGTTGACCGCGGTGCCTCCGATGGCCTCGGTCTCTTCGAGAGCCTTGGCGAGGACCTTCTTGTCCGAAACGAACGGAGTAGCGCGCAGGAGGCGGTCCGAGAACATGACGACCGACGCCTCGTCCACGTCCTTCAACCCGTTCAGGAAGTTGGTGGCGCCGCGGCGGGCGTACTTGATGCGCTCGCCCTGCATGCTCTCGCTGGTGTCCAAGAGGAGGACGGCGGTCAGCGGCAGCTCGCCGCGGCCGAAGGTGATGATGTCCTGCCGCTTGCCGTTGTCGAAGATCTTGAAGTCGTTCTCTCCGAGATCGAGGGTGCGGGCCTGGCCGCGGGTGACCGTGACGAAGAGCTGCTGCAGCCGCAGGTCCAATTGATCATCGATCTGCACCGGCTGGATCAGCACCGCGTTGCTCGCGGTGGCGCCGGAGGCGCCGTGGACCACGGCCTTGATCTCGCGCTTGACGTTCTGGTCGCCGGCCTCGAAGGTCACGATCCAGGGCGCCTTGGTCGCCGTGCCCACCAGCTTGCCGTTGACGAAGACCTCGACGCTCGCCACCGGCTCGGTGGACGAGACCGCGACCTGCACCTCGGTCTTGCCGAAGACCGGCTGGCCCGCGGCCGGATACACGATCTGGACGGAGACCGCGGCCTGGGCAGCGCTCGCAGCGGCGAGAAGGAGGGCGAGCACCCACCCCGCACGATTCCGCAGCCGCCTCATCCCGCCACCCCCACCGCCACGGACGCCTTGTTCGGCGCGTCGAGCGCCTGCGCCAGCACGGGCAGCCGCGACTGCGCGTTCTCGTCGAGGAAGCGCCGCGCCTCCTGGAACGTCTCCGGACGGACGGTATTGTAGAGGAAACGCGCCGCGGTCTCGGGGGTCCGCGGCTCGATCAGCGGGAGCTTCTCCATGACGTCCTGCGCGGTGCGCGTCTGTCCCGCACGGTCGAGCACCGAGGCGAGCTGCACATAGAAGCGCGGATCGTTCGGGAAGCGCTGGAGGGCGGCTTCGAGGACCGCCCGCGCGGCATCGAGCTTCCCCTTCTCGCGATGGACGTCGGCCAGCTCCTGCGCGGCAAGGGCGGAGACCCAGTCATCCACCTTCTTGTCCGCGGCAAGCTCCTGGAGCAGCGTCACGGCCTCGGCGGTTTTCTCCAGGCGGTGCAGGTTGACCGCCAGGCGCAGCTTCGCTTCCGCGTGATTCGGGTCGGCCGCGAGGAGGCTGCGCAGGGTCTCGACCGCCGGCTCGTAGCGCGTGTTCTTCTCGAAGACCGTGGCGAGGCCGATCAGGGCGGCGGTGTTGCGCGGATCCATCTCCGCCGCGAGTTGGAACATGTCGGCGGCGGGGAGCTGCTGCGCGGCCTGCTGCAGCATCCCCCCGAGGCTGGTCAGGATGCGGCTGGAGACCAGAGCGGCCCCCTCGCTGCCCGACTGCTCCCGGTAGAGGATCGCCAGGTCGCGGGTCATGCCCCGGGCGTGGCCGAGAACGAGAGCGTGGCCGCGCGCGCCTTCGAGGAGATAGCGGCGGTACACCTCGTGGTGAAGCATGGCGATCGGCACCAGCGTCTCCAGATTGGCGGCGCCGACTTCGTGGATGACGGCCTGCTCGGCCTGGAGCAGGCGCTTGCGGGAACCGGGATCCTCGTCGGAGACCACCGAGGTCTCCAGCGCCATCAGGTCGACGGCGGCCCGCTCGGTCTGCCCGCCGGCCCAGGCCGCGAGGATCTTCCGGTAGCGGGACTGGATCTCGTCTTCTTTCGCCTTGCGTCCTGCCGGCCGTTTCACCTGACCCGAGACGTCGGTCGCAGTGATGGCGCCGCCGAACGGGTCGGTGTCCTGCGCCGCCGCCGCTTCCGGCAGGGCACAGAGAAGGGCGCATGCGATCGCCGCCCTCGCGTGGGTGTTCCAGATCATCGAAATCATCGTTCCTCCAGTGAGCCCTCCAGGCCCAAGACAACAGAGACCGCCCGCGATGCATTGCACAGCGAACGGTCCTCAATCAGCATCGGAGGAGAATTGCCGCCGAAAGCTTCCCGCCTGCGTCTGCCTCACGGCTCTCGACGATCCTCGGATCTGTCAAGAGTACAGGAGCGAGGTACGACGTGACAATCTTTCGGCGTCTGACGGAATATTTCCTAACGCGTACGTTTCAGGAAATATGAACAAAAGAGATCCTCACACCGGCGCCAACTCAGGGCGACGCTCCTTCATCTCCTGAAACATCCCGGGCCGGTAGGCCGTGATCTTGCCGGTGAAGGCCGAAGCGGCGACGGTCAGCGGCGAGGCGAGCCAGAGACGGCCCGGTCCGGACCGCCCCTTGTAGTTGCGGTTGATCGCGCTGACGGTCACCTGATCGGCTTCTTCGGAAACGCCCGGGCCGCAACCGATGCAGGCGCCGCAGCCGGGGTGGATGAGCGTGACGCCGGCGCGCTCGAAGGTGTCGGCCAGGCCGTTCTTACGGACGAACGCCTCGACCGCCGCGGAGCCGCACTGGATGAGGAACTTGACCCCCGGCGCCACCCTGAGCCCCGCGTCCAGGGCCTCCTTGACGACCTGGTGATAGAAGATCAGGTCGTCGATCTTGCCGGCCGTGCAGCTCCCGCCGTAGGCGATGTCGATCGGCACCTCGCCGATCTCGTCGACCCAGGCGCCGTTCGTGGGGTCGGAGGGGATGCCGTGGTCGGGGTCCCCGGGGTGGGCCACCATCGGCCGCAGGGCCGACAGGTCGATCGCGTGCACGCCGCCGTGGTAGACCGCGCCCGGATCGGGCGCCACCGCGCGGGCGCGCAGAGCCTCGACGTCCGCGGCGGTCAGACGGGGCCGCCATTCGGCGAGCCAGCGGAAGGTCTCGTCGTCGGCGATGACGATGGCGGTGCGCGCGCCGCACTCGGTCGCCATGTTGGTCAGGGTGGCGCGCTCGTCCATCGAGAGAGTGCAGATGCCGGGGCCGGTGAATTCCATGACCCGGTTCAGGGTGTGCTCCGGCCGGGCGTGGTTCAGGAGGATGTAGAGCATCAGGTCCTTGGCCGTGACCCCGGACGCGAGCTTGCCGGTCAGCTCGAAGCGGATCGACTCCGGGACCTCCACCTGGGTGAAGCCCTGGTGCACCAGGTCGGCGTACTCGGTGGCCCCCACGCCCCAGGCCAGCGCGTTGTTGACGCCCCCCATGCAGGTGTGGCTGTCGGTCGACTGGATGAAGTCGCCCGGATCGATGAGCTCCTCGCGCGCCACCTCGTGGCAGATGCCGGGCGAGACGCCGTCCTGGGCCGAGAAGTCGCGCACGCCCGTGTGGGACTGGAACTCGCGCTGGAGCTCGCGCAGGGTCTCGATCTTGGGAAGGAAGACGCGCATCTTCGGCACCTCGTCGGCATAGACGAGGTGGTCCTCGAAGACGGCGAACTTGTCCGGGTTCTTGACCCGGTAGTCCGCGCCGTACTCCTGTTCCAGGAAGTAGTGGACCTGCGCGGTGGTGAACTCGTGGGTGTAGCCGCCGTCCACCTCGACCACGACCGCGTCGCCCGGCTTGACATAGTGGGGGCCGTCGCCGCAGCCGATCAGATGGCTGGCCAGGATCTTCTCGGCCATGGTCATCGGCCGCGGGCCGGTGTCCGGCCGCGGCAGCTCGATCTCGCCCGCGGCCAGCGCCTTGGAGAACGGGAACAGGCCGCCATGGCGGATGACGAGCTGGGTGATCGGGTCGTACTCCCGATAAAACTCTTCCAGGGGGATCCCCTCCCCCGCCTGCAGGCGCCGCAACTGGCCGTGGTCCCCCATGAGCACGCCCTGGCTGATGTTGTTGCGGGCGTGGATCGGGGCGAAGGAGGCGGCGATGGCGAGGCGGATGCCGGACCACTTCTCCGCCTGCACGGCCGTCTCGCGCGAGCTGCCGACCCCCTTGCGGTTGCCGGAGACGATGACCTCGAAGTTGCCGTTGATCAGGGCGTCGCGCTCGAACAGGCGCCGGCTGTCGACGATCAGGCCGGCATAGGCGTCGCGGGCGATGTCCTCCGGCCGGTGGCTGAAGCAGACCCAGGCCGGGGTCATGGCGTCGGTGTTGATGTCGTCGAGGAGATCGTCCACCGTCAGGTCTTCCATCCGGAGGTCCAGCTCGCCGCGGAGCTGGCGGCGGATCAGCTCCGGATCTTTGGTCAGGAAGAGGACCCGCTTGCCGGGGGTCAGGCGGATGATCTCGGGAGGCTTCATGCCCCTCACATTACTCCAAACGTCTTTCCCCCTCCAGCCCTTCCCAAGGAGAGGGGGAGCAAAGCGAAGGGGTGATATAAGCGCGGTTGTGAGCACGAAGATCGGTCAAAGCCTGTACGAGATGGTGTTGAGCAACCTCTCCGCCGGTGGCGGGGCGTCCGGCGGCCCGGCGCTGCCGCCGGTCCGTCCCTCCGCGGCGGTCGTCCCCTGGAGGCAGGGGG
This sequence comes from Thermoanaerobaculia bacterium, assembly GCA_035264905.1. Lineage (GTDB taxonomy): Bacteria > Acidobacteriota > Thermoanaerobaculia > Multivoradales > UBA5704 > UBA5704. The sequence continues at coordinate 26,304 of DATFPH010000290.1, forward strand.
GCGCGGGGATCGAGGTCTACTGGATCCGGCGCGCCGACGAGCTTCCGTTCATGGGAGGCTGGCACGCCTTCCCGGGAGGCGGGGTGTCGCGCTCGGACGCGGCCTTGCCGGTCACCGGGACGCCCGCCGGTGCCGGCGAAGGGCCGCCGGCCGCCGGCTTCCCCGAGGCGCTCGGCGGCGGGACCGACGCGCCGGCGCCCGACCTCGTGCCCGGTCTGGTCGCCGGTGCCCTGCGCGAGCTGTTCGAGGAGACGGGGCTGCTCCTGGCCACTCCGGCGCCCGATCCGGCCCGCCTGGCGGAGGCATGGCGCGCTCTCCTCGCCCAGGAGATCGGCTTCGCAGACGTCCTGGCCCGCCTGGGAGCGACGCTGGACGCCTCGCGCCTGGTCTGGGCCGGCCGCTGGGTCACGCCGCCGTTCGCGCCGGTCCGCTTCGACAACCGTTTCTTCCTTCTGGAATGGCCGCGCAACGAGCCGGTCCAGCCGTCGTTCCACTCCGGCGAATGCGCCGAAGGCGAGTGGATCGCTCCGCGAGAGGCCCTGGAGCGGGTGTGGCAGGGGGACGGCCTGACCGCGCCGCCGATCCTCCACATCCTGGACGTCCTCCGGCAGGACGGCGTCGAGGCCGGCCTCGGCCGCCTGCGCGATCCGTCGGAAACCAATCTGGGGCCGCTGCGCCGGATCGAGATGCGGCCCGGCGTGCTCCTCTTCCCGCAGGTGACGCATACGCTGCCGCCGGCGATGACGACCAACGCCTACCTCCTCGGCACCGGCGAGACGGTGCTGGTCGACCCCGGCTCGCCGCTCGACGAGGAGAACGAGCGGCTGGAGCGCGCCCTGGCCGTGGCGCGCGACCGCCTCGGCCGCAAGGTGGTGGCGATCTGGCTCACCCACCACCATCCGGACCACGTCGGCGGAGTGGCCCGCCTGCGGTCCTCGCTGGGAGTGCCCGTCCTCGCCCATCCGGCGACCGCCGAGCGGCTCGCCGGCCGCGGGCTGGCGGTCGACGGCGAGCTGACCGACGGGCAGCGCGTCGTGCTCGCCGGCGATCCGCCGTTCCCGATCAGCGTGGTCCACACGCCCGGGCACGCCCAGGGGCACCTCTGCTTCCTCGACGAGACCTGGCGCTCGGGCGTCGTCGGCGATCTGGTGGCGGGGCTCGGGACGATCGTGATCGATCCTCCCGAAGGGGACATGGAGGCCTACCTCGGCTCCCTGGCCAGGCTCGCCACCTTGCGCCCGCGCGTGCTGTTCCCGGCCCACGGTCCGGCGGTCAAGAACGCCGCCGCCAAGCTGCGGGAGTACATCGACCACCGCCTCTGGCGGGAGGAGAAGATCCTCGACGCCTGGAGCCGCGGCCTGCGCACCCCGGAAGAGATGCTGCCCACCGTCTACGAAGACGTGCCGCCGCAAGCGCACCCGCTGGCGCAGCGGCAGATTCTGGCTCACCTGGAAAAGCTGCGAAGGGTGGGGCGGATCGAGTAGCCGTGGCACCCCTCTTGCTGTGCCCCTTCCGTGAAAGGGGACTACGGCCATGGCACAGACGACACGTGGAACGATCGAGCAGGCGGCGCGCGGGGTCGAGCGAGCGGCCCGGACCGCCGGCCGCCCGTGGGTCGAGCCGCTGGCCCGCTTCGGGTATGCGGCGCGCGGGGTGGTCTATGCGTTGATCGGTGTGCTCGCCATCCAGGCGGCATTTTTCGGGCGCGGGCAGACGACCGGACCCGCGGGAGCGATCGAGACGATCGCTGACAAAAGCAAATTGCTGCTCGTCCTGATCGCCATCGGGCTGCTCGGCTATGCCCTCTGGCGCTTCGTCCAGGGCATCTTCGATCCCGAGAACAAGGGGCGCGATGCGAAGGGGCTGGTGCAGCGGGGCGCGATGATCGCGAGCGGCGTGGTCTACGCGGGCTTCGCGCTCCTGGCGTTCCGCCTGTTCACCCAGAGCGGCGCCAGCGCGGGCGCGGGCGGCAATCAGTCGATGACCGCGAAGCTCCTGTCCCTGCCGTTCGGCCGGGCGCTCGTGATCCTGGCCGGCATCGGGGTGATCGTCTCGGCCCTCCAGCAGATGTATGAGGCCTACACCAAGAAGTTCCAGCGGCGGATGAAGACCCAGGAGATGAGCCCGGACGAGCAGCGCCTGGCGATCCACACCGGACAGCTCGGCCTGGCCGCGCGCGGCGTCGCGTTCCTGATCAGCGGCTGGTTCCTGATCAAGGCGGCTCTGAGCTACGACCCGAGCCAGGCGCAAGGCCTGGGAGGAGCGCTGGAGACCCTGGCGCGCCAGCCCTCCGGACCGTGGCTGCTGGGACTCGTCGCCCTCGGTCTGGTCGCCTACGGCGCCTACTCCTTCCTGCAGGCCCGCTATCGCCGGATCGTGTTTTAAGATCCCGGCATGACCGCGCCTCTCGCCATCCGTCCTGCCCGGCCGGAGGATGCTCCGGCCGTCTCTAAATTTCAGCTCCTCATGGCCCGCGAGACCGAAGGGCTGGAGCTCGATCCGGAGACCGTGGACCGTGGCGTCGGCGCAGTGTTCGCCGACCGGACCCGGGGGGAGTACTTCGTGGCCGAAGACGCCGCGGATGGGGGCCGGATCGTGGGCTGCCTGATGGTCACGCCTGAGTGGAGCGACTGGCGCAACGGCACCGTCCTATGGATCCAGTCGCTCTACGTCGTCCCGGAGCTGCGCGGGCGCGGCGTCTACCGGGCGCTCTACGAGCATCTGCAGGCGCGGGTCCAGGCCTCCCCCGAGCTGATGGGGATCCGCTTGTACGCCGACAAACGGAACACCGTCGCCCAGCGCGTCTACGCGCGGCTGGGCATGACCCGGGAGCACTACGAGCTGTTCGAGTGGATGAAGCGGTAGCGCTCCCGCTCGAAGCTCAAGAGACCGCGGCGGACCGCCTCCTGGAAGATCTCGTCGAGACGGTCGCGGATGGCGGCCGTGACCTGGTCGTAGCCGAGCCAGGAGGCGACCATGCGGCTGAGCTGCTTGCGGTCGTAGACGGCTCCCTCGCGCATCACCTTCCCGAGGACGCCGAGGAGAAACTCGCTGTCGTAGCGGCCGATCTTCGGCGTGGCGCCTACCAGGCGGTCCCCCTTGCGGGCGAGGATGCGCCGTTCGAGGGCGATCTCCACGTGCCGGCCGACCACCGCCTGAAGCTCCGGACCGGGCTCGGGAACCTTCAGACGGACGGCGACGGCCTCGATCAGCTCGTCCGCGGTCCGCTCGGCTCCGCCCCAGGAGGTGCGCCGGATGGCCGCCAGCACCCCCTCGGTCGAGAGCCCGGGGAGGGAGCGGAGCTGCGGCTTGCGCTCCTGGGTCGGCGGCTCGGCGCGGTCGGCCCGGATGCGGTCGAGGAGGACGGTCGCGGGCTCGTACTCTCGCCCATCGAGCCGCGCCAGCTCCGCTTCCGTCGGCACCAGCTCGCCGCGCATCGCCCGCTCGAGGATGGAGCGCGGCAGCCGCTCGGCCTCGGCGAGCGCGTGATCGATCGCTTTTTCGACGGTGTCGGCGGAGGCGAACGCCTCCTTCATCCGGCGGACGATCTCGCGCTGCTCGTCGAGCGGCGGGAGCGGCACCGGCATCATCCGCAGCTTCGAAACGTTGATGTTCGACTGATGGTTACAGTCGGACCGCACCGAATGCGCCCACTGCCGTCCCCACGGTGAATTGATCCATCCGCACAGATATTCGGGCAGCACGAGCTGCTGATCGCAGGTGACGCGCACCAGGTAGGACGCAAAGATCATCGGCCGCTCGAGATCGAACACGGCGGCCTTGCCGACCAGCTCCGGGCTGTTCGTCCGGTTGAACAGGATGTCTCTCCGCCGCAGCGTGAACTTGGGGACGTCCTCGGTCGCCGGATCGATCAGTTTCAGATCCGAAGGATCGACCTCGCCGTCGCGGATGTTGCTCATCCGCAGGACGGGGACGCCCTCTTTCAGATCGGCGTTCGTCGGCTTCGAGGTGCCGTACTGCAACACTTCGACGAGGTCCTGGAGCGCCGCGAATGTCCACGTTTCCGGAAGTACCGGCAACGAGAGCGCCTCCGGCACCGCCCAATCGCTCAGCGCGGCAGGGAGCGGCTTCCTGCGCTGCCGCCGGCCGGCCAGCTCGGTGTGCTGCGAAACATCTTCGCGCGTCTTTCGCCGCTCGTCGAACGCGAGGGCGAGGACCGCGGCCACAGCCTCCCCGGAGGGCCGCCCGAGCCGCCAGTCATCCGTCAGCTTCCCTTCGGACGCTCCGGCGAGGATCGCCTGGCGGACCTTGCGGAGCACGCGGCGCGCCGCGCGCAGGCGGCCGGAGACGGTGCCTGACTTTTCCAGAAGCTCCTCGGCGGCCACCACGATCCGCTTCTGCTCGGCCAGGGGCGGGACGCGCAGCAGCGTGCCTTCCAGGAACTTCCCGAACTGCAGGTTGCGCAGGTTGGTCGTCTGGGTCTGGAAGTCCCGGACGTCGCCGCGCAGATACCTCTCCCGGAGCGCCAGGTGGATGAAGGCGGGATTCATCGCGGGATGCGCCCGCATGAGGCGGCAGAAGTTGTTGCAGATGAGCGGCTGGCGCGCCCGGCGGATCGCCTCTTCGTCGATCAGGAGAACGCGGCCCACCGGCTGCCTGGGGCCGCCGCCGGAGATCTCGATCACGAGGTCGCCGGGGCGGAGCACCCGCTTGGCGCGGCTGCTTTCGGTAATCCAGCGCTGGGCCGCGGTCTCTCCCTTGTCCCGCTCCCACTGGCGGAACTCGGTCCCGCGCAGGGAGAGCACCGGCACCAGCTCTGCGGCCGGGGCGTCCTCCCCCCAGTCGCCGCCGATCTTGTAGACGATGATCTCGGCCAGCGAGATCTCGGTCCAGCCCTCGGGCAGGATGCTTCCGTCTTGCGCGAGGGCCGAAAACGGACGTTCGTCGAAAACGGTCAAGTCAGACTCCCCTCACGACCTGAGGCCGTTTCGGAGCCGACTCGCCCGCCAGCAGCTCGAGGATGTCTCCCAGGTCGCGCAGAGCGGCCTGGAGGGTGACGGTGGCTTCCTCGATGAGGTCCTCGGGCTCCGAGAGGTCGTCGTCGTCGAGCGACTCGTCGCGGAGCCACTTGAGGCTGTCGATCTTGAAATCGCGCGCGCGGATCTCGCTGATCGGGAACGAGCGCCAGCGGTCCTCCAGCGAGTCCCCGGCGGAGCGGCGGGCGCGCCCATCCGGATCGGTGCCGTAGCAGGCCTCGAACGCCTGGAGATGGGCGTGCGTCAGCGGCCGGTCCTTCTTGGTGATCCGCGGCACGTTCGTCCGCGCGTCGTAGACCCACACGGTCTCGGTGGGCCGCCCCTTGGTGAAGAAGACCACGTTCGTCTTGGTCCCGGTGCTGTAGGGGGTGAAGGTGCCGTTGGGGAGGCGCAGCACGGTGTGCAGGTCGCAGGCCTGGGTGAGCACCTTGAACACCTCGCCCGCCTGGTCGGCGAAGAGGCAGTTGTCCGGCACCACGACCGCCGCCCGCCCTCCGGGCTTCAAGAGCGTCAGCACGTGCTGGAGAAAGTTGAGCTGCTTGTTCGAGGTGGCGACCGTCATGTCCGGCCGGCGCGGCATCTGGTTGGCGCCCTTGTTGCCGAATGGCGGATTGGTCAGCACCACGTCGAACCGCCGGTCGCCGGCCGGCGCATAGATCGAATCTCCGAGCCGGATCTCCGGCTCGAGCCCATGCAGATAGAGGTTCATGAGAGCGAGCCGCCGCGGCCGGGAGACCAGCTCCTGGCCGAAGTAGGTACCGCGGCGGATGCGCGGCGACAGCTCGGCGTCGATCGCGCCGCCGGATCGCGCCAGGAACCACTCGTAGGCGCTCACCAGGAAACCGCCGGTGCCGCAGGCCGGATCGCAGACGGTGAAGTCCTCATGCGCCCGCGGGTCGGGCTGGACGCAGCGGACGATGGTCTGGATGAGGAGGCGCGGCGTGAAATACTGCCCGGCCCCCTTCTTGCCTTCGTCGGCGGCCTTCTCCAGCAGCCCCTCGAAGACAGCCGCCTTGATGTCCACGTCCAGGGCGGTCCACTCGGTCCCGTCGATCAATCCGAGGAGATGCTTCAGGTTGTCCGCGCTGTTGAAGCGCGAGACCGCACCCGCGAAGATGTCCCCCAGGAGACCTGCCTGCTGGCCGAGAGCACCGAGCGCCGCCACATAGTGCTGGATGAGGCCGGGCCCTGCGTGGCGCGACAGCGCGGACCACGAGCAGTCGATCACCCGCTCGCCACCCTCCGGCGTGGCGCTGCGGACCCGGCACAGGTCGATCCGCCTCTCGTCCGCCATTTTGAGGAAGAGCAGATAGGTGATCTGCTCGATGTAGTCGCCGTAGTCGATCCCGTCGTGGCGCAGGGTGTGGCAGAACCCCCAGAATTTCTGGACGACATCACTCATGATGGTCGGGTACCTCCGCCGGATGCGAGCGTGGACGAGTCCTCCACATTCATTGACGGGCGTATCGTAGCGGAAATTTCTCCGGGATTGCAGGGGATCGCGCATTTTATCTTCGGCTCGTGTCCACCGGAATGCCGCCGGGATGGGACAGGGTTTTCTTCCCGACGCAACAAGCGCGGTCTTCCAAAGAGAGACGTCGCGCCGATGGCGGGCACCGTACGAAAAACTTCCGAGCCCGCAACCTCTCGAGCACGGCGCCGGAAGCCGTGACTTTTATCGATCACCTAGAGCGCCCCGCGCGCCCCTTTCTCCGCGAATCCAGGCGCTCTCTCGCACACGGGGAGCCCGCCCGGTGCGATCGATTCGGAAAAAACCTTGCTGTGAAAGGACCGGCTTCCGTCACCCGCCGGGCGGCCCGAGGAAGCGGACGACCTCGCCGCCGGGCCTCACCTCGGCCCGGTAGGAGCCTCCCGGCTCGAAGCGACGCCACTCCGCTTCGTCCGTGGTTTTATAAACACAGGGCTTCCCCTTCTCGTCCCGGAACCGGACCTCGTAGGTCTCCTTCCGGGCTCCCTGCCGCTCGGTGTCCACCAGGCGGGCGCCCGGCCAGCTCGGCGCCCGGTCCTGTCCCGCCTCCTTCTCCTCCCGCGCCGGGAGCCACTTGTCGATCTCGTACCGGACCTTGACGGCGTAGACGGGATCCTCCCGGTAGACCGGCTCGTCGTAGCTCTCCTCGTGCGAGCGGTTCTCGTACACCGGACGGTCCTCGTAGACGTCCTCGAAATAGCCGTTGCCCAGATCGCGGCTTCCCACCTTGACGCGCTCGGTGCCGACCTGGACCTGCTCGTTGACCGTGCGGGTCTTCCGCTCGGTCCCGGTCTGGACCCGGTTGGTATGGTGGACCTGGCGGCTCCGGGAAAGGACGCGGGCGCCCGCCGGCAGGCTGTCCTCCCAGGCCTCCTCGGTGACCGTCCGCAAGGCTTCGACCTGGACGCTCCGCTCCCAGGAGAGACCCTCGACCGTCAAGGTCGCTTCGCGGGGGCGGCCGAGGAACCAGAAGAACCCGACGACGAGCAGGAGCCCCAGGCAGCCGATCCCACATCCTTTCTTGAGGCCGCCGCCCTTCCCCTGGGACACGACCGGCTGCGGGGGAGGAGGAGCGGGTGGGGGCGGCATGGGAGCATCGCGGTGCTCGACGACCGGGCGGACCGCGGCGCCGTCGCGGGGAGCGCCGCAGCCGGAGCAGAAGGCGTTCCCCGCAGGGTTGTCCCCTTCGCAGTAGGGGCAGATCCAGTCAGGACCGGCCTGTGCCCGCTCCAGCTCGGCAGCGTCGGTCACCTCCCGGGCATCGTCCGGTAGATAGAACCGCACCTCCTCGCCGCGCGGGGCGCCACAGCCGCCGCAGAATTTGTCCGGGCCACGGTTCCGCTTGCGCCCACAATGCGGGCAATCCCAGGCCCCTTCGCGAATCGCCATGGGAAGACGCTCCCCCTCGAAAAGTTGGAGCCCATCCTATCGCAGAGACGGATCTTCAGCCGGTCTTCTGCCCCAGGCGCTTTGCGACCTTGCGCAGATCGTCCAGAAGCTGCTGGCGCGCCGCCAGGCGCTTCTCCGCGTCGGGCATGCGGAGGATGGCGGAGGGATGGAGCGTGGCCGTCGTCCATGCGGCCCAGGGAGTCTCGAAGAACAGGCCGTGATCGCGGGTGATGCGGAATTGAGGTCCGAGAATGGATTGCGCCGCGGTGGCTCCAAGGCAGACGATCCCTTGCGGACGGACGAGACCGAGCTCGGTCTCCAGCCAGGGGCGGCATGCCTTGACCTCCCCCAGAGTCGGCTTCTGATGGATGCGCCGCTTGCCGCGGGGCTCCCACTTGAAGTGCTTCACGGCGTTGGTGACGTAGACCTCGCCCCGCGGGATGCCGACCTCGGCGAGAGCCTCGTCGAGGACCCGTCCCGCCGGCCCGACGAACGGCTTCCCGGCCAGATCCTCCTGATCGCCCGGCTGCTCTCCAATGAAGAAGGCCGCGGCATGCCGCGGCCCTTCCCCCAGAACGGCCTGGGTCCCGGTCTTGTAGAGCTCGCAGGCCCGGCAACCCTGCGCAGCCTGCCAGAGGGACGGGAGCGTCGGCTTGTCGGGGATGAACTCGAAGGCGGAAGGGTGGGGGTTCGCCATGGCCTTCATTTGACTCCCAAATACTTACAAAGATCGTGCCATGGCGACACCCCGGGATGCCGGCCGACGGTACTTCTCGCCTCTAGACTAGCGTCCCTGGCGGAGAGGACCGGCATTGGCTTTCAAGAGAATGTCCACCCGGCGGTTCTGACGCCGCCCGGACTCGCTGTCATTGCTCGCCACCGGGAAGCCCTCGCCGTACCCCACCGCGGCGAGGCGGTCGGCATCGACGCCCCGGCCGACCAGATAGTTCTGGACCGAGGTGGCCCGGCGCTCCGACAGCGCCTGGTTGTGCTCCTCGCTGCCGGTCGAGTCGGTGTGCCCCTGCACCACGACCGCGGTCTTCGGGTACTCACCGAGAACCCCCGCCACTTCCTCGAGCGTCGCGCGGCCATCGGAATCGATCACGGCCGAATTCACGTCGAAGAGGACGTCGGAGTCGAAGTGGACCAGGAGCGTATCCTCCCCCACCCGCTCGACGGTGGTGCCGGGGATACGCGCCAGCTTCTCCTGCTGCCGGTCCATGTAGGCACCCACGCCTCCCCCCACGACAGCTCCGATGGCGGCGCCGGCCAGGATCTCGTCCGCTTCCCGCTTGCCGGCCAGGACCGCCCCGGCCGCGCCCGCGGCGGCACCGATGCCGGCGCCCTTCCAGGTGCGATCGCGCTTGGTGGTATAAGGCTCGCGCTGCCGCGGCGCGGTACTCGCGCAGCCGGCAAACAAAGACAGCGCGAGGATCGAGGCCAAAGCCGTGGCCGTCACCTTGTTGTTCCTCGTCGCAAACATACAGGTCTCCTTTCGAACAATCGGGCCGTCCACACTCAGCGCGCTGGTCCCCGGACGGCCCTCTGAGGGTGAATAAGGCAAGCGGCGTGCCAGAGGTCCGTCCTACCGGCGCCGCAGCGGGCCGGCGTTGGCTTTCAGAAGGACGTCCACCCGGCGGTTCTGCTGGCGGCCCGAGGGAGTGTCGTTGCTCGCGGCCGGATAGGACTCGCCATAGCCGATCGCGCTCATCCGGCCGGGGTCCACGCCGCGATTGGCGAGGTACTCCTCGACCGTCCCGGCACGCCGCTCGGACAGGTACTGATTCGTCTCCTCGCTGCCGATCGAGTCGGTATGTCCCTGCACCACGACGGCCGTCTTCGGATAGTCGTTGATCACATCCGCGACGTCGGCCAGCGTGTCCCGGCCGCTCGGGTCGAGCACCGAGGAGCCGACGTTGAAGAGGACGTCCGAGTCGAAGTGAACCATCAGCGTGTCATCGCCCACGCGCTCGACCGTCGTACCGGGGATGCGCGCCAGGCGCTCCTGCTGCCGGTCCATGTAGGCGCCGATCCCACCGCCGATCACACCACCGATGGCCGCGCCGGCCAGGATCTCGTCCGCCTCGCGCTTCCCCTTGAGGATGGCGCCAGCGGCGCCAATCGCGCCGCCGATCGCAGCGCCCTTCCACGTCCGGTCGCGGCGGGTGACCCGGTCGCTGCGCTGGGCCTGCGCTGCGGCGCTGCCCAGGATCAAAATCAACAACAGGCACAAGGCCGTCAAAGCTTTGAAGGTTCGAGGGTTGTACGTCGTCATCGTTCATGCTCCTTGTCGTGGTCGTCCTGCTGACGACTCCTCCAAGGTCTTCATCAAGGTGCATGCCATGATGAGCAGTCCTTTCTTTTCAACGACTTGGCCCCTCAGAGCCGATCTCTGCCCGCCCTCTTCTCGATTCATCTCGTCCCCTATGGAGGACACTTCACAAACAGTGTCCCGCTTCCCCCGGTATCAGGCACTTATGGGCTAAGCAGCCAGGTAGACAGCATGAGTCGGGTTGAACTGAATTGACTTTGATTTTCTCTTGATGTGTCAATCCGCGGGCCGTAAGGTTCGCATCTTATGAAGGAGGGTGCAGTATGTTTCGTTCCATGTCCCGGGTTGTGGTTGTCGCCATTGTTGTTTTCGCTTTTGCTGTCACGTCCATTCCCGCGTACGCGGCTCCGCAGGGTGGGGGCAAGGCGGCTGCGAAAGTGGAGAGCGGTTGGTTCGATTCAATGATCACCTGGGCGAGCCAGTTGATCAACGGAATCCGGCCGCCGAAGACGACGACAACGTCGTCGAACGTTGCACCGCTGAGTGGATCTTGTGTTGATCCGCTCGGCCGGTGCCCGTAGGTCTGAGATCGGGAGCGGCGTAAGCCTGCGCCGCTCCTCTGTCGGTTCGCCAGCGAATTGGGAGGCGCGGTGAATGTCGAATAAGCATCCAACGATTGACGAGCTGGAAATCTTTTTAAAAAGCATTTCTCCATCGAGCGTGGTTCCGTCTCCTTTGCACGTTGTTCGCCACTTGCTCACTGGCTGTGCCACCTGCTGTCAGTGGCTTCAGGCCGCAGGAGGAAGCGGTCCTCGCCTGCAGCGCTTCGCGCGTTTGGCTGCTGACACAATCAATCATCGTGGGTACGATTACCAGCCAGCTTTTACAGCGGTAAAACATAGACTTGCTGCCTTTTTCGCACCGGAGGCCCCGCCGGCCGACTCACCGAAAAACTTGCTCTCTGAGATCTCTCATCTTTCGGATGAGGACCAGGTCCGGAGCATCGCCGCTGACTCTCGTTTCTGGCACCCCGAGATTGTAAGATCGTTGATCGATCGCAGTCACATCGTCCGTTACGAGGACCCTCAGAAGATGCTTCACCTGGCGCAGTTGGCGCGAATTAGCGCGGAATCCTGCCCGGTAGAAGTTGTGGGAAGCGCGGAGCGGCTTGCGGATGTCAAAGTCCAAGCGTGGGGACATCTTGGGAACTCTTTCCGCGTCTGTGGTCAATTGCAGGAAGCGGAAGAGGCATTGATCACTGCACGAAACTATCGCCGGCAGGGCACCGGAGATCCAACTCTGCATGCACGAATGCTGGAGCAGTGGGCCTCGCTACGGTACTTTCAAAGACGTTTCGACGAATCCATGGACCTTGCCGACGAGGCCGGAAAGATTTATAAGGAGATTGAGGATCCTCAACGGCTCGCAGGTTCTCTACTGCACAAAGCGATCGCCGCGATCTATGCGGGACAGACAGAGCCCGCGATCCAGATTCTGAACCAGGCAATCCCTTTGATTGACCCAGAAGAAAGTCCCCAGCTTCTCTTCGCCGCGTGTCATAACCTGATTCGTTGTTATATCGATGCCGAGAAGCCCGAGCAGGCTTTGTCTCTCTACTTCGAAGCGCGTGACCTGTACAGAGAGGTCGACGGACATACAACGCTCCTCTTACGCGCCGCCTGGCAAGAGGGACAGATTCTGCGCGACCTTGGGCATCTGCAGGCCGCCGAGGTGGCGCTACGACGCGCACGCCAGGGATTCCTCGATCAGGAGCTCCTTTACGAGGTTGCGCTCGTGTCGCTGGATCTTGCCGCGGTGTATGTCCGCCTTGGCAAGACCGAGGAGGTCCGGCAGACGGCCGTCGAAGCGATTCCGATCTTTCAGGCCCTGCGTGTGGAGCGCGAGGTCTTGGGCTCGCTCCTCCAGCTCCAGACGGCCGCCGGCCAGGAGCAAAAGGCGCTCGAGCTCATCCGCCATCTGGACACGCAACTTGCTCTGCTCTCGAAGCAAACTAACGGTCGTTGAATTTATCTTTTTCAAAAAGCCGCAGCGCTCCAGGGTGCTGCGGCTTTTTCTTTTCCCCTACGCTTTTCAAATCCGTAATTATCTATTTTTCATTTGGGCGCCTCTGAAGTATCTTTCCCCCGCGGCGACCCAAGGCTGTCCCGCTTTGTCCGGGCCGTCACACTCTACTGACAACGCTGTTCTGCTTTTTTTGCTGGTTTATTTGCGGTATCGCCGAAGGAGGCGAACCGTTTCTTGATGGAGGGAAGTGTCATGTTCCGTTCTTTTACCTGCACCACCGTGGCTGTCGCTCTCGTCCTCGCTCTCGTCCTGTCCACCGTCCCTGCCCAGGCGCAACCCCGTGATCTCGGCTCCCGTGTCGATGCTCTCGACGCCTCGTGGCTCAACGCGGCCCTGAGTTGGATGCAGAGCGTGCTGGGCGTCGGCAACACGGAGCCGGTCCAGAGCAAGGCCACCGCCGGGAAGAAGGGCCATCTCAAGAACCCGAAGAGCTCAGGGCCGACCACGAGCTCCTGCATCGATCCGTTTGGCAATCCGGTCGTCCCCTGTATCGACATTCCGTAAAAGAGGAGCCGGGGCGGCCACCATGGCCGCCCCGCCTCAGATCTGCGGTACCTTCCCCGCGCTCCCCTGCCCCCCTCTTCTGCACCTCGCTGATCTCGAAGTTCAGAGCCGGCTGTCACGCTTGCCCCGGGTCCGGGCACTTACGTGATAGACAGCAGTAAGCATTGGCCCGGCTCCGGCTTGGCTGCGGCATCGCGGACCAAGTCTTTTAGAGGTGTCTTATGATGGACCATCCGACCGTAAAGGATTTCGAGGGCTTCCTGCGGAGCGCCTCGGGACCGGGTATGGCCGCACGGAATGCCCGGGTCCTGCGCCACCTCCTGGCCGAGTGCTCTTCGTGCCGTCATCGGCTGGATGACCTCGGTTGGGGTGAGAGCCGCCTGGAGCGTCTCTTCCGTTTCCCGGTGGAGCGTGAAGAGCAGAACCTCACGGAGACAGCATCTCCGTACGATTACAGCCAGGCCTTCGCCGCCACGGAGCAGGCACTCAGCGCCTTCTTCGCCCAGGGGAGACCGGCCGAGAGCACTCCGGAGGAGCTGCTGGCAGAGCTTCTTCCGCTCCCTCAGGAGGAGCAGGTTCGCTGGGTCACCACCCATAACCGCTTTGCCAATCCGCGCCTGATCCAGCAGTTGGTCGAGATGAGCGATGCCGTCCGTTACGAGAACGCGGCCCGCATGGTCCATCTTGCCAATCTGGCGCGGCTCGCCGCGGAAGTTTCCACGGTCGCGGTCGCCGGAAGTGCGCCGAAGCTGGCCGACCTGCGAGCACTAGGGTGGCGCCAGTACGCCAATGCCCTGCGTGTCTCCGGACAGTTGCGCGAGGCCGAGGAGGCATTCGCGAACGCGCAGCGGTTCTGTGAGGAAGGTACAGGCGATCCTCCCCTGCGGGCAGCCCTCCTCGCCCGGATCGGCTCCCTGCGCATCTTCCAACGCCGGTTCGACGAAACGATCGCTTTGGCGGACGAGGCGATCCGGATTTACCAGGAGCTCGGCGAGAGCCGCTCGGTCCCCCCCATTCTGGTCCAGAAGGCCATGGCCCAGCTCCTCTCGGGCGCCCCAGAGGCCGCCGTGCGCACCCTCAACCGGACGATCCCCCTCATCGACCAGGAGGGCGATCCGCATCTCCTGCTGGCTGCCTGCCACAACTTGATTCGCGCGTACATCGAGATGTGCAAGCCCGAGCAGGCCCTGTCGCTCTTCTTCGAGGCGCGGGGGCTCTATCAAGACTTCCAGGATCCGCTCATCGCACTGCGGGCCGGCTGGCAGGAAGGGCAGATCCTGCGCGATCTGGGACACCTTCAGGCCGCGGAGGCGGCGCTCCTGCGGGCGCGTCAGGGCTTCATGGAAAAGGAGCTGCTGTACGAGGTGGCCGTGGTCTCGCTCGACCTGTCGGCCGTCTACCTGCGGCTCGGCAAGATCGAGAAGCTCCGGGAGACCGTTCTGGAGATGGTCCCCATCTTCACGTCCCTCGAGGTCGACCGCGACGCCCTGGCGGCGCTGCTCCAGCTTCAGCAGGCGAACCAGCAGAGCCGTCAGGCGCTCGAGCTGATCCGCTTCCTGAGCTCCCGTCTCGAGCAGCTCCCGCACGGGCAGACTCTCAAGTAGCACGCCTCACAAGACTCTCGTTGGAACTGAAAGGCCGCGGCTTCACGCAGCGGCCTTTTCTTTTTGGCGCCGGCGGCGTACTGTTGTGCCCTCCTCGTTGTCCCGCTCTTGCTCGTCTGTGACACTTCAGAGACAACGCTGCTTGCTTTTTTGTAGGTCTGATCGCGGTACCACCGAAGAAGGTGGAGACCGCTTCTTGATGGAGGGATATGTCATGTTCCGTTCTTTGTCTCGCATCACCGTAGCCGTCGCGTTCGTCCTCGCTCTCCTCCTGTCCACCGTTCCCGCCCACGCCATACCCGGGGACACCGAATCTCCTGGCATCACTCTCGACACCTCGTGGCTCGATGTGGCTCTCGGCTGGCTCGAGGATTTTCTGGGCTTTGGCAGCGACTCGGGACAGCTCCAGAGCACGGCCACCGGGGGCAGGCAACCGCTGTCTGGCTCCTGCATCGATCCGTGGGGCAACCCCTGCGGCGATAACCTGTAGCCAAATTCCAGGGGCGGCTTCGGGCCGCCCCTCCGCCCCCCTCCCAGCGTCTCTCTCCCTGAGCCCCTCTCCCCGATCGCAAATCCGCAGTGAGGTTCCGCTGTCCCGCTTACTCGCCAGCAGGACACCTACCAAGTGGCAGTAGTGATGTTTTTTGGTTCGTCCGGCTCCGGCCCGGCCGCGGGGATCGTGACCAGGCCTCAGGAGGGTTGCTATGTTGAGGGATCATCCAACCGTCGAGGATTTCGAGGGCTTTTTGCGGAGCGCCTCCGGACCGGGGAGCGCCGCGCGGAATGTGTTGGTCCTGCGTCATCTCCTCTCGGAGTGCTCTTCCTGTCGCGATCAGTTGCAGAGAATGGGCTGGGGCGAGCGGCGCCTGAACCGTCTCTTCAGATTCCCGGCCGATCGGGATGAGCTTTCGGAAATGGCAACACCCTACGACTATAGCCAGGCCTTCGCCGCCACGGAGCAGGCGCTCAGCGCCTTCTTTGCCCAAGGGAAGCCGGCCGAGAGCACTCCGGAGGAGCTCCTGGCGGAGCTCGCCCCTCTCCCTCGGGCCGAGCAAGAGCGCTGGGTTGTCGCCTTCAGCCGCTTCGCCAATCCGCTCCTGAGTCGCAAGCTCATTGAGATGAGCCACTCCGTTCGTTACGAAAACGCGGCCCATATGCTCCACCTCTCCAATCTGGCGCGGCTGGTCGCCGAGGCTTGCACAGTCGCAGCCACAGGCAACGCACAGAAGTTGGCCGATCTTCGCGCTCTGGGGTGGCGTCAATATGCCAACGCCCTGCGCGTCGTCGGGCGCATGCCAGAGGCCGAGGCAGCGTTCGCCAACGCGCAGCGCTTCTGCCAGGAAGGCACAGGTGATCCACCCCTGCGCGCATCGATTCTTGCCCGGCTGGTGTCCTTGCGCATCTTCGAGCGTAAGTTCGATGAAGCGATCGCGCTCGCTGATGATGCCTGCAGCATCTACCGCGAGTTGGACGACAACCAGGCCATTGCCCCAGTCCTCGTTCAGAAGGCCATCGCCCAAATCTATTCGGGAGAAGCTGATGCCGCTGTGCCGACGCTCAACCGTGCGATTCCCCTTATCGATCATGAGGGCGATCCGCACCTGCTGCTGGCAGCCTGCCACAACCTGTTCCGCTGCTACATCGACATGGGGCTCCCCGAGCAGGCCCTGTCCCTCTACTTCGAGGCGCGAGGTCTCTACCAGGACTTCCAGGATCCCCTCATCGCCTTGCGGACCGGCTGGCAAGAGGGGCAGCTCCTGCGCGACCTGGGCTACCTGAACGCCGCGGAAACGGCGTTCCTGCGGTCCCGTCAGGGATTCTTGGAGATGGAGCTTCTCTATGAAGTGGCGCTCGTCTCTCTCGACTTGTCCGCGGTCTACGTGCGCTCGGGGGAGACCGAAAAGCTCCGCCAGGCGGTGGCCGAGATGGTGCCGATCTTCACCTCGCTCGGGGTCGACCGCGAGGCGCTGGCGGCGCTGCTTCAGTTGCAGCAGGCCAACCAGCAGAGCCGTCAGGCGTTTGAGCTGATCCGCTTCTTGAGCACCCGCCTCGAACAGTTGCCCCGGCGTCAACCCAACTGACCCGGCTCCGCCGGGTCAGTCCGCGGTCCGCTCCTGCTTCCAGGCCGAGCGCCGGGCAATCGCGGCCTTCACCACCCGCCGGCTCTCCTCGAAGCGGTGGTCGGAGCGGGACGGAAGACGGGCACTCGCGCCGTCCTGCGGCTCCGGATTGAAGCCGCAGAGCCGGGCGAAGAAGTCACCAGGGGTTTCGTCCAGCGCCGGGAGCACCTCGAGGAGAATCTCGAAGCTCACCCCTTGCGGTCCGTCGAGCAGGGTCCCCAAGCGCCCCCGGTCCCAACCGAGCCGCTCCTCGATCGAGCCCAAGGCCGTCCCGCTCTTCTGAATCAGCTCTCGCAGCAATGCGGCAATGCGCCGCTCATCCGAAGACAGCACCATGCCGGAATCATATCACCGGCTTGCTCATTGGCCTGTCGCTCTCTCCTGACACTACCTGGCACCGAATTTGCCGACCTTGAGGCCGTCGGGATCATGGCGGAGCTGAATGTGCGATCGAATCGTTGGACCAAGATGCTGTCGGATGTCCTTACCAACTGGAACCGGCATGGGGCTTCCGCACAGAGCGCGGCTCTCGCCTTCTACACGATCTTTTCGCTGGCTCCGGTCCTGGTCGTGGTCATCGCCCTGGCCGGAGCGGTCTTCGGCGAAGACGCAGTGCGCGGGCGGATCTTCACTGAATTCCAGGGTTTGATGGGGCCCGATGCGGCACATCTGATCCAGGAAGTGCTGCGGAGCGCCGCCCGCCCGTCTTCGGGGCGGATCGCCACGCTCCTCGGGATCGGGACGCTCCTCTTCGGCGCGTCGGCCGTCTTCGTCCAGCTCCAGGACTCGCTGAACCGAGTCTGGGGAGTGGCTCCGAAGCCTGGGGCAGTTTTTACAACCCTCCTCCGGAAACGGCTCCTCTCCTTCGCGATCCTGCTGGGAGTCGGCTTCCTGCTGATGGTGTCGCTGGTGATGAGCGCGGCGCTCTCGGCGCTGAGCTCCCGCCTGGAGGCCCTCTTGCCCGTGGACCTCGGTCTCCTCCAGGCGTTCAACTTTCTGCTCTCGTTCGTGCTCATCACGCTGCTGTTCGCACTGATCTACCGGCTCCTGCCGGACGTGCGGCTCCACCGCCGC
The DNA here is from genome assembly GCA_035264905.1 of Thermoanaerobaculia bacterium. Classification (GTDB taxonomy): domain Bacteria; phylum Acidobacteriota; class Thermoanaerobaculia; order Multivoradales; family UBA5704; genus UBA5704. The sequence continues at coordinate 43,838 of DATFPH010000290.1, forward strand.
GACGTCCTGCTTGGCGCGGTCGCCACCTCGCTGCTGTTCGTGCTGGGCAAGACGTTGATCGGGTTCTACCTCGGCCGGGCGACGGTGGCCTCGGCCTATGGGGCGGCTGGCTCGCTGGTCGTGGTGCTTCTCTGGGTCTACTACTCGTCTCTCATCTTCTTCCTCGGCGCCGAGCTCACCTGGGTGCACTCGCAGCAGCACCGCACCGACACCGCACCACCCGAGGAGGGTGCCATGCGGGTGCCTCCCGAGCTCGCCGGGGCCAGCGCACCCAAACCCGAAGAGCTCAACAAGATCAGCCGCTGGCGGGAGAAACACAAACGGAGGACATCGTCTTGACCAGCCAACGCTGCGGCAGCGCCGCAGCTCTCACTCTCTTCCTCCTCAGTGGAATGCTGTCCGGAGCCGCCTGGGCCGACGCGCGCGTGAAGATCGAGGTCGAAGGAATCGACGGCGACCTGCGGCGCAACGTCATCGCTTCTCTCAGCCTGGAGGACGCGCGGGACGATAAAGATCTGAACGAGGAGCGGATCCGCCGGCTCCACGCCAAGGCGGAGGAGGAGATCGCGACAGCCTTGCAGCCGTTCGGCTTCTACCGCCCGGATGTCCAGTCCACCCTCACCCAGGAGAAAGACACCTGGGTGGCCCATTACGACGTCGATCCCGGGCCGCCCCTGCGGGTGACCAACCTCGACGTGCGGGTCGAGGGCGCCGGGACGGACGACTCCTGGTTTCAGAAGGACGTCCGGGAGTTCCCGCTGAAGCAGGGAGAGACCCTGCACCACCCGGAGTATGAGGCCGGCAAACAGCGGTTCGTCGACGACGCGGCAAAGAACGGCTACCTCGACGCCGACTTCCAGACGAGCGAGATCCGGGTCGACCTCGACGCTTACACGGCGGACGTGGTGGTGCACTTCACCACGGGGCCGCGCTACCGCTTCGGACCGGTCACCTTCAACCAGGACTTCCTCGATCCGGACCTCCTGCGCGGCTATGTGACCTTCAAGCAGGGCGAGATCCTCGACGTCGACGAGCTCCTGCAGATGCAGAACGCGCTCTCGGACAGTCCTTACTTCGAGAGGGTCGAGGTGCTGCCCCGCCGCGATCTGGCGCAGGGGGTCGAAGTGCCGATCGAGGTGAATCTCACGCCCAGCAAGCACCAGCGCTGGAGCGCCGGCGCCGGCTATGGAACCGACACCGGCCCGCGCGGCACCGTCGCACTCGAGCTGCGGCGGATCAACCGGCACGGGCACCGCGGAAACGTGGAAGTCCGCGGATCGCAGATCGAGAAGAGCTTGCAGGCGCAGTATCAGATCCCCGGCGCGTATCCGCGCACGGACGTTTTGACCTTCTCGCTCGGCTACTCCGATCTCCGGACCGACACGAGCGAGAGCCAGAGCTCCCTCGTCGGCGTCGGGCTCACCCAGGCGCGCGGGGACTGGCGGGAGGCCCTCGCCTTGAATCTCCGGCGCGAAGATTTCGTGGTCGGTCTGGACAAGGGGAGGTCCGATCTTTTGATTCCGCAGGCGACGTGGACGCGCGTCCGCGCCGATGACCGGATCTCGGCGACGCACGGCGATCGCGTGGAATTCACCCTGCGCGGCGCGGACGAGTCGCTGGTGTCCAACGCCTCGTTCCTCCAGGCCTCGGCCCAGGGCAAGCTCATCCAGAGCTTCGCCGGCCGCTTCCGCTTCATCACCCGCCTCCAGGTCGGGCATACCGAGACGGACCAGCTCCGCGAGCTCCCGCCGACGATCCGTTTCTTCGCCGGCGGCGACCAGAGCGTCCGGGGGTATGGGTATCAGCAGCTCGGCCCCCTCGACGAGGCCGGCAACGTCATCGGCGGCGAGGACCTGCTCACCGGCAGCGTCGAGCTGGAGTACCGCTTCCTGGAGAAGTGGCTGTTCCTCGAAAAGTGGGGCGCCGCCGTGTTCTACGACGCCGGGAACGCCATGCGCTCGTTCTCGGGCTCTCTCGAAGAGGGGGCCGGAGTCGGTCTGCGCTGGGTTTCCCCCATTGGCCCGATCCGCGCCGATGCCGCCTGGGCTCTGACCGAGCCCGGCACGCCGGTGCGTTTCCATCTCACGGTAGGACCTGATCTATGAAGTTGTTCTCTGCCCACCCCCGCCTGCGCCGGTTCCTGCTCTGGGGCTCCGCCGCTCTCGTCCTTCTCGTCGTTCTCCTCGGAGCGGGCATCTGGTTCGTCCTGGGTACGCAGGGAGGGACCGAATTTCTGTTCACCCGCCTCGGCGCGCTCATGCCCGGCTCGCTGGAGGTCGCCGAGCTCCACGGTCCCATCCGTGGGCCCCTCGACATCCGCGGCCTCTCCTACAAGCGGGACGGTCTGGAGATGCACGTCGACCGCGTGCAGCTCCAATGGCGGTTGCGCGAGCTCCTTTCACGCCAGCTCGACATCGAACGGCTGCACGCCGAAGGCATCCGCATCATCCCCACGCCGACCGCCGAGAAGAAGGAGCCCACGAAGCTGCCCGACCTCAACCTCGGCTTCAACATCCTGGTGCGCGACGCGCAGGTGCGCAACCTCCAGATCGGCGCGCCCGGCGAGGACCCGCTCGTCATCGACCGGATCGATCTCGCCACGACCGCGATCGGCAACCAGTTCAAGATCGACCGCTTCGTGGTCCGGGCGCCTCTCCTGGACGGCGACGTCTCCGGGACGTTCCAGCCGCAGGGGGACTATCCCGTCGATCTGCAGGTCCAGTGGGAGGTGCGCCCGCCGGACATGGCGGCGTTCTCCGGCCGGGGACCGCTGACCGGCACCCTGGAGCAGCTCGTGGTCGCCCAGACGCTCGACGCCCCGTTCCCGGCCCGACTGAACGCCACGCTCCTCCAGCCGCTGCGCGATCTGAAGTTCGACGGCCGGCTGGCGTTCTCGGACTTCAACCCGCGCCTGATCAAGGCGGACCTCCCCGACCTCCCGGCCCGCGGAGACATCGCGATCAAGGGGGAGGTCGAGGCCTTCTCCAGCACGGGCACAGTCCGTGGACAGGTCGAGCAGGCGGGAGGTCCGGTCGAGGTCGCGTACCGGCTGGCGCGCGACGGAGAGCGCTGGACGATCCAGCAGGCGGACATCGCCCTGCCGGGAACGCCGACCCGCGTGGACGCCCGGGGCCTCATCACCGTGAACGGAGAGGATCTCGATTTCCAGGCCCAGGTGGATTGGAAGAACCTGCGCTGGCCGCTCCGCGGCGGCGAGCCCACGGTGGCCAGCGCCCGTGGCAACGCCACGGTCTCGGGCGACATGGACCTCTACCGTGCACAGGTCCAGACGGACCTGACGCAGGTGCCCGGCGGCGAGATCCTCCACGGCCGGTGGACGATCGAGGGAGAGGGCAACCGCACGAGCTTCCGGTTCGCGCAGCTCGCCGGCAACCTGCTCGACGGTCGCGTTTCCGGCAACGGCCAGGTCGCCTGGGAGCCGCAGGTCCGATGGAAGGCCACGCTGCGCGGCCAGGGAATCCATCCCGAGAAGCTCTCGCCCCAGTTCCCGGGCAACCTGGCGTTCACCGCGAGCACCAGCGGGCGCCTGGAGGACGCGGGACCCTATGGAACGGTCGACATCCCTCAGCTCGCGGGAGCTCTGCGCGGACAGCCCGTGAAGGGCACCGCCGCGTTGCAGCTCGGCGGCGACGTCTACCAGCTCTCCCGGCTCGACCTCGACTGGGGAACGATCGATCTGGCGGCCTCTGGACGCGTGGCGCCCACGCTCGACCTGGCGTGGAACGTGGCGGCCCCCAATCTCGGGATCGCCGTGCCGCAGGGCGGTGGATCTCTCGTGGCGCAGGGCCGGGTCTCCGGTCCGACGGCGACACCCCGCATCCAAATGAACGCCCGCGCCGAGGATCTGATCTTTGGGACGACCCGCGCCGCGGCGTCCGAGCTGACGGCTGACGTCAACCTCGCGCCCAGCGGGATCATCGCGCTGGACCTGCGATCGACGGGCGTACGGTCCGGGGAGCGGCAGATCTCGGAGCTGACGGTCCGCGGCCGCGGCACGCGGGGCAACCACACACTCACGGCCTCGGCGCTCGCCGACAAGGACCGGCTCGATCTCGCCCTTGCCGGCGGGATCACCGGGACCACCACCGAGACCATGGCCTGGAACGGCCAGATTCAGCGGCTCGACGTGCGTTCGGAGGTCGTGGGCAACTGGCGCCTGCAAGCTCCCGCGGCTCTCGCGGCCTCGACGCAGGCGGTCCGCCTCCGCGACTTCTGCTGGGGCTCGGGGGGAGCCCGCCTGTGCGCCGACGGCGGCTGGGCCCAGGCCGGCGCCTGGAACGTGGACGCCTCCGTGGCCGATTTCCCCTTGAACACCTTCCGGCCGTATCTGCCGCCGGACCTGGTGGTCACCGGCGATCTCAACGGTACGGTCCAGGCGCACGGCTCCGGCTCGGTCCTGGCCGCCGCGGACGTCGATCTCCGGCCCGGCCCGGGCGAGCTCCGCTTCCCCGGGCGCGACGGGCGGACGATCGCGTTCCCCTTCGAGCAGGCGGTTGTGCGGGCGCAGGCGGGCGCGGGGGGGGCCGGCCAGGCTACGGCCAGCCTGGTGCTGCGGGACGTCGGGAACCTGAACGCCCGGCTGCGCCTCCCCCGCTTCGCCCCGGGGACGCCGGTCACCAGCCAACCCCTCTCCGGACGGATCGACGTCAACCTGCGGAACCTGGCCTTCGTCGAAGGGTTCGTTCCTGAGATCAACGACCCCGCGGGAGCTCTCGTCGGCGGTTATGACCTCTCGGGCACGGTCGGTTCGCCACGGTTCGTGGGCCGCGCCGAGCTCCAGGGAGCCCGCGCCGACGTGCCGAGGTTCGGGCTCGAGCTCCGCGAGGCCCGCTTGAGCGCCGCAGGGAACGGCACAGGCGCGCTGACCATCGACGGCAGCGTCCGCTCCGGGAAGGGAACCTTGACGATCACCGGCCAGGCGGGGGTGCCGAGCCCCGAGACGCCGGTCCGCCTGGCGGTCAAGGGAAACCGCTTCCTGGCGTCAGACACGGAGGAGATCCACGCGCTCGTCTCGCCGGACCTCACGTTCACGGCCGAGGGCCAGAAGGCCGAGCTCACCGGCGAGATCGTCATCCCCGAGGCGAAGGTGGACATCGAAAAACGTGGAGAGAAAGGACCGGTCAAGGCCTCGGACGACGTGGTCTTCGTCAGGGCCGGGCAGGAGGTCGCGCCCGAGAAGGGCGGGATGGACCTGACCGCACGGGTCCGGTTCGTCCTGGGCAAGGACGTCGACGTGGAGGTCATGGGGCTCAAGGCCGAGCCGACCGGCTCGGTCCTGGTGATCCAGCGGCCTGGCGCGGTGACCCGGGCCACCGGCGAGCTCAAGGTCTCCGACGGAACATTCAAAGCCTACGGGCAGGACCTGACGATCGAGCGTGGCCGGCTCGTCTTCTCCGGACCGGTCAACAACCCGGGGATCGACCTGCGGGCCTTCCGCAAGGCCGACGACGGGACGGTGGCCGGCATCGAGGCGCGGGGGACCTTGCAGAAGCCGGAGGTCACGCTGTGGTCCAACCCGACCATGACGCAGACGGAGCAGCTCTCCTACCTGCTGCTGGGCCGCCCGCTGAACCGTGCCCAGCCGGAGGAGGGAGACCGGCTGGCCAACGCGGCGACCTCCCTGGGCATCCGCGGCGGCAACATGCTCGCCAAGCAGCTCGCCGCCCGCTTCGGCCTGGAGGAGGCCCGGATCGAAACCAAGGGGTCGCTCGAGGAAGCTTCCCTGGTGGTCAGCAAATATCTCTCGCCGAAGCTCTACGTCTCCTTCGGCATGGGTCTCTTCGAGCCGGTCAACACGTTCCGCATCCGCTACCTGCTGAGCGACAAGTGGTCGCTGCAGGCGGAGAACAGCGGCGCGGCGACCGGCGCGGACGCTCTGTACACGATCGAGCGGTAGGGGGTGGGTTAGTCTTGCCCCCGTGCGCATCTTCCTCGATGTCTTCCATGGCCTCGACCGCTGCCTGGACCGCGGCGTCCGCGGTCTCGCCCTTGCTCTGCTCGGGATGATTGTGGGGTGGTGGGTGTACGTGCCGCTTCACGAGCTGCTGCACGCGGCGGCATGCCTCGCGACCGGCGGGGAGGTGACGCGGCTGGAGATCGCGCCGCAGTACGGCGGCTCGGTTCTCGGTCGGATCTTCCCGTTTGTCGAGGCCGGCGGAGCGTACGCCGGGCGCCTGTCGGGGTTCGACACGCGCGGCAGCGACCTCGTCTACCTGGCGACCGACCTCGGCCCCTTCCTCCTGACGCTCTTTCCGGGCGTCTGGCTGCTGCGCCGGGCCGGCGCCGCCGGACGCCCCGTCCTCTTCGGGCTCGCCCTCCCCTTCGCGCTCGCGCCGTTCCTCTCCCTGACCGGGGATGCCTACGAGATCGGCTCGATCCTGGTGACGCGGCTCCCTGCCTGGGGAGACGTGCTGCACGGGGACGACCTGCTGAAGAAGGCGGAGGAGCTGAGCGCGCTGCCGGACGCTCCCTGGGGCGGGTTCATCCTGGCAGCGCTCCTGGGGCTTGCCTGGGCCGTTCTGACCTGTGCGGCGGGAGCGGGAGTGGCCCGGGCCTTGGGGCGCGGGCCGGTTCCTCCATCCCAGGCGCTCAGGCGGTGAGCCGCTCCCAATCGTCGTCGGGCGCGTCGAGCGCGATGGCCAAGCCGCCGTCGGAGCCGACGAAGACGGGGTCTTTGACCACGCGCACTTTGCCGCCGCCCACCGCTTGCAGCTCCTGCTCGAGCTTCGGCCCGAGGCCGCGGATCAGGCCCGTTCCTCCCGAGACCACGATATTGTTGCGCACCCTCTCCTGGTAATCGGGCTGCACGCGCGAGAGCAGGTCGAGCATGGACTCGACGAGCGGCGGCAGGATCCCTTCGCAGGCCTGCCGCATCTCGTTGGTGATGTCGAGCTCGGTCGGCTTGCCGTTGACCGGAGCGGTGACGAGGATCGGGGTCTTGGTCTGGCCGACGAAGCTCCCCTCCTCCTTCCAGGTGCGGACCATGTGGATCGATACGCTCGCCTGCGGGTGCCGGTCGCGGATGAGCCGCATGAGCTGCTCGTCGATCCAGTCGCCGGCCTGGGGCAGCGTCCGCTGATCGTCCTCCGTGGGCAGGCGGCCGTTCATCACGCAGAAGTCGGTCGTCCCCGCCCCGAGGTCGATGATCATCGAGTGCACGAGGGCCTCCATGCCGTAGGCCACGGCGAAGGGCTCCGACACGATCATCAGGCTTTCGACCGCCCCGTCCAGCGCCTTGCGGACGTGCTGCTTGTTGACGCGCAGGGCCTCGGCGGGGACGCCGACCACGGCGCGTACCCGCGGGCCGCCGCGCTCCTCGCGCTTGACCCCCACCAGGGAGAGCAGGTGCCAGAGCAGCTCGCGCACCGCCGCCTCGTCCTTCTCCGAGCCCTCCTTGATCAGCCCCTGCTCCAGCGGCCGGTGCAGGTCCAGCATGGTGCGGTTCTCCAGCGCGTCGCGCCCGATCAGCACCGGCTTCTTGAGGACCTTGCGCGCCACCATGTCGAGAGGCCAGCCGACGTAACTCTCGATGACGTGGCGCTGGCCGTTGGAAGAGGAGATCGAGCTGCGGGAGGTTCCGAGATCGATCCCCACGTTGATGACTTCTTTATTCTTCTCACTCATCCGGTCAGGTTCCTTTCTCAGGGGTCGTCTTCGGGGAGGGCTCACCCTGCGGCCTCCCCTCGACGGAGTCCGCGTAGGAGCGGACTCCCGCCGCGAGCGCTTCGGCGATGTACTGCCGATAGAGCGGTCTCGACAGGAGGTCGGCCTCCTGGTCGTTGGACAGGCAGGAGACCTCGGCGAGGATGGCCGGCATCTCCGTGGTCAACAACACGATGAACGGAGCCGCCTTGACGCCCCGGTTCTCGAGCCCGGGATTCACTCGGCGGAGCGAATGATACAGCGAGGACTGGACGACCCCGGCCAGCTTGCGCGAATTGTCCTGCCGCACGTCGGCGTAGATGCGGTCGAGGAGCTGGCGCATGTCGGCCATGGAGTACCCCGAGTCGCGGTTCTCGGCGGCCGCCAGCCGGCTCAGGAACGGGTCCTGGGTCGCTCCGAGGAAGTAGGTCTCGACACCGCGGGACTGGCGGTTCTCGATCCAGTTGACGTGGATGGAGACGAAGATGTCGGCTCCCCCCTGGTTGGCCAGGGTCCCGCGCTCGGCCAGGCTCACGTCCTTGTCGCCCCCGCGCGTCAGAAGAACCTCGAAGCCGTCGTCCTCCAGAAGCTTGCGCAGGCGGCCCGCGATGTCCAGGGTCAGGTCCTTCTCGATCAGGCCGTGCGGCGTGTGGGTCCCCAGGCTGGCGCCGCCGTGGCCAGGATCGACCGCCACCCTGCGCACCGCCAGCGGGAGGACGTCGGCGTTGATCGGCGTGAGCTCGCCCAGGCGCTGGGCGGCGGCCTGCGGCGGGACCGGCGGTGCCGGCGCTGCAGGCGTCGCCGCCGCGGCCGGAACCGGCGCGGGCGGAGCGAAGGACGAGATCAGCCGCGTCGAGCCGAGCAGCACCAGGGGGAAGAGGACCAGCCCCAGGACGCGCACCGCGGTCCGGAGCCTTTGCGGTCCCCGGCGCAGAGAGCGCGGCAGCCGGTTCTCTTTCAGCTCGACGTTCTCGCGCACCAGATCCCGCAGGAGCCGGCGCTTGAGATGGCTCACATCATGTTTCGACACGCAAGGGTGCTCCAGAGCCTGGCATTGTACTCCGAATCCGCCGTCTGGCTCGCCCTCCGGGGAGCCGTACCGGGTTCAGCGCCCCTGCAGGTGGATGCGCAGGCGCTGCCCGTCCGGCTCGATCCGGGCCACCCGGACGCCGGACCTCGCCAGGTCGATGACAATGTGCAGCTCGTTCCCTCCCGGCCTCTCGTGATAGCCCACGCGGATCTGCTTGACCTCGGAGGTGCCGACCGGGATGCGCGTCGGCGCGAACGGCCGGCGGACTCCGCGGATCTGGATCACCTCGCGCGGCGGGGAGTCTACGTCGATCTGCTTGAAGTTCTCCGGCCGGATGGCGCCGTTCCCCCACAGGATCACCGTGGTTCCGCCCAAGGCCTGCTCGAACGTGATGCGCTCGATGGCGGTAGCCGCGGGCCCGGCCGGCGGAGCCGAAGCGGGCTTGCGCTGGACGACCTCGGGCAGCCGCTGGGGCTCGGGCTCGTCCGCCGGCGCCTTGCTCGCCTGCGCCGAAGGCGGCGCGCTCTCGACCGGCGGGGCCGGCGGCGCGGAATCCGGCGACTCCAGAGTGCTCGCGGCGTCCGAGGTGAGGTTGACGTCCTCCTGGAGGGTGGTGGGCGGCGGCGGAGCGGCCCGCCGGGGGAGCGGCGGCCTCTGCTCGGCCGTGACGATCTCCTCGTCGCCCCCGCCCAGGCCGAGCCATCCCGGGAGCTGGTCCCGCAGGAGGAACGCGGCCGCGCCGACGGCGAGCAGGACCGCCACCAGAATCCAGGGGCCGAGGCGCCGCGGCTGCTCGACCGAGGCTCCCCCGGCCAGCGTGGAGAGCGGCCGCACCGGCGGCGCCTCCGCGTGCGCTGCCGGCTGCGGGAGATAGGAAGCGAAAAGATCGTCCGAGGAAGAGGCCGGCAGGCTGGTTCCGGAGTACGACGGCGGATCGGGAATCGGCTCGTCGAAACCGACGACCGTCGGGCCGGCCTGCGTCAGATCGAGATCGGGATCGAGCGGCGGCAACAGCTCGCTCGTGGGCGCCGGCGCCGGAGGAGAGCCGGGGAACGTCAGCACCGTCTGCGCCGTGGGAGCGGCAGGAGCGGGCGCCGGGCCCGCCGGCACCTCTTCGAGACGGAAAACCTCATCCAACGGCTCCAGAGGGGGGAGCACGTCTCCACCGGGCATCGCTGTCTCCTTCAGAAAGGGAGACCAGGGTAGCACGGTTCCGGACGCCTCGCGCCCCGGCTCGGGCTCGAGATCCGGGAAGGGATCGGGCACCTGGGAGAGCGGCGGCAGCGCGGTGTCTGAAGACGGTGAAGACGGTGGAGGCGGGGCCGCCTGGTGCGCCGCCGGTGCGTGGCGCACGCCGGTGAGATCGAACGGGGTGCCTCCCTGGGCCACGTACCGGTCGACGATCCGGTAGATGAGCTCCTGGCTGCCGGGGGAGAGCTCCAGGAAGCGGATCCCCATCCCGGGCGGCCGGCCCGGCCCTTCGCTCACCGTCCGTGCCCAGACCACCTCCCCCTGCCCCTTGATGATCTCGAACCCGTCGCCCAGCCGGAACTCCAGGTCGAGGATGCGGCCCGCCGGCTCCGGACTGTCCGTGACGATGTACATCCCCGTGGGCGAGATGTTGGAGGAGTACTCGCTGATGAAACCGCTGAACCGGTCGAACTTGAACTGGACCTTGGTCGCGATCGGGACGCGCCGGGAGTCGCGGGGGATATTGGAGTAGTCGGCCATCTCTTGTCGTGTCGCTGAAACCCGGATGATAGCAGGAGGGGGCTTGTGACAGAATGCGGGTATTCGGAGGAAGCCCTATGAGCACCACGGCGCTGTCAGAAATCACGGAGCTGAAGACGCAGGACTACATCGCGCTCGAAGACCGGTACGGAGCGCACAATTACCATCCGCTCGACGTCGTCGTCCACCGTGCCGAGGGCGTCTGGGTGTGGGACGTGGAGGGGAACCGCTACCTGGATTTCCTCGCGGCGTACTCGGCCGTCAACCAGGGACATTGCCATCCGCGGATCCTCGAAGCCCTGCTGGAGCAGGCCCGCTCCGTCACCCTGACCTCCCGGGCCTTCCGCAACGACCAGCTCGGCCTCTTCTACAAGGAGATCTGCGAGCTCGCCGGGTTCGACAAGTTCCTCCCCATGAACACGGGCGCCGAGGCGGTGGAGACCGCCTTGAAGACCGCCCGCAAGTGGGCCTGGCAGGTCAAGGGGGTTCCGGAGGGGCAGGCCGAGATCATCGCCTTCGCCAACAACTTCCATGGCCGCACCATCACCATCGTGAGCTTCTCGACCGAGGAGGCCTACCGGGCCGGCTTCGGTCCCTTCACCCCCGGCTTCCGCATCCTCCCCTACGGCAACGCCGAAGCCGTCGCCGCAGCCATGAACCCGAACGTGGCCGCGGTGCTGGTCGAGCCGATCCAGGGCGAGGCGGGCATCGTGGTCCCGCCCGAGGGATACCTGCGCCGCCTCCGCGAGATCACGCAAGAGCACAACGCGCTGCTGGTCTGCGACGAGATCCAGTCCGGCCTCGGCCGCACCGGCAAGCTGTTCGCCTACGAGCACGAGGAGATCCGCCCGGACGTCGTGATCGTGGGCAAGGCTCTCTCGGGCGGCTTCTATCCGGTCTCGGGCATCCTGGCGGACGATCCGGTCATGGGCGTTTTCAAGCCCGGGGAGCACGGCTCGACCTACGGCGGCAATCCGATGGCCGCCGCGGTCGCGCGCGCCTCCCTGCGCGTCCTCGTCGAGGAGCGGATGGTGGAAAACTCGGCCACCCTCGGCCCCTACTTCATGGAGCGCCTGCAAGGCATCCGGTCGAAGCACGTCAAGGAAGTGCGCGGCAAGGGTCTGTGGATCGGGATCGAGCTGCACCGCGAGGCCGGCGGCGCCCGCCGCTTCTGCGAGGCGCTCCAGAAGGAAGGGCTCCTCTGCAAGGAGACGCACGACCACGTCATCCGGGTCGCCCCGCCCCTGGTTATCAAGAAGGAAGAGATCGACTGGGCGATGGAGCGGATCGAGAAGGTGCTGACGAGCTTGTAGGGCTCAGGGTGCCGTCGGCAACCACGCCTCATCCCCCGGGTTGTGCATCTCCCAGTAGGGGATCCGCTCGCACTTCGACATCCGGTACACCGTGCCGTCCTCCCGCTCGAAGCGGACGAGGCGGTGCGGTGGCTGCGGGTCGAAGGTGTAGGTGAGGACGGATTTTCCGCTGGTCAACCGGATCTCGACTCCCTCCGGCACGCTCCGCTTCTCGACCTGGTAGGCGGCCGGCGCGAGCTTGGGGAAGGCTCCGTGCAGCAGCGACGGGAAGATGCTCAGCGTGGCCGGGACGTCCCCCTGCACATAGCCGCGCAGGAAGAGCGGCAGGCCGTCCTCGGGGAGAGTGCCGGGCGGGTAGTCCATGGCCCGGTCCCCCTGACCGTCGAAGTATGAGCGGGTCTCCAGCCGGCCGCCGGTCATCTCGGCCGTGGAGACGCCGCACGCCTCGGCGCTCGCCGCGGCGATCTTGCGCAGCGCGCCGGTGTCCCGCCGGGCGAAGACGCTCGCCATCTGATGGTAGGTATAGATCCCGGTGGGCACGTCCCGGATGTGGTTCAGCTTGAGGACGTCGAAACCGTCCGCGCGCGGGGTGTCCGCCTTGACCTCCAGATCCGGCGCCCAGGGCTCCTTGACGACGACGAGCAGGGCGCGGCCGGGGAAGCGGTGGCCGTAGCGGGCCCACGTCACGTCATAGGCGCAATACTCGGCCCGGCCGTCGTCCCAGACCGGAGAGGTCCGCCAGCCCGGATCGCCCAGCGGAGGCATCCGTCCCTCCAGCGACGCCGCTCCGGCCCCCCCGGCTCCTGTCCGGTCCGGCAGCGAGTCGGAACGGATCGCCCAGACCGCCAAGGCAAGAAACAGAAGGGCGGCCAGGGATTTGAAAAAAATCTTCATGCAATCCCAAGTATATGAGGGTTCCGTCTCAACCGCGAAAGCGCGTGACGGGCCTGTGATATAAATCAGAGCGTCTCACGACGGGCTCTGCGATGGTTTCTCCTCGTTTCAAGAACCACATCGAGTGGCTGGTGGTTGCGCTGCTGGTCACCGGTTGCAAAGCCCGGGATCTCCATCCGCCGCCGGGTCCGCGGCCCGAGGGCGGCGAGCTTCGGGTCCTCCTGCCGTTCGAGCCGCGCAGCCTCGATCCCAACTCGCCACGCGACGAGGCCGCTCTGATCCTCGGGTCCAATCTCTTCAACAAGCTGCTGGCCTTCGACGCCGAGTCCCGCCTCTATCCTGACCTGGCGGAGAGCTGGGCCGTGGGCGAGGGGGGTCTCTCCTATACGTTCCGGCTCCGCCGGGACGTCCAGTGGCACGACGGCGAGCCGTTCACCGCCGCCGACGTCCGCTGGACGTTCGAGCGCCTGGCCCGGCAGCCGGGGCTGGCCCACGAGGCGGTCCGCCGGATCGACCGGGTCGAAACCCCGGATGACGCGACCGTGGTCATCCGGCTCAAGGAGCCGTGGGCGCCCTTCCTGACCACCCTGGCCTGGTACGGCGCATTCATCCTCCCCCATCACGATCCCGACGGGATCGCGCAGGGACGGCCGGTCGGTACCGGCCCCTTCCGGTTCGGCACGTGGGTCCGCGGCAAGCGCCTCGTCCTGACCGCCAACCCGAAGTTCTTCCGGCCCGGCCCCTGGCTCGACCGGATCGTCTATTTTTTCGAGCCCGATGCGGGGAGGGTCCCGGATCTGCTGCTGTCCGGGAGGATCGACTACAGCATGGCCCGGCCGCCCCTCGACGCGATCCAGCGGCTGGAGCGCGAGCCCGGGATCCGCATCGCATCGTCCCTGGCGGACTCCCGCATCTACTGCGCCTTCAACCTGCGCCGCCCGCCTCTCGCGGACCGCCGGGTGCGCGAGGCGATCAACCGGGCGATCGACCGGCAGGAGATCCTGGACCAGGCGCTCCACGGCTTCGGCGCGCCGGCCTTCGGCTTCTACACCCCGGCGGTGGGCTGGGCCTACAACGGGAGCGCCCACGTGCCCGCGTACGATCCCGGCCGGGCCCGCGCGCTGCTCGCGGACGCCGGCGGGCTCCATCCCGGACGCGAGCTCGAGCTCCTGGCGCCGCCGGTCGCGCCGATGCCCGAGATTGCCCGGATCCTGGCCCGCCAGCTCGAGGCCGTGGGCCTCGCGGTCCACCTGGTCTTCCTCCCCTTCGACCAGTTCCTGGAGACCGTCGCGGTCCGCCATGAGTTCGACCTCGCCCTGCTCGGCGGCAGCCAGGGGCCCGACCCGGAGAGCTTGAACGTCCGCTTCGGCGCGCGCGGACCCCTGCAGGTCATGGGGTACTCCAGCCCCGATCTCGAGGCGGCGCTCGCCGAGGGAGCGCGCACCGTCGACCTGGCGCAGCGGGCAGAGTCCTACTACCGCGCCCAGGAGATCCTGGCGCGCGACCTTCCGGTGGCCCCTCTCGTCGAGGGGGTGCACCTCACCATCTTCCGCCGCCACGTCCGCGGCCTGCCGCAGGTCGAAGCCCGCGGCCTGGTGCCGGCCGACGACTACAGCCTGGTGCGCGTGCGCCTGGGAGCGGAAACGTGAGCCTGCGCTGGCGCGATCTGTCCTGGTCGGTCAAGCTGGCCGTGCTGCTGGGGTTCCTGGCGATCGCCCCCCTGATGGCGGTCACCCTGCTGCACGGGCTCATCGCCCGCGAGGAGCTCCTCGCGGCCACGCGGGCGCAAAACCTCCAGCAGGCCCGTGGCACCGCGAAGGTCGTCGATCGCTACCTCGAGCGGGTCCTCTCCGACGTCCAGGTCCTTGCCCTCCTCCCCTGGACCTCGCGATACCTGGAAACGCCCGGCGATTCCGACCTGCGCGCGACGGTCGAGCTCGCCTTGCGGCAGATGCGCGACACCCACCGGTTCGACGCCATCCTGCTGACCGACAGCACCGGGACCGTGCGTCTCGCCAGCGATCCCTCGCTGACCGGCCGGAGCTACGTGGCCACGCGGGCCTTCCTGCAGGCGATCGCCGGCGGCTCCGGCGCCACCGTGCCGCGCTGGGATCCGCTCGACCAGAAGGTCTTCCTCTATACCTCTGTGCCGGTCCGCGGCCCGGACGGCTCCATCGAGGGCACGCTCCTCGGCCGGCTGACCTTGGCGCGGATCGACGAGATCGTCTCCACCGACACCGGCTTCAGCGGCCACGAGGAGGTCGGCGTCCTGTGGGACGCGGACGGCATCCGCCTGACCGACGCGCGCCAGGAGGGCCTCCGCTTCCGGCCGCTCGAGCCGCTGCCGCCGGACACCGCGAGCCGCCTGATCGCCGAGCAGCGCTTCGGCCCGCGCACCCGGGAGCTGCTGCGGCCGCCCTGGGCCGCCACGGGATTGGTCGAGCGCTCCCGCTGGCTGCTTTACGACGCGGCGAACGATCCGCACGTCCGCTTCGAGGTCGACGGCCAGCCGGTCGAGGCCACCCTGGTGCCGCTGGCGAACGCCCGCTGGGTCTACGGCATCCTCAGCCCGGAGAGCGCCATCCTCGCGACTCTGCGGGACCAGAGCCGGCGCAACCTGGTGGTCGTCGGCATCACCGCTCTCCTTGCGATCGGCCTCGGCCTCGCGGCGGCGCAGTGGGCCACCCGCCCCCTGCGGCTGGTCGGGCAGACCGCGAACGCCATCGCCGCCGGGGACATGTCGCGCCGCGTCGGTCTCCAGCAGCGCGACGAGGTCGGGCGCCTGGCCACGGCGTTCGACATGATGGCCGACGCGCTGGCCGGCAAGGAGACCGAGCTCCGCCACCACGCGGAACAGCTCGAACGGCGCGTCGAAGAGCAGACCGCGGCGCTGCGCTCGTCCGAGGCGGAGCTGCGCGCCCTGTTCGCCGCGATGCGCGACGCCATCTTCATCTTCGACGACGAGGGGCGCTGTCTGAAGGTGGCGCCCACCCGCGCGGCGAGCGCCAGCCGCCTCATCGCCGACCTGCGCGGCCGCCGCCTGGACGACGTCTTCCCGGAGGAGCAGGCCGCCTATTTCCTGTCCCGGATCCATCAGGCGCTGGACGCCTGGCAGACCGTCCACCTGGAGTACGACCTGGTGGTCGACGGCACCGGCATCTGGCTGGAGGCGGCGGTCAGCCCGCTGCTGGGGCGCTCGGTCGTCTGGGTGGCCCGCGACATCACCGGGCGCCGCCGCGGGGAGGAGGAGCGGCGCGAGCTGCTGCTGCGCGAGCAGGAGGCGCGGCGCCGCGCCGAGGAGGCCAACCGGATCAAGGACGAGTTCCTGAGCACCCTCTCCCACGAGCTGCGCACGCCGCTCAACGCCATCCTGGGCTGGACCTGGCTTCTCCGCAGCGGCAACCTCGACAAGGACGGCACCCAGCGCGCCGTGGTCACCATCGAGCGCAACGCCAAATCGCAGAGCCAGATCATCGACGACCTGCTGGAAGTCTCACGGATCATCACCGGCAAGCTCCGCCTCAAGGTCCGCCGCGTCGATCTCACCCAGGTGATCGAGGGGGCCGTCGACGCCGTACGCCCCGCCGCCGACGCCAAGGAGATCCGCCTGGAGGCCCGGTTCGATGCCGAGGTCCCGCCGGTCTCCGCCGACCCCAACCGGTTGCAGCAGGTGATCTGGAACCTCCTGTCGAACGCAGTCAAGTTCACGCTGGAAAAGGGCCGCATCGAGATCCACCTGGAGCGGGCCGGCGGCCAGGCGCGCATCCGCGTGACCGACTCCGGGATCGGCATCCGCCAGGACTTCCTCGACTACGTGTTCGACCGCTTCCGGCAGGCGGACAGCAGCACGACCCGCACCCACGGCGGCCTCGGCCTGGGGCTCGCCATCGTCCGCCATCTGGTGGAGCTGCACGGCGGCACGGTCCAGGCGGAGAGCGCCGGCGACGGCAAGGGGTCCACCTTCACCGTGACCCTGCCGATCACGCCGCTGCGCGCCCTGCGGCCGGTGGAGCCCGTGCCCGAGCGCACCGCCGAGGACGGGGAGACGATCGAGATCGAGGATGGAGAGAGCGAGGACATCCACGGTCTGCGGATCCTTCTGGTGGACGACGAGCTGGACGCCCGCGAGGTGCTGCCGAGCGTGCTCGCAAAGCTCGGCGCCCAGGTCCGCGCCGCGGCCTCCGGGAGCGAAGCCATCGACCGCCTGCTCCGCGAGGAGACCGACGTCCTGATCGCGGACATCGGCATGCCGGACATGGACGGCTATGAGCTGATGCGGAGAATCCGCGCCCTGGACGGCGAGATCCGGGACATCCCGGCAATTGCCTTGACGGCCTATGCCGGGGACGCAGACCGCCGCAAGGCCCTGGAGGCGGGGTTCCAGCTCCACCTGGCGAAGCCCGTGGAGCCCCACCAGCTGGCGGCGGCCGTGGCCCAGGTGGCACGGCGGGCCCTGCCTACCCCATGAGCGCCCGCCGCGCCGCTCCCAGCATCGCCGTCTTGTCATTGAGGATCACCCGCACCGGAATGCGCTCCAGGAAGGGCACGAAGCGCCCCTTGGCCAGGAAGGTCTGGATGAACAGCCCGTCGGTGAGGCGCGGCAGGATCTTCGGGGCGATGCCGCCACCCAACCAGACGCCGCCCGTGGCGGTACCGGTCAGCGCCAGGTTCCCCGCCACGGCGCCGTAGACCGCGGCGAAGATCCGCAGCGCGCGCGCGCAGAGGTCGCAGCTCTCGCCCGCCGTGGAGGCGAGGCCGGCCGTGCCGATCACCTTCGTGGGATCGTCCCCCCTGCCCAACGCCTCGCGCACCAGCGGGTTCTCCGGCGCGTGATGGACGTCGCGCAGAAAGCTGTAGACGTTGAACAGGCCCGGCCCCGAGAGCACCCGCTCCACGCTCACCCGGCCGAAGCGCTCCCGCAGATAGAGCAGGAGGCCGATCTCCTCCTCGTCGCGCGGCGCGAAATCGGCATGCCCCCCCTCCGACGGCACCGGGACCCAGAGGTCGCCGATTCGCGGGAGCAGCGACATCCCGAGGCCGGTGCCGGCCGCGATCAGGACGCGGTTTCCTTCGCGGGCCGGAGCGCCGGGGACGCCGCGCTGGAGCACCGCCACCTCGCCGTCCGCCAGGAGAGGGATCCCCTCGGCCGTGGCCACCAGGTCGTTGATCAGGAGGACCCGGGGGAGCCCCGTCTGCTGCGCGACCAGGGTCCCGTCGATCTGCCAGGCCAGGTTCGGCGTGCTCGCCCGGTTCTCCAGCACCGGACCGGGCACGCCGAAGCAGGCCGCCTCGATCCGCGGCCCCGAGTGCCGGGCCAGGAAGTCGGACAGCACAGCGGCCAGCCCGGGGTACTCCTGGCTCCGGAGCTTCTCGGCCCGCACCAGCCGCGGCACCCCGTCCACGACTTCGAAGAGACCGATGTTCGTTTTGGTGCCGCCGACGTCGCCGCCCAGGATCACCGTGCCGGCTCCGGCGGGAGGGTCTCGTCCCCTTCCCCGTCGTACTTCGCTCCCACGCCAAGCGCCTCGCGGAGCCGCTTCAGCCCCAGGTGCGGATCGAGACCGAGCTGCAGCCGGAGCACCTGGCGGCCACGCTGCTCCAGCGCCTGCCGGTCGCCGTTCGCCTGGGCGCGGATCAGCGACGCGAAGTCGTAGTCGGTCTCCGGCACGGGCAGTCTCTGGAACGGCTGGTCGACGAGCTGCAGGAAGCGGCAGCGGTCCGGCCCGCCTTTGTGGAGCTGGCCGGTCGAGTGGAGGAAGCGCGGACCGTAGCCGGCGGTCACCGCGAGCCGGGTCCAGTCCCGCAGCGCGGCCTGGATGACCCGCACGTCCTCCGCGCCGTCCGGCAGGTAGGCCTGGAGACCGATGTAGTCGCCGGGCTGGATCCCCTCGATCCAGGTGCCGAGGGCCACGGCCAGCACCGAGGCGCCGAGGGCTTCCACCGTCTCCCCTTCGGCCGCGTCCTGGCCGGCCTCGTGCTCCGCCTCGTCTTTCATGGCGCGGGCCGCCAGCTCCTTGGCGAGCTGCACGTCCGGCTGGTCGAACGGATTGATTCCGAGGACCGCCCCGGCCGCGGCCGTGGCGATCTCCCAGCGGACGATCTCCCGCCCGAGGTCGAGCCGGTCGCCGAGCCGGAAGCGCAGAACGGGATGGCCGGCGGCCTCCAGCTCGGCGAGCCGCGGCTCCAGCTCCTCCGTCTCGCCGTCGAGGAGCAGGGCGGCGAAGACGCGGTCCTTGCCATAGACCTCCGTCCGGCCCAGGCGCTCGCCGACGACCGGCACGATCCCCTGGCCGTGCTTTCCCGTGCTCTCGGCGACGAGCTGCTCGATCCAGTCTGGAAACGACGCCAACGCGGGGGTGGCGAGGAAGGTCAGCTTGTCGCGACCGGCGAGGGCCAGCTCGCCGAGAGCCGCGCCCAGAACCAGACCGGGGCTCTGGGTGGCCGGCGCCGCCGGGCCGCACGCCCGGGCCATGGCCCGACCGCGCTCCAGCAGCCCGCGGAGGTCGACCCCGAGCAGCGCCGCCGGCACCAGGCCGAAGTTGGTCAGAGCGCTGTAGCGCCCCCCCACCTCCTCGGGGCCGTTCCACACCGCCCGGAAGCCTCGCTCGCGGGCCAGGCGCTCCAGCGACGTGCCGGGATCGGTGATCGCCACGAACTGCCGGCCGGCCCGGTTGGCCGGGAGCCGCTCGCCGGTGAGCTTCCAGAAAAACCGGAACAGCGAGAGAGTCTCGATCGTGCCGCCCGATTTGCTGGAGACCAGGAAGAGAGTCTTCGCCGGATCGACGCCGCGACTGGCGGCTTCGACGGCGTCCGGGTGCGTGGTATCGACGACCCGCAGCTCGATCCGACTTTCTCCGAACGTCCGCGTAAAGACCTCGGGAGCGAGGCTCGATCCGCCCATGCCGAGGACCAAGACCCGCTCGATCCCGTCGGCGCGCGCCTCCGCGGCGAAGCGCTCCAGGCGCTCGATCTCCCCCTGCATCGCGTCGGGCAGCTCCAGCCAGCCCATCCGGTCCGTCAGCTCCGGGACCGGCTCGGGGGTCCAGAGCGTGTGGTCCTTGGCCCACAGGCGCCGGCCGAAACCCTCGTCCTCCCACCGGCGCAGCCGCGCCTCCACCGCCTCTGCGTACGGTCCCAGGCTCATCCACAGTCCGCTCTCGTCCTGTTTGCTCATGCTCGGCCCTCCTCCGCCAGACACGGGAGGACTTTATCAGCCCATGCTACGATCCGCCTGCGATGAAGACGAGCGCGGTCCGCGGAAAAATCCTTCGTTCGATCCTGCTCCTTGCGCTGCTTCCCCTGCTCGCCGCCGGCTGCACCGGCCGGACCGAGGAGAGGACCTCGGGGCACACCTACACCGTACGGGCCCGAGTGCAGCAGCTTCCGTCCCAGGGCAGCGGCCTCTACCTGGAGCATGAAGCGATCGACAACTATGTCGCGCGCAGCGGCAAGGTCGAAGGCATGGACTCCATGACCATGCCCTTCCCGGTCGGCAAGG